>NZ_JAGQCK010000016.1:0-26749 GCF_024346155.1 Cyanobium sp. Candia 9D4 | reverse complement strand
TCGATCTGACCAGCGTTGAGGAATTCGCCGCGGGCATCAGCCTGAGCAACGACCTTGGTGAAGGCGTCGAACATTGAGTTAGCTCCTGTTCTCGACGTCGAACGTCGGGATTGGGTGGGTAAGGGGGTCGAGTCTGGAGCGTCAGTCCGGGGGGAGGCCTGGCTGACGTCGACTGCGTCGTTGCTTTCGATGATCGCCTGGCCAAGGCCGGGCATCGCTCCGAAAGACCTACCTATTGTTGGTGACAGTGTCCGGTGGATGGGAGCGCCTTAATAAATGGTCACTACCGCCAGGATCCAAGCGGCCGCAAGCGTTCTGGCCACCTGAGCGTCCGCTGGGGTTCAGCCTGGACGGTCGATCCCGCGGAGGGGTGTAAGGCCCGCTGCCCCGACCACCCCGTCCGGCCCATGAAAAAGGGCCCCCATGGAGGGGACCCATCGCATCACCGGAGCGGGGCCCGGCCTCAGCCTTCCGCCTTCGCCTTGCCCTTGCGGGGGGCCGGCGCCTCGGAGCCACCGGTGCCGCCGCCGGTCACGGAGACACTCACGATCTTGCCGCCCATGGCATGGACCAGACGCATGGTCTCGTTCATGCGGGTGAACGGCACGTTCATGACCATGTCCGCGGTGCGGGAGTAGTCGTTGTTGTTGACGCCGGTGACGGTGAACGCCACCTGACGGGAACTGTTGAGGCCGGTGCCTCGGGTACCTGCGGAAACCTTCATGGGTTCGGAGGGGTAAGGGGGGTAAGGCTGAACGGAGGCCCGGATCAGTTGACCGGGGTGATGCTGGCGATACGGCCGCCTTCGCGCAGGATCTGCTGCTGGGTCTGCAGCAGCTTGTTGAAGGGGATGAAGCGCACCCGGTTGCTGCGCTTGTGCAGGCGGTAGTTGTTGAAGCCGGAGATCTCGACCCGGAAGGTGCGACCTTCTTCGCCGGCACCGACACCCTGGCGGGTGATGCCGTCGGTGGGGACCTTGCGGAAGACGCTGCCCCTGGCGTTGGGGCTCACCACGGGCATGGGGGCCTCGGCATGCACCGAGGGGTTGAGGCGCGACTGGTTCTTGAGCAGATCGCCCCGCACCGAGGCGCCCACGCCCCGGGTGAGCTGCAGCATGTAGGAGAACTGCAGGCCCTGCTGGCCGGAGGAGTAGTCCCAGCCGTGCAGGTAGGGAACCACCTCTTCACCGAAGCGGTTCTGGTACTCGGCGCTGTCGAGGTAGGAGTCGATCTCGGCGTCGTAGCCCTGCTCCTGCAGGATCGTGAAGTGGTGCAGCATCTCGGCCTTGTTCTGGGGAGCCCGGCCCAGGAGATGCTTGAAGTTCAGCTCGATGAAGCGGTAGGGGTTGGTGCTTTCAAAGAACTTGGCCTTGTAGAGACCGCTCTTGGCCACCTGGCGCACGAACTCCCGCACGCTCAGGTAGCCGCGCTTGAAGAGGGACTCCGGACCCGTGAGCCTCTCGCTGGCCATGACGTACTGGTTGCCGAGCACCTGCTTGTAGACGGCGCGGATCAGGGCGGCCTTGTCGTTTTCGGTGGCGTTCGTCCAGTTTTCCTTGTTGCGGTCGCTGGAGAAACGCTCGATGCCCAGATAGGCAGCGTTGGCAAGTGTCATGAGCGTGGGTGCCGGGGGAGAGGCGTTGGAGAGAAGGTCAGTGGGCAGGGCGCATGGGCAGGGCGCAAGGCCGCTGCCGTTGGGCAGACGCCTTCGAGGACGGCTGCAGGAAACGTCCCGATCATGGGCTGCAAGGCGGATCCTATGGGCCTGTCCGCTCGCCACGACAGGGTTTTCAGAATCGTTACAAACCCCCCGGCCGGGGACACCCCTGGCGGGCCGGCCCCACGCCGATACCATCCGGCCATCATCCCGGTGCCGTCATGGCTTCTGTTGTATCCCCATCCGAGGACGCCTCCCTGCGGTTGGCTGATCAGCTGCAGGTGTTGTCCCAGGTGACCGAAGCGCTCACCTACCGCCTGCTGGAGCTTGAGGAGCGCCTCGGGGGCCACGAGGATCGCATCGGGGCGCGGCTGGAGGAGGTGGCCGACCTGGAGGCCGCCCATGGGGCCGCCATGGACGAGCGGCTGGGCGACACCGAGGAGCGCCTGGCCAGGATCGAGGCGGCCCTGCGGGGTCTGGATCGCAGCGGCACCTCCCGCCATCTGCAGGCGGTGCATCCGCCGGCGTTGCAGCAGGAGGCGCCAGCCTCCGTGGCGGGCGCGGAACCCTTCGACCTGGCCTCGGAAGAGATTGATCCCTTCCTGGATGAGGGGGAGCAGCCTTTCATGGACGAGCTGATCGCCGGCTGAAGGAGCCCCTGGCCGTTCAGGTCTCCAGCCAGGCGGACGGGAGTTCGGCGCGGTAGTCGTCGGTGCGCTCGAACTCGAAGGGGCCGGCCAGGGATCCCCAGAGCTGCTCGTGGGTGGCCGGATCGTGGCCCCGGTCGATGGTGCGCATGCCCCGGGCATCGATCTCGAAGCTGCTGACCAGGTACGCCACGCTCCCCTTGCGCTCCACGAGGCAGCGGCAGCCCGGCTCCACCTCACCGACGAACCCGTCACCCACCTCCCGCACCACGTAGGTGCAGCCCTCAAGGGGCATCAGGTCGGCGTCCCCGATGTTGCGGCGTCGCCCCTCATCCTCGATGGCGCCCCAGAACCGCTGCTCGTCCTGCAGGGCCTGGTTGTGGATGATCAGTGCGCCGTCGCGGCGCTCGGCGCGCAGCACCCGGATTCTGTAGGGCGTGCCGGGTGAGATGGCGTAGGACTGCTCCAGGAGCAGGGAGCCTGGCGCCAGCTGGGGCAGCGGCCGGAACTTGACCAGGATGTGGGCGTAGAGCGGAGGATTGTCGAAGGCCTGGCTCTGGTTGCTGAAGCCGCCGCTCAGGAGCTGGAGGAGGCGGGCGAGGGAGCTGCTCATGGGCGCCACTTAAAGGTCGAGCAGGCGGATCCGGAAGGCCCCCACCTGACGGGCCATGGCCGGATCGGCCTGGGCGAAGGGGTGGGCCGCCACCCGGCCGAGGATCGCCTCGAGCTTCTCGGTGCTGGAGAGCCCGTGGGAGGGATCCTCTCGACTGTGCTCCTGCCAGGCCTCATCGAACGCCTGGGCGAAGCTGTCGGCGTTGTTGAAGATCTGGCTGGAGGTCGAGGGCTGATGGGGCATGGTGATGGGCTGCAGAGCAGTCCGCACGCAATGCCAGGACCCAGATTTGAACTGGGGACACGGCGATTTTCAGTCGCCTGCTCTACCAACTGAGCTATCCCGGCCCGTCGCCGAAGCGACGCAGCGATCTTAGATCACGGCCCGCTGCCGGATCGGGCCGTCCGGGTGCGCCCCCGGGGCGTGCGGGCCAGGCAGAGGAGTCCCACCACCTGCCAGCCGAGGCTCTCCAGGGCCGCTGCGGCGCTGCAGCCGGTGGCCCCGCTGGTGAGGATGTCGTCGACGACCAGGACCGGCCGGCCCAGGGCCTCGCCGAGGCGCGGCCCGCGGCGACAGCGGAAGGCTCCCGCCTGGTTGGCCAGGCGCAGGCTTCGGCCGAGGTGGTGCTGGCCGAGCACCGGCCTGGAGCGCTCCAGCAGATCGGCGCGGCGGTACCCCAGCTGGCGGACGAGCTGGCGGCACACCAGCGCCGGCAGGGGATTCCCCTGCCGTTTCCAGCTCGGCACCGGCACCAGCAGCGGCCGCTGCCGCCACAACGGCAGCCCCTCCGCCAGCACCTGCACCAGGGCGCCCACCCTGGCGGGATCCGGCCGCTGCCGCAGCCCGAGCAGCAACCGCCGCAGCTCGCCGTCGTAGGACCCGGCCGCCCACCAGAGCAGGGGCTCGTTGCCCTTCAGGGCCCCCGCCGGCAGGGGCAGGCGCTGGCGGCAGTCCGGGCAGGGCGCACCGGGCTCATGCCCGGGCGGTTGCAGGCCCCGGCAGAGGGGGCAGGGGGTGGCGGCGATCCAGCCGAGCGGGAGCTGGCACAGGCGTGTGAGGAGGGTCAGGGGTCCGGCGCCGCCGCTGGCGGCGCAGTCGCTGCCTCAAGCCTTCCCGGGGAGCGACCGCAGCATGGCCACCAGGGTGCGGTGGGCGTCCTCGCTGTCGGTGAGGGCGTGGTCGAAGGGCACCTCCACCCGGGTGCCGTCCACCTCCAGGCGCATCGCCTCGGGCTCCACGGCCACCATCCGGGCCTGGCGGGCCTCGGTGCAGCCGCCGTAGTGGCGGGCGTAGGCCAGCACGGCCTCGGCGTGGTCGTCGTTCATGTGCTTGCAGATGCGGTCGCTCACTGCAGCGGTGAGGGGATCGGCGGCCATGGGTTCCGGTCGGTTGGGGGAATTCTGGGCTCAGGCGCCGGCGAACCGCTGCCAGAGCAGCAGAGCCAGCCGCAGGCCGCTGAAGCCCACATAACCGGCCAGCACGACGAACAGGGCCATGGCGAGGATCGATTGGAGACGTTCGTTCATGGCCGAGGCAGGGGGGAGTCGGCCCCCATCCTGGAGCTGGCCCGCGCCAGCAGGGCCATGCCCAGGGCCGCCGTGCGTTTCGGTCGGTTCAGCACCGGGACCCCCAGGGCCCGTGCCCGCAGGGCCCGCCACTGGCTGTTGCGGGCGCCGCCGCCGACGCTGATCACCCGCCGCAGTTCCGGCGCCCCCAGCTGCCGCAGCCGCCGCCAGCCCGCCACCTCGATGGCCGTCAGGCCCTCCAGCAGGGCCTGGAGATAGCGGGCATCACTCGTGGGCCTCGGTTCCAGGATCGGCTCCAGCTCCGGGTCGTCCACCGGGAAGCGTTCACCCCGGCGGCTCAGGGGCCGCAGGGCCAGCCCCGTGGGACGGTCCGGCGTCATCTGGCGGCTCAGCTCGGCGATCTGGGCGTCATCGAAGAAGCGGCGCAGGATGCCGGCGCCGGCGTTCGAGGCTCCCCCCGCCAGCCAGCGGCCGCCCACCCGGTGGTTGCTGAGCCCGGCCCCGGCCAGGGGGGCGGCCACGAACTGCTTCAGCACCAGGGTGGTGCCCAGCACGGCGATGCCATCACCCTCCTGGGGATCGGCGGCCAGCACCGCCGCATTGGCATCGGTGCTGCCCGCCACCACCTGGCAGTCGGCCGGCAGGCCCAGGGTGGCCGCCGTCTCCGCAGCCAGCGCGCCGAGGCGGCTGCCGCTGCTGCGGATCGAGGGCAGGGCACCGGCACCCAGGCCTTCGGCCACCCCCGCAGGCCAGCGGCCCTGCGGCAGGTCCCAGCCCAGGCGCACGTTGTTGCCCTCCTCGCCCCAACGCCAGTCGTCCAGCAGCCAGCCCATCAGCCAGTCGGCCTGGTGGCGCAGCAGCAGGCCTTGGGCGAGGCCCGCCTCCCGGGCCAGGGCCAGCAGGCGCAGGGCCCGGGCCAGGCTGCCGCTGCTGCTGGCGGCGGGATGGTCGGCCCATGCCCCGTTCTCCGCGGCCCCCGCCCCCGCCTCCGCGGCCAGCAGGGTGGCGATGGCCCCGGCCTGCTCCGGACAGGCTTGGTGGTAAGGCAGGGCGGCCGCCAGTGGCGGCGGCAGCAGGCGTCCCCCGGGCCCGCAGGCCAGGAGGGTGCCGGAGGTGCCATCGACGGCGAGGGCTGTCACGCGCCGGCGGATCTGCTCGGGCACGGCGGCCAGCAGCTGGATCAGGCCCTGCCTCCAGGCCTCCGGCTCCTCGAAACGGCCTGGGTAGGGGGCCTGCAGCGCCAGCACCGGAGCGTCGGGCTCGCCACCGGGTGCTCCGGCGTCGGCCAGAACGGCCAGGCGCAGGCCGCTGCTGCCGAGGTCAACCCCCAGATACAGCGCTGACACGGCTCGCCGTGGCCTGCTTGAGGGTGGCGGCGATGGCGGTCACGTCCTCCCAGGGGAGGTCGAGATCCTTGCGGCCGAAGTGGCCGTAGGCGGCCACGTCCTGGTAGAAGCGTCCGCCCCGCTGCTGGGGCAGTTCCCGCAGGCCGAAGGCTTCGATGATGGCGCCGGGGCGCAGGTCGAAGTGCTCCTGCACCAGGGCGGTGAGATCGGCGTTGCTGAGGGCGCCGGTGCCGAAGCTCTCCACCAGGATGCTCACGGGCCGGGCCACGCCGATGGCGTAGCTGAGCTGCACCTCGGCCTTGTGGGCGAGGCCGGAGGCCACCAGAGCCTTGGCCACATAGCGGGCGGCGTAGGCGGCGGAACGGTCCACCTTGGTGGGGTCCTTGCCGGAGAAAGCCCCACCGCCGTGGCGGGCATAGCCGCCGTAGGTGTCGACGATGATCTTGCGGCCCGTCAGGCCGGCGTCGCCCTGGGGGCCGCCCACCACGAACTTGCCAGTGGGGTTGACGTAGAAGCGGGTGCTCTCCTTGGAGGGCTTGAGGGGCAGATCGGCCGTGGCGGGCAGCACCACATGCGTCCAGAGGTCGTCCTTGATGCGCTGCTGCACCGCTTTCTCGTCGCTGATCCCCTCCACTTCGGCGGTGTGCTGGGTGGAGATGAGGATCGTGTCGATCGCCACAGGGCGGTCGTTCTCGTACACCACGCTCACCTGGGTCTTGCCGTCGGGCAGCAGGTACCCGAGGCTGCCGTCATGGCGCACCTGGGCCAGCCGCAGGGCCAGCCGGTGGGCCAGGCTGATGGGCAGCGGCATCAGCTCCGGGGTTTCGTCGCAGGCGTAGCCGAACATGATGCCCTGGTCGCCGGCGCCCACCTTGTCGAGGGGATCTCCGTCATGGTCGTCGGCCTCATCCACACCCTGGGCAATGTCCGGCGACTGCTGATCAAGGGCGATCAGCACGGCGCAGCTGCGGGCGTCGAAGCCGCCGGCGCGGGCGCCGCTGTAGCCGATCTGTTCGATCACGCCCCGCACCAGGGTGTTGAAGTCGACGCGGGCGTTGGTGGTGACTTCCCCTGTGATCAGGCAGAGGCCGGTGTTCACCACGGTCTCGCAGGCCACCCGGCTGGAGGGGTCCTGGGCCAGCAGCGCGTCGAGCACGGCGTCGCTGACCTGATCACAGATCTTGTCGGGGTGGCCTTCCGTCACCGATTCCGAGGTGAAGACGAAACGGCTCATAGGGGCAGGGGGTCAGTCGATGGCTGAGCTTATTCCCGTGGGGCGACCATCCCAGTGGCGCTGGAACCATTGGGGGGTATGGCGGCGTTCCCCGGCACGACGGCGAGCTCCCGCCAGTGGTCCAGCTGCAGGAAGGAGCCGTCCAGCGCCACCGGCCGACGCCAGCCTGCCCGGTAGCCCAGGACCACCGGCACCCCGGCGGCCCTCGCCATGCGCAGGTCGCTGTTGGCGTCGCCGATCAGGGCGCAGCTCTCCACCGCCACGCCCAGCTCCGCGCACAGGCCATGGACGGCGGCGGGGTCGGGTTTGCGGGGCTGATGCTCGGCGCTCCAGTGGGCCTGCACGTAGGTGGCCAGATCGTGGGCGGCCAGAAAGGCTTCGATGCCCTCCACGTGGTCGTTGCTGATGACGGCGCAGCGCACTCCCGCCAGGCGCAGGGCCTCCAGCAGGGACCGCAGGCCCGGGGTGGGGGCCGGTCGCTGCTCACTCCCCTGGCCGTGCAGGGCATCGGTGCGGGCGAACACCGCCTCGGCCGTGGCCAGGGCTTCGGGCCAGCCGAGGCCCACCTGGGCCAGGGCGGTGGCGGTGGCCACCAGGTTCTGGTCGCGGCTGGCCACCGCCATCGTGCCGGCCGGGTGGATGCCCTCGGCGGACAGGCCATAGGCGCGATGCAGCAGGGCGCCCAGGTCGCGGTGCCGCTCCGGGTCGTGCTCGGCCAGGCCGGCCAGGGCCAGACAATGAAAGACCCTGGCCTGGGCCAGGGCCACGAGCATCGGCTCGCTGTGGCTCATGGTGCCGTCCTTGTCGAACAGCACCGCCTCCAGGGGGCGGTCCCCGCAGGGCAGCGGGGTGCCCCGCAGGGAAAGGTGAACCATCGTCAGCGGATCCGGCGCGACCTCATTCCAGGGAGACACCCATCGGCTCGTTGTCCTCGGCCTGCTCGAGCAGCATCTGCTTGTAGCGGGCGGCCATCTCTTCGGCCTTGTCGAACACCTTCTGGGGATCGCTGAGCATGTCGCCCGGCTCCGGCTCGAGGGCCTTGGTGGACAGGGAGATGCGCCCCCGCTCGGCGTCGAGGTCGATGATCATGACCTTCATCTGATCGTTGACATTGAGCACGGTGTGGGGGGTCTCGATGTGCTCGTGGCTGATCTCGGAGATGTGCAGCAGGCCGCTGACACCCCCGATGTCGATGAAGGCGCCGTAGGGCTTGATGCCCCGGACGGTGCCCAGCACCACTTCGCCCACCTCGAGGCGATTCATCTTGCGCTCCACCAGGGCACGGCGATGGCTGAGCACCAGACGGTTGCGCTCCTCGTCCACCTCGAGGAACTTGAGGGGGAGGAAGTCGGCGACGAGTTCCTCCTTGGCCTTGCGGGTGCTGATGTGGCTGCCGGGGATGAAGCCCCGCAGGCCCTCCACCCGCACCAGGGCGCCGCCGCGGTTGGTGGCGAACACCTCGCTGTAGATCGTGGCGTCCTCCTTCTGCAGCTGGCGCACCCGCTCCCAGGCGCGCTGGTACTCGATGCGACGCACCGACAGGGTGAGCTGGCCGTCCTCGTTCTCCTCGCTGAGGATGAAGAACTCCCGCACCTCGCCGGGCTCAAGCACGTCGGAGAGGTGCTCCACCCGGTTGATCGACACCTCCTGAAGGGGCATGAAGGCGGCGGTCTTGGCGCCGATGTCGATCATCGCGCCCTTGGATTCCAGGGCGAAGACGGTGCCGTTGACGACGTCGCCGGGCTTGAAGTTGTAGTCGTACTTGCTGAGCAGGGCCGCGAACTCGTCCAGCGTGAAGCCCACACCGTCGCCGTCCCGTGCGCTGACACGGCTGCTGGAGTCGTCGGCGCTGGGCACCTCTTCCGGGATCGCCAGATCGAGATCGGCGCTGGCCTCCACGTCGGTGGCCTCCTCGCCGCTGATCGGCGTGAGGGCCTCGAGGGTGTCGGCTTCGGAAGAAGGAGTGAGGGTCATGGAGCTGGGGCGGTCTGCCGGTGGCAGTGCGAAGGAACGGAATGGCTGCCCGCCTGCAGCGCAAACCCGATCAATCACTCTATCAATGGACCGGCTGGCTGATCCGTTCCCTGCCCCGGTGCCCGGTTCAGCCCACCACCGCCAGCCGGTTCTTGGTCTTGGCGCGGCTGCCCAGCCCTTCGAGGGTGGCCACGAAATCGCTGACGCTCTGGAACTGGCGGTACACGGAGGCGAAGCGCACGTAGGCCACCTCGCTCATCTCCCGCAGGCGCTGCAGCACCAGCTCACCGATCTCATTGCTGCTCACCTCCCGGCCGACCCGCTGCTGCAGGGCCAGTTCGATGTCGTCGACGACGGCCTCGAGCCGGGCGGGTTCCAGACCCGTCTTCTCGCAGGCCCGCAGCAGACCGTGGAGCAGTTTGCTGCGGTTGAAGGTTTCCCGGCTGCCGTTGCGCTTGACCACGGTGATCGGAACGGTCTCGACCCGTTCGTAGGTGGTGAAGCGAAAATCACAATTGAGGCACTCCCTGCGCCGCCGCACGCTGCGCCCGGAATCGGCGGCCCTTGATTCCAGAACGCGGCTGTCGGTGTGTTGGCAGGAGGGACATTGCATCCCCGGGCACGCGTCCAATTGTTTGGAGTGTAAACAGCTACGGGCACAAAGAGAAGGGGGGTGCCTCCCGGTCGCGGGCTGAAGCATGAAAAAACCCCCGGTTTCCCGGGGGCTCGGCATCAATCTGGACGGATGGTCACTTGCCGATCTTCGGGGGGTCGCGGAAGGCGATCGCGAAAAACAGCGTGGAAATGGCCAGGGCCAGGATCAGGATGTAGGCGAAGCTCTCCATGGGAATCCTCGGGGGGACTGGCGGTCAGCTGAGGGTGGAACCGGCCGGGGGCACGTAGCCCTCGGGAAGGCGCCGGGTGGAACGGTCGCCCAGTTTGGCGAACAGACCGAACTCCACCTGCTCACCCAGATCGGGGTCGATCCCGGCGAAGACATCACGGTAGAGGGTGCGGGCACCGTGCCAGATGTGGCCGAAGAAGAAGAGCAGGGCGAAGCAGGCATGGCCGAAGGTGAACCAGCCGCGGGGGGAGCTGCGGAAGGTGCCGTCGGAGTGGTAGGTCTCCCGGTCGAACTCGAAGGCCTCGCCAAGCTGGGCCTTGCGGGCCAGGCGCTTGACGTCGGCAGGGTCGGTGAAGGTCTGACCGTTGAGGGCACCGCCGTAGACGGTGGCCGTCACACCCTGCTGTTCGAAGGAGTACTTCGCCTCGGCCCGACGGAACGGGATGTCAGCGCGGACGATGCCCTGGTCGTCCTGGAGCACCACCGGGAAGTTCTCGAAGAAGTTGGGCAGACGCCGGACCTCGAGCTCATGGCCTTCCTTGTCGGTGAAGGCGATGTGGCCGATCCAGGAGGTGGGCAGGCCATCACCGTTGATCATCGGGCCCACGCGGAACAGACCACCCTTGGCGGGGCTGTTGCCGACGTAGTCGTAGAAGGCGAGCTTCTCGGGAATGGCCGCGTAGGCCTCTTCCTTGGTGGCGCCGTTGTCGAGGGCGGTCTGGACGCGACGGTTGATCTCCGTCTTGAAGTAGCCCTGATCCCACTGATAGCGGGTGGGGCCGAAGAGTTCCACCGGCGTGGCGGCCGAGCCATACCACATGGTTCCGGCCACGATGAAGGCCGCGAAGAACACCGCAGCGATGGCGCTGGCCAGCACCGTCTCGATGTTGCCCATGCGGAGAGCCTTGTACAGGCGCTCCGGCGGACGGGTGGTGATGTGGAAGATGCCGGCGATGATGCCGACGATGCCGGCGGCGATGTGGTGCGCCACGATCCCGCCCGGGTTGAAGGGGTTGAAGCCCTCCGGTCCCCAGGCGGGCTGCACCGGTTCGAGGTGTCCCGTCAGGCTGTAGGGATCGGAGATCCACATCCCGGGCCCGAAGACGCCGGTGAGGTGGAAGGCGCCGAAGCCGAAGCAGCCCAGGCCGGCCAGCAGCAGGTGGATGCCGAAGATCTTGGGCAGGTCGAGAGCGGGCTCCCCGGAGCGGGGGTCCTGCCAGATCTCGAGATCCCAGTAGGTCCAGTGCCAGATGGCGGCAAGGAAGAGGAGGCCGCTGAAAATGATGTGGGCGGCAGCCACGCCCTCGAAGCTCCAGAAGCCGGGGTCGACGCCGGTTTCACCGGTGACGCTCCAGCCACCCCAGCTGCCCGTCACACCCAGGCGAGCCATGAAGGGCATGACGAACATGCCCTGGCGCCACATGGGGTTGAGGACCGGGTCGGAGGGGTCGAAGATCGCGAGCTCATAGAGCGCCATGGAGCCGGCCCAGCCGGCTACCAGGGCGGTGTGCATGAGGTGCACGGCCAGCAGTCGGCCCGGGTCGTTGATGACGACCGTGTGCACCCGGTACCAGGGCAATCCCATTGGGGGGTCAGGTCTGGGTTGACAGTTGCCGAAGCCGGTCGCCGGGGCGATGGCGGCTAAGGAGACGCTCGGTGATTACCGATCCGTGCTGGCGATGGTAAGGGTTGCGGGCAACGGCACGGGGCCCAGGTAACGGACCGCAACGGCGCGCCTCACAATGGGAGCCGTCCTGTTCCCCCGAGGCTTCTGCCATGCCCGTGATCCGGTTCGTGCGCGAGCAGCGTGACGTGGAGTGCTACCCGGGGGAGAACCTCCGCGAGGTCGCCCTGCGCGAAGGCATCGAGCTGTACGGCCTCAAGGGCCGGCTGGGCAACTGCGGGGGCTGCGGCCAGTGCATCACCTGCTTCGTGGAGGTGGTGGAGGGCGGGGCGGCCAACGCCCTCACGGAACAGACGGCGGTGGAACAGCTCAAGCTGAGACGGCGCCCCCAGACCTGGCGGCTGGCCTGTCAGGCCCTGGTGCAGAAATCGGTGATGGTGCTCACCCGGCCCCAGGTGGGACTCGCGGACCGGGAAGGCGACCTGGCCAGGGCCCTGGCCCAGCCCCTGCCGGAGGGGCCCACCGCCTGGCCCGTCCCTCCCGCCGCCGAGGAGCCGGAGGAGGAGGACGCTCCATCCGCAACGAGCGATGAAGGGGGCGTCCTTCCCGCCGATGGGCGGTGATACGTTCTCAGAACCTCACCAGCAGTCATGGAAACCAACGACCTCGGCTTCGTTGCCAGCCTCCTGTTCGTTCTGGTTCCCGCCGTCTTTCTGATCATTCTCTACATCCAGACGAACAGCCGCCAGGGCGGCTGAGTCGCCCTCAGCGCGCCCGCCCCTCCGGCTCCCGCACCAGCAGCACCGGAGCCGGGGCATGCACCCGGATGTAGTCGCTGACCGAGCTGCCCAGAAGCTTGTCGAGATCCACCAGGGCCCGGGCCACCAGCGGCCTGCGGTCCTGGGAGGCAATCACCACCAGGTCCGCCTTCGCCTCCTCGGCGGCGGCGCAGACGCCTCGGGCGATGTCGCCCGTGCGATGCAGGCCTTTCATCTCCACCCCGAAGCTGCGGGCCCGCTGGATCGCCTTCTGCAGCACGTCGTCCCCGGGGGTGCGTCCCCCGCGCGAAGGGGTGATGTCCTGGCGGGACACGTGCACGCCGGTGAGGCTGCCGCCGGGGATGCCCTGCACCAGTTCGCAGGCCAGCCGCAGGGCGTCGTCACCGACCCCGGTGCCGTCGATGGCCACCAGGACCCGGTTGATGGCCTTCACGTAGAGATCGTCCCGCACCAGCAGCATGGGCCGGGTGGAGAGCTGGAAGACGTACTGGCTGGCGCTGTTGCCCAGGATCGACTGAAGCCGGCCCAGGCCCCGCGACCCCATCACGATCAGGTCGGCCTCCAGCTCATCGGCCACGTTCAGCACGGTCAGCTTGGCGTCGCCCTCCCGCACCAGGGTGTTGACCTCGCCGGGGCTGAGACCGAGCCGCTCGATCGCCTCCTTGATCAGCACCTCGGCCTGCTGGCGGTGGGTCTCCAGATCCAGACCCCCCTGCTCGGGGATCACGTGCAGCAGGTTGATCCGGGCCTGACGGCAAGGGGGGATGTCCCGCAGGATGCGGACCATCTCCTCCACATGACCCTTGCCGGAATCGGCGATCAGCAGGTTGCGGAACACGGTCGTCAAAGAGGCTCTGGATCAGCCTATGGCTGATCCTGTTTCCGCACTCCCCTGTGGTGAAGACCGTGATGCAGCGCTCCGAAGCGGCCTGGTGGTGTCTGAACCGGCGGGTGCTGCCGCAGCACACCGATCACGCCGGCGTGATGTGGCACGGGGCCTACCTGGCCTGGCTGGAGGAGGCGCGCGTCGAGGCGCTGGCCCGGGCCGGCCTCCACTACAGCGACCTGTCGTCCCGGGGGCTGGAGCTGCCGGTGGTAGGGCTGCGCATCGACTACCGCCAGGCCCTGCTCCACGGTGACGCGGTCGCGATCCACAGCCGGGTGCTGCCGCGGCAGGGCGTCAAGCTTTCCTGGCAGAGCCGTTTCCTGCGCCCCGACGGGGGGGTGGCGGCCGAGGCCAGCGTCGACCTCGTGCTGGTGGATCTCTCCGCTGGGGGCTCCCGGCGGCGGCTGCAGCGGCGGCTGCCACCGGACCTGGAGCAGGCCCTGGCCATCCTGAGGAAAGGGCCGACAGGCACCGACAGCCAGCCATAGTACGCTTGTACTGTTGTTCAGGTGCTGGCGCGGGCCATGGGAGATCTGGTGCAGGGGGTGTTCCCCCGCAGGGCCATCCCCACCTGGGACCGGCAGCAGCGCCTGTGGTGGCTGCTCTGGAGCCGCTGCCCGGGTCTCGGTTGGCAGCGCCTGCGGGCCCTCGAGGCTGGGTGCGGTGGTCTCGCCGCCGCCTGGGGGGCCTCCGCCGCCGAGCTGGCAGCGGTGCCGGGCCTGGGGGAGGGGCTGGTGGCCGCGGTGGTGCGCTTCCGCCGCCAGTGGGGGCCCAGGCCCCTGGAGGGCTTCGCGCCCCGGTGCCGGTTCGGCCGCGGCGTGCTCGTCCCCGGCGACCGGGGCTGGCCGGCGGGCCTGCGGCGGCTGCAGCGGCCGCCCCTGCAGCTGTGCTGGCAGGGCCGGGGCAGCCTCTGGCCGCACCTGGGCCATCGCCGCGCCGTGGCCGTGGTGGGCACCCGGCGACCGTCCCTGCATGGCCTCTCGATGGCCCAGGCCATCGGTGCCGCCCTGGCCGAGGCGGGCTGGCCCGTTGTGAGTGGTCTGGCGGAGGGGATTGATGGCGCTGCCCATCAGGGGTGTCTAGAGGCCGGAGGAGCCCCGGTCGGGGTGCTGGGCACACCGCTGGGTCGCGCCTATCCCCTCCATCACGCGCTGCTGCAGAGCCAGGTGGCCCGTCAGGGCCTGGTGGTGAGCGAGCTGGCCGAGGGCACCGCCGTGCGCCCCGGCAGCTTCGCCGCCCGCAACCGCCTGCTGGTGGCCATGGCCGCTGCAGTGGTGGTGGTGGAGTGTCCGGTCGTCAGTGGGGCGCTGCATTCGGCCGAGCTGGCCTGGCAGCTGGAGCTGCCCCTCTGGGTGGTGCCGGCCGATGCCGGCCGCGCCTCCGCCCTGGGCAGCAACCGGCTGCTGGCCCGGGGGGCCACGCCCCTGCTCCTCCCCGCCGACCTGATCGGCCAGCTGGGTCCCGGTCCCCTGGCCCGGTCCGGTCCCGGGTCGGGCCCGCCGGCGGCTGCGGCGGCCGCGTCCGGCCAGCCCGCCCACACCCGGCCGGCTGACGCCGGTGCGATGGCGGCCGAAGGGCTGCTGGCGGCGGTGGGTGGCGGCGCCAGCCTCGAGCAGCTGAGCCTGGCCCTCGATCGCCCCATGGCCGAGCTGATGCCCCGGCTGCTGGAGCTGGAGCTGGCCGGGCGGCTGCGGGCCGAGGCGGGCCTCTGCTGGCGTCCCTGCTGAGACTGACGCCCCTGATTAGGCTCCCCCCATGGTTTCCCAGGCCGGCACCGTCCCGATCCCAGCCCCGATCCCCGCCTCCCCGGCGCCCGGGTCCGGGGCCCTGACGGTCACGGGATCGGAGCTGCTGGATTGGCGTCGCCGCCTGCTGGCCCGAGGCGGCGCCGCCTCCGACCTCGACTGGCTCCTGGATCTGGGCGGCGGGCTGCGCTGGAGCCAGCTGCAGTCGCTCTGGTGCCACCCGCAGGCCACCCTCCGGCTCGATCGCCCGCTGGAGGCGCTCGAAGCCCTCTGGCACCGGCACCGGTGCACCCACGAGCCCCTGCAGTACCTGGTGGGCCGTTGCCCCTGGCGCGACCTGGAACTGCCGGTGGCCCCCGGCGTGCTGATCCCCCGTCAGGAAACGGAGCTGATGGTGGACCTGGCCCTGGAGCTGCGACGACAGGCCCCCCCCATCTCCTGCTGGGCTGACCTGGGCACCGGCTCCGGCTGTCTGGCCATCGCCCTGGCCCGCAGCCTTCCCGCCAGCCGTGGTTTCGCCGTCGAGGTCAGCGCCGAGGCCCTCCCCCAGGCCAGGGCCAACCTCGGCCGCTGGGACCTCCAGGGCCAGGTTTCCCTGCTGGCGGGCGACTGGTGGCAGCCGTTGCAGCCCTGGTGGGGCGGGCTGGATCTGGTGCTGAGCAACCCCCCCTACATCCCCAGCGCCACCCTGGACGGGCTGGAGCCGGTTGTGCGGGATCACGAACCTCACCTGGCTCTTGACGGCGGCCCCGATGGGCTTCTGGCCATCCGGTCGATCGTGGCCGGTGCCGTGCAGGCCCTCGCCCCTGGCGGCCTGCTGCTGCTGGAGCACCACCACGACCAGAGCGAGGCGGTCGGCGAGCTGCTGCGGGCCGCCGGTCTGGAGCACCCCGGGGTCCACCCCGACCTGGAGGGCCGGGCCCGTTTCGCCAGCGCCTGGAGGCCCGTGGCCCAATGAATGGTCCCGCCGATCTGGCCAGGCGTGTGGCGGCCGGGGAGGCCGTCCTGTTCCCCACCGACACCCTGCCGGCCCTGGCCTGCCGGCCAGAAGCGGCGGCCCTGCTCTGGCGCCTCAAGCAACGGCCCGCCGACAAGCCCCTGATCCTGATGGGGGCTGACCTGCCCCAGCTGATCGCGGTCCTCGCGGTGCCCTGGCAGCAAGCCTGGCTGGAGCAGGCCCGCTGCAGCTGGCCCGGGGCCGTCACCCTGGTGCTGCCGGTCACCGGCACCCTCACCGACCATCTCCATCCCGGCGGCACCAGCCTCGGCCTGCGTGTCCCGGCCTGCGAGCCGGCGCGGGAGCTGCTGCGCCTCACAGGCCCGCTGGCCACCACCAGCGCCAACCGCTCCGGCCAGCCCCCCGCCACCACGGCGGCGGAAGCGGCGCTCCAGTTCCCCGGGCTGGCCTTGCTGGAACCCCAGCCCTGGCCCCCGGGATCCGGCCAGGCCAGCACCGTCCTGGCCTGGCGGGGGGAGGAGCGCAGCGACGATCCCTGGGCGGTGCTCCGCGCCGGAGTCCTGCCGGCGCCCGGAGCGGGGGGGGCCTGATGCTGCCGCTGCTGGTGGTGGTGCTGCTGGGGGTGTCGCTCTGCCACTGGCTGCTGGTACCCCTGGTGCATCTGGCCACGCCTGTGTTCGAACTGGGTTGGCTGGGGTGGCTGCTGCTGGCCCTCAGCCTCTGGCTGTTCGCCGGCCTCTGATGGCCCCCTGCTGACGCGTCGCCTGCCAGCCGGCCGCCGGGGGCCGGCTGGCACCTAGCCTCCCCACCGACTCCCCGGCACCGCCCCTGCCCGCGGCCGGTCCCCTGTCCAGCGCCGATGGAGGCGTGCCCGACGCCCCATGACCCTTCCCCCCACCGGTGACCCCGGCCTGGCCGCCTTCGGCTCCAGCCTCATGGCCATCACCCTGGCCGAGCTGGGCGACAAGACCTTCTTCATGGCCCTGATCCTGGCGGCCCGCCATCGCCCCCGCTGGGTGTTCCTGGGGGCCTTCGCCGCCCTCACCCTGGTCACCCTGCTGTCCCTGGGCATGGGTTTCGGCCTCAGGGAGTGGCTGCCCCAGGCCGTCGTCCCCTGGCTGGCGGCGGTGCTGTTTCTGGGGTTCGGCGTGAAGCTCCTGGTCGATGCCTCCCGTCTTCCGGCCGACGCCGCGACGGAGGAGGCCAGCGAGGCCGAGGCGGCCATCGAGGCCGCCGAAAGCGACGGCAGTGTCCGGGGGCCGGGCGCCGTGATCTGGGAGGCCTTCGTGCTCGTGTTCCTGGCCGAGCTCGGGGATCGCACCCAGTTCGCCACCATCTTCCTGGCGGCGGCCCCGGCCTTTAGTTTCGCCGGTCTGCTGGCCGGAACGCTTCTGGGCCACGCCCTGGTCACCTGGCTGGCGGTGGGAGCGGGCCAGTGGATCGGCGGCCGGATCAGCGAGAAGGTCCTTTATCGCCTCAGCGGCGGGCTGTTCCTGGCCTTCGGCCTCCTGTCGATCCGGCAGGCGATCGGCTGAGTCCCCTCAGCGGGATGCCGGTTGCTGCAGGTCCCAGCGGAACAGACCCCGCAGGGTGGGTTGCTGGAACGGGCCCTCCTCCATCGTCGGGGTGAAATCCACCCTCTCGTTGACGGGAACGGTCAGGGGACGCTCCGGTGGACCGACGGACGGCAGCCCCTGGCCCCCGACCGCGGGTGATGGTCCGCCGGGATCCCCGTAGCGGGTGCGGATGCCGGGGCGGCCCAGAATCTCGGCACCGGAGCGGGCCGGCGACACCGGCGGTGGCGGCGGTGGCGGGCCCGGGGAGGCCTGGGCCAGGGCCCCTGGCAGGGTGATCAGTCCTGCCACCAGCCAGGTGTGGCACGCCATGGCCTCCCGTGCGCTGTGCTGGGCCGATGGTAAGGGCGGCGGCTGCGCCCATCCCCTGGCAAGCCGGCTAACGGATTTGAACCGATGGCCTTCGCTTTACAAAAGCGCTGCTCTACCACTGAGCTAAGCCGGCATGGGCCCCTGGGGCCTGGCCCAGCCTATCCCTGGGCAAGGGCCCAGAGCAGGAGCTGGGTGCGGCTGCGGCAGCCGGTCTTGGCCAGCAGATGGGACACGTGGCACTCCACCGTGCGTGGACTCAGCACCAGCTGGGCGGCGATGTGGCGGTTGCTGTCCCCCCGGCGCAGCAGGTCGAGCACCCGCTGCTCAGCCGGGGTGATGCCCACAGGAAAGGCGTCCGTCATGCTGTGCCGTCGTATTGCTGTTTCCATGGTTCCCCTGGCAGGCCGGGCGGGGGGAGTCCCGTCAGTCCGCAGGCGCGTCGCCGGAGGACGGCGTCCCCGGCGGCTCGGCGGCCGAGGGGTGGCTCGGCTCCCCGGCGCTGGCGTCGTCCTGGGGCAGGGCGGGGGGCTGGGCCATGCCCACGGCGGCGGCGGCCGCCACCAGGGCGGGCAGGGGCCGGGCCCGCTTGATCGGCAGGTTGGCCACCAGGGCGGTGACGCGGTCCTCGGTCTCCAGGCTCACGTCGCCCTCCTCCAGGTCGATCTCCACGTAGCGCTGCACCACCTCGAGGATCTCGCGGCGCATCTGCTCGAGCAGCTCGGGATTGAGATCGCTGCGGTCGTGGGCCAGCACCAGCTGCAGCCGCTCCTTGGCCAGGGTTCCACTGGGCTTCTGGCGCCCCAGCAACCGTTGGAGGAAATCGAACAGCGTCATGGTGCTCAGAAGAGACCGGTGGTCTTGCGGATCTTGTTCATCAGCCGGGCGCGCAGGCCCCTGCGGACCTTGGAGGGATCCTCCAGGGGAACGTCCTCACCCCGCAGGCGCCGGGCGATGTTCTGGTAGGCCTTCGCGGCGGGGGAGCCGTTGCCGTTGAGGGTGAGCGGTTCCCCCCGGTTGGTGGACACGATCACCTGCTCGTCCTCCACCACCAGGCCCACCAGGGGCAGGGCCAGGATGTCGGTGACATCATCGACACCCAGCATCTCCTGGCTGGCCATCATCTTGGGCCGCACCCGGTTGAGCACCAGCTGTACCGGCGCCACGCCGCGGGTGTTGAGCAGGCCGATCACCCGGTCGGCATCCCGGACGGCCGACACCTCCGGGGTGGTGATGACGATCGCCTCGCGGGCTGCGGCGGCGGCGTTCTTGAAGCCGTCCTCGATCCCGGCCGGGCAGTCGATGAGCACGAAATCGGCCCGCTCCGCCACCATGGCGACGATGCGCTGCATGTCCTCGGGGGTCAGCCACTCGAGCATGCGGGGGTTGCCGGCGGGCAGCAGGGCCAGATTGGGCTCCTGCTTGTGTTTCACCAGGGCCTGCTCCAGCCGGCAGGTTTCGGCCAGCACCTCCTGGGCGGTGTAGACGATGCGGTTCTCCAGGCCCAGCAGCAGATCGAGGTTGCGCAGGCCGAAATCCGCATCGAGCACCACCGTGCGCTCCCCCAGCCGGGCCAGGGCGATCCCCAGGTTGGCGGTGAGGGTCGTCTTGCCGACGCCCCCCTTGCCGGAGCAGATGAGGATGATGCGGGCGGGGGCTGACGTCACGGCATCCACGGGCGTCGGGGCAGGCTAATCCCACCCGGCGGAACGGCTGTGCCAAGGCCCTGAACTGCCGCTAGAAAGGCCCATCCCCTCCACCTTGCGATGACCACTGCCCCCCACCGGCCCCAGCGGCTGCTGGTGATGCCCGACGACGGTGTGGATGCGGTGGTCGAGCTGATCGAGACCGCCAGCGAGCAGTTGCTGCTCAAGCAGTTCAAGCTGCAGTCCGTGGCGGTGGAGGAGGCCCTGCGGCGGGCCCGGGAGCGGGGGGTGGAGGTGCGGGTCATGCTCAACCCCCACACCTCCGGCGGCGACCGCTGGAACGATGAGGCCTTCGCCCGCCTCCAGGGCTGGGGCATCGACACTGCCTGGACCAGTGAGGCCTTCCCGGTGACCCACGAGAAATCGATGGTGGTCGACCGGCACACCGCCCTGGTGGCCACCTTCAACCTGGCCGACAAGTACTTCACCGAGACCCGCGACTACGGGGTGCTCACCTACAACCCCGCCGTGGTGGCCCAGGTGACCGCCGGTTTCGAGGCCGACTGGCAGCGCGTCTTCTTCCAGCCCGACCTGGGGGTGGGGCTGGTGTGGAGCAGCGCCCACAGCCGCGGACAGATGGCCCGCATCGTCGACGCCGCCACCCGCACGCTCTGGATCCAGCACCCCAAGTTCGTGGATGCGGTGATCCTCGAGCGGATCATCAGCGCCCGGGAGCGGGGCGTGAAGGTGCGGGTGCTGTGCGGCGGCAAGCATGGCATCAGCGACTGGGACATCTACGACACCTTCTCCTCGCTGCGGGTGATGCAGCGCTTCGGCGTCAAGGTGCGCAGGCAGCAGCGGCCCAAGCTGCACGCCAAGCTGATCCTGGTGGATGGGGCCTTCGCCCAGACCGGCTCGATGAACATCGACCGCAGTGCCTTCGATCTGCGACGCGAACTGGGCATCGAGAGCGACGCCCCCGAGGTGGTGGCCCGGCTGCGCGAGATGTTCCAGACCGACTGGGAGAACGCCGAGAAGTACAACGCCCCCGATCCCCTCGATCCCAAGTACCACGAGGAAGGGGAACTGCCTCCGGACCCCCATTTCGTTCATGACTGAGCTCCCCGCCCCCGCCCCGACGGCCGCTCCGCCCGGGCTGAGGCAGCTGTTCACGGGCATGCTGATGGTGGCCCTCTCCGCCTTCGGCGGTGGTCTCTCGGCCTGGAGCCAGCGGATCATCGTCGAGCAGCGCCGCTGGATGAGCAACGAGGAGTTCCTCACCGGGCTCACCGTGGCCCGGCTCTTCCCCGGCCCCAACCAGATCAACATGGCCGTCTATGTCGGCACCTTCTTCCGGGGCCTGCCCGGGGCCCTGGCGGCCCTGGCCGGGATGCTGCTGGTGCCCTTCACCCTGCTGATGGCGGTCGGGCTGCTGTATTTCCAGTTCCACAGCCTGCCCGCCCTCGACCGGGTGCTGGCGGGGGTGGTGGCGGCGGCGGCGGGGATGGCCCTGTCGATGGGCTTCAAGATCCTCGATGAGTACTGGAAGGATCCTGTGGCCCTGCTGCTGGCGGCGGTCACCTTCGTGCTGATGACGTTCTTCCATGTGCGCCTGGTGCCGCTGGTGCTGGTGGCCGGCCCCCTGGCGATGGCCTGGTACTGGCCGCGGCGGCCCCAGCCCGGGCCCCCGGCCGGAGAGCCGCGCTGATGCCGCCCCTGCTGCTGGCGGCCGTCGCCGAGACGGCCAGCTGCGCCCCCATGCGCCTCAACGATCTCGGCCACCTGCTGCAGGTGATGGGCACCTTCCTTGGCCTGTCCCTGTTCTCCCTGGGGGGCGGCAACACCCTGCTGGCCGAGTACCACCACCTCAGCGTCGTCCAGTACTGCTGGCTGCGGCCTTCCCAGTTCGCCGACCTCTACGCCCTGGCCGAGGCGGCCCCCGGACCCAGTTCGATGATCGTGGGGCTGCTGGGCATGGGGGCCGGCTGGCGCGAAGGCCCCGGCTGGGCCCTGCTGAGCGCCTACGGCGCCGAGATCGCGATCCTGCTGCCCTCCACCCTGCTGATGGTGGTGGCCTGCCTCAGCTGGAACCGGCTGCGGAACTCCCCCTGGCGGGTGGCCTTCGAGAGGGGCCTGGGGCCCATCACCCTCGGCATCCTGTTCGCCGTGGGGGTCAAGATCCTCCAGACCGCCGACACCAATGCGCCCGGGGTGGTGGTGTCGCTGCTGGTGTGCGTGCTGATGCTGCGCACCCGGATCTCGCCGCTGTGGTTCATGGCGGTGGCCGGCGGGCTCGGGGCCTTCGGCCTGATCAACCGCTGATCTCCATTCAGCCGCTGAAGTCCGGCGTCGCCGGATCGATGCGGATCTCCCCGTCCACCAGTTGGGCCTGCTCGGCCAGACCGGGGGGCGGCAGACCCTCGGGGCCCCGGGCCACCACATCGGCGATCCGCAGCTGCAGGGGCCGCAGCTGCAGGGCCACGACGCGGGCCCCCCGATCCCCGCCGACGCCGGCATGGGCGACGCCCCGCAGCCGCCCCCACACCAGGACGTTGCCGGCGGCGCTGATCCGGGCACCCGGGTTCACATCCCCCAGCAGCAGCACCGAACTCTCCCCCTGGAGATGGTCACCGGCCCGGAGTGTGCCGCGATGCACGAGCAGATCGGACGCCGGTGCCCCCGCGGCCGCGGCAGAAGGTGCCGGCCGGGCCGGGCCCGGATCGGTGTCGAGGCCGAGGGCCGCGGCGGCCACCAGGGTTTCCGCCCGGCGGCTGGCGACACGCACCAGCTCCAGCTGCAGGGAAGCCAGCAATTCCTGGAGCTGGCGCAGGTCCGGCAGCCGCAACAGCCAGCGGCCCGCCTCCAGCACCACGGGGCCCGGAGGCGGCTGGCGACTGCCGAGGACGTAGCGCACCTCCTCGAGGGCACTGGCGGATCCCTCCTGGGCCGGCAGCCGCAGCAGGTGGGGCTGCTGGCCATCGATCGCCTGGATCAGTGCGGCTGCCACGACGGTGCCCTTCGGTGCAGCGAACCTAGAGGTCCCGCCGGACGGCGTCGTCCTGCCGCCGCACTGCCAGGGCCTCCCGCAGCGTGTCGCTGATCCGGGCCGGATGGATCAGCCAGGCCATGTCGACGGTCTGGCAGAGGCTGGCCACCAGGGGCGAGCGCTGCTCGAGGGCCTGCAGCCGCTGGCCGTCCCAGAGGCGCAGGCCCCCGGAATAGGGGTGATAGCCCCGGCTCTGGCGCTGTTCCAGGGCGCAGCAGCCCTCCGCCACCAGACCGGCGCGTTCGCACAGCCCCCGGGCCACCGCCAGCAGTTCGATCCGGCCCGCCGGGGAGAAGTCGCTGACGTCGGTGGCCTTGGGCAGGCGCCGCTCCAGCAGCCGCCCGCAGGGGTCGGCCAGCTCCTCGGGCCCCTCCTCCCGCCAGCGAACCAGGTGGTAGCCCGTGCGGATGTCGTCATTGGCCAGGTAGCTCTCCAGATCGAGCTGATCCCGCTCCCAGAGCCAGCGGGCCATGGTCGCGTCCGCCCAGACCTGCCCCGGGCCGAGCCGGCGAGCCACGCTGATCACCCGGTTGAGCAGCCAGTTGCAGACGATGTTGAGCCGGTGGTTGTAGACGCTCCGGTACATCAGATGGCGCACCACCAGGTAGTGCTCCACCGCCATCAGGCCGCGGGGGTGGAGGGCCAGATCCCCGTCGGGGGCCAGGGTGAGGCTGGCGAGGATCCGCTCCAGATCCAGCTGGCCGTAGCGGGTGCCGGTGCTGTAGCTGTCGCGCAGCAGGTAGTCGAGCCGGTCGCAGTCCAGCTGGCTGCTCACCAGCGCCTTGATGGCCCGGCTGGGGTGGTGGCCGTGCTCCAGCAGGTCGGCCACCAGGGCGGCCCGGCCCGGGGCGCCGTCATCGAGCCGGTCCCGCAGGGCGGGGTGGTCGCGGATCAGCCGGCCCGACCAGGCCTCGTGCCGCAGGCCGAACATCTCCTCGCCGGAGTGGCTGAGGGGCCCGTGGCCCACGTCGTGCAGCAGGGCCGCGGCATAGAGCACGTCCCGGTGCCGGGCCAGACAGGGATCGAGGCGCTCCAGCTGCTGCAGGGCCAGCCGCGCCACCGCCAGCACCCCGAGGGAATGGGTGAAGCGGCTGGATTCCGCCCCGTGGAAGGTGAGGTAGGCGGGCCCCAGCTGGCGGATGCGCCGCAGCCGCTGGAAGGGGGCGGTGTCGATCAGGTCGATCGCCAGGGCCTCGGCCGGGTCCTGGCGATCCAGGCGGATCGCCCCGTGAAGCGGATCGTGGTAAGTGCGCTGGCTCATGGGGCCGGGGCCGCCAGACCGGCGACGAGCAGCCGGGCCGCCTCCTCCAACCAGCTGTCCCCGTCTCCGTCGGGCTCCAGGGGCTCGGGCTGGCTCAGCAGCACGTCCGGTTCGATCCCCTGGTTCTGGATGTCACGGCCGCTGGGGGTGAGGTAGCGGGCCACGGTCACCGCCAGGCCGCTGCCATCGCTCAGGTTGATCAGGGTCTGGATCAGCCCCTTGCCGAAGGTGCGGCTGCCGGCCAGGCGGGAACGGCCGCTGTCCTGCAGGGCCCCGGCCAGGATCTCGCTGGCGCTGGCCGTGCCGGCGTTCACCAGGGTGAGCAGGGGGCCGCCATAGAGCTGTCCCGGACCCGCCTGCTGGCGATCGGCGATGCCGCCCCGGTCCTGCGTCTCCACGATCGGGTCCCCGTCGAGCAGACCATCGGCCACCGCCAGCCCGGCGGCCACCAGGCCGCCCGAGTTGTTGCGCAGATCCAGGATCAGCCCCTCGATCGGCCCGCCGCCCCCGGGGGCGCTCAGGACGGCCAGGGCGGAGCGCACCTGCTGGGGCACCGGCTCGCTGAACTGGGTGATCCGCAGGTAACCGAGGCTGTGTCCGTCACTGAGCAGGCGGTGGCTGCGCACCGGCTGCAGGTCCACCTCGCGCCGATCGAGCAGCACTTCGCTCTCTTGTCCCGATGGGGCGCGCAGGGCCACAAGCACGTCGCTGCCGGCGGGTCCCCGGAGGCGGGCGGCGGTGCCCTCCAGCCCCAGCTCTTCGGCCGGCGTGCCGTCCACCCGCAGGATCTCGGTGCCGGACGCGATGCCGGCGTCGGCGGCGGGGGAGGCGTCGAGGGGGGCGATCACCACGATCCGCTGGTCCCCCGCCCGCCGGCCCAGCTGCAGTCCCACACCGGTCACCCGCCCCTGGGTGCTGGAGCGCAGGGTGGCGAACTCCTCCGGGCGCAGCATCCGGGTGTAGGGGTCGTCGATGGGGGCCAGCATCGCTTCGATCGCCGCGTAGGCCTCCAGCGAGCTGCTGATCGGCTGCTCCAGTGTCTTCTGGCGCAGGCGCCGCCACTGCACCGCCTCCAGCTGCGCTGGATCGACGTAGCTCTGGTTCACGAGCCGCCAGGCCTCCACCACCAGCTGCTGGGCATCGCTGAGGGCCAGCGCCGCCGCTGGCATGCCGAGCGGCAGGCACAGCAGCAGGCAGAGTCCTGTCCCCACCAGCAGCCGGAGGGGCGCCAGCCGGCGGCGCAGCCCTGTTGCAAACCATTGAGCCGGCAGGGAGCGGCGGGCCGGGTCTCTCACGGGGGGGTCAGAACGATCGGTAGACTCTCGCAACCCAAGCCCCACGCTGCATGGCGAACTCGTCCACCGGCGCCAAGTCGTCCCCGATCTATGACTGGTTCGAGGAACGCCTGGAGATCCAGGCCATTTCCGACGATATCTCCGCCAAGTACGTCCCCCCCCACGTCAATATTTTTTATTGCCTGGGCGGCATCACCCTGGTGTGCTTTCTGATCCAGTTCGCCACCGGGTTCGCGATGACCTTCTACTACAAGCCCACGGTGGTGGAGGCCTACAGCTCGGTCCAGTACCTCATGACCGACGTCAGCTTCGGCTGGCTGATCCGCTCGGTCCACCGCTGGAGCGCCAGCATGATGGTGCTGATGCTGATCCTGCACGTCTTCCGGGTCTACCTCACCGGAGGCTTCAAGCGTCCCCGGGAGCTCACCTGGGTCACCGGCGTCACCATGGCCGTCATCACCGTGTCGTTCGGCGTCACCGGCTATTCCCTCCCCTGGGACCAGGTCGGTTACTGGGCCGTCAAGATCGTCAGCGGCGTGCCGGCCGCCGTGCCCGTGGTCGGCGACTTCATGGTCGAGCTGCTCCGCGGCGGTGAGAGCGTCGGCCAGTCCACCCTCACCCGCTTCTACAGCCTCCACACCTTCGTGCTGCCCTGGCTGCTGGCGGTGTTCATGCTGATCCACTTCCTGATGATCCGTAAGCAGGGCATCTCCGGCCCGCTCTGAACCCCGTTCCTCCGCCTAGCCTTCCCCTACCGGTCACCAGCGCTCCGAGTTCCCACCATGCACATCCTCAAGAAGCCTGACCTCACCGATCCCAAGCTGCGGGCCAAGCTGGCCAAGGGCATGGGGCACAACTACTACGGTGAGCCGGCCTGGCCCAACGACCTGCTCTACATCTTCCCGGTGGTGATCCTCGGGACCATCGCCTGCCTGGTCGGCCTGGCCGTTCTGGATCCGGCGATGCTGGGTGATCGGGCCGACCCCTTCGCCACGCCGTTGGAGATCCTGCCCGAGTGGTACCTCTACCCGGTGTTCCAGATCCTGCGGGTCGTCCCCAACAAGCTGCTGGGCATCGCTCTGCAGACGATGATCCCCCTGGGCCTGATGCTGATCCCGTTCATCGAGAGCTTCAACAAGTTCCAGAACCCCTTCCGCCGCCCGGTGGCCATGGGTGCCTTCCTCTTCGGCACCGTCTTCACCATCTACCTGGGCATCGGCGCCTGCCTCCCGATCGATAAGTCCCTCACCCTGGGTCTGTTCTGAGTCGACGGTCGGCCGGACCTTCCAACCCATTCTTTCAAGCCGCGAGTCATCGCGGCTTTTTTTGTGTCCATGGGCCCGTCTGTGCGGGTGCGGCCCCCGTTCCCCATGGGCCTTGATCGTCCAGGGCGCCCGGAGGGGACCCATGGGCCGTCTCTGCCGTGCGGCTGGGCCTGGATTGGTTCCTTATCGCAGCCGCGCTCCCCTGGAACCCTGGCCGGGCAGCAAGGCCCTGCCCAGCTGCCAGGCACCCAGCCACCCTGGATGGGTGGTGCCGCCCGGGGTGGTCTGCTGGCCCCCTTGGCTCTGCGGAGGCTCCTGCGACCTGGTTGCTGGCCTTGGACAGGGGAGGTAAGGAACCGTTGTGTCGGGGTCAGCCCTGGGGGCCTCCCCTGAGGTGATATGATTTTGGACTGCGCCCCAGAGAGCGAGAGCTCGAGCGGGGAGCAGGCTTACGGGATCGAGAGGCGCGAGCCGACGGTGTTGTAAGTTTTCTGAGTCGCCGGGAGGCGACGCGCCGCGAG
>NZ_JAGQCK010000015.1:0-49942 GCF_024346155.1 Cyanobium sp. Candia 9D4 | reverse complement strand
GCTGGCTGCACTTCTTCATGCTGTTCGTGCCGGTGATGGGTCTGTGGACCAGCAGCATCGGCATCATCGGCCTGGCCCTCAACCTGCGGGCCTACGACTTCGTGAGCCAGGAGATCCGCGCAGCGGAAGATCCTGAATTCGAGACGTTCTACACCAAGAACATCCTGCTCAACGAAGGTCTGCGTGCCTGGATGGCGCCTGCCGACCAACCGCACGAAAACTTCATCTTCCCTGAAGAGGTTCTGCCCCGCGGCAACGCTCTCTGATTCCTTTTCCATGGATCTCGAGCCCCCTCCATGGGGGCTTTTTTCATGGCCCCCCGGTGATCGCCGCCCGCCTGAGGCTGCAAAAGCTGGCTACGATGGCGTCGTTCCGTCAGCAGTGACGTGGTGATCGACGGAAACGCCTGATCGGAGAGCGCCGCAATGTCTGGCCCGGTCCCACCGGTCGCCGCCGCCACGGCGGCGGCCAGTGGTCCCCCGGAGCCTTGGCCATGCCGGTGCCTGTCCGACCTCGGCCGTCTTCCGTCCTTGCCGCAGGCGTCGCCGGCTGGCATCCAACCCACAGGAGGAGGTGTCCATGACCCCAAGTTGTCCCATCCAGGGTCTGCTGATCGCGGAGAATGCCGGCTGATCACGGCCGCTGACTCCTGATCCATCGGTTCCGCGCCAGAGCGGACCCGGCGAGAGCCCCCGAGCCCGTGGCCCAGGTCGTCCTGGTACCCCACGGACTCGGGGGCATCGTTCATGTTGACCCGGGCCTCAGCTCCCCTCCGCCCCTGTCCCCGGAGTCATGAGCACGTTCCGGATCAGCGGCGCGGCGAGCTGGACGGCCTGCGTCGAGGGATGGGAATGCTCGTCCCGGTACAGGATCTCGCCACCCCGGGCCCGATAGGTGCAGTCCCCCTCGGGGCAGAACAGATCGAACAGGTCCACCACCTGCAGCTTGCCCTGGGCCTGCAGATCCCCCAGCACCTCGTCGAGCGGTTGGCGTCGCCGCAGGGATTCCACCCGGTCCGGCATCAGGCAGGGGCCGCCGAAGGGGGAGAACCACTGGGGCACGGCACTGGCGGGGTGGCAGTTGGCCTCCCGGGCGAAGGGCAGGCCGTTGAGCACCGCCAGGCGCACGCCGCGCCGCGCCAGGCTGGCGGAGAAGTCGCTGAGGCCCACCCTCAGGGTCTGCAGGATCAGCCGGCTGCCCGGCCCCTGGCTGGGGGGCGAGAACATCACCATGTCGTTGACCAGGAACACCCAGTCGCCGGGGCGCAGCTGCGCCACCAGCCCCGGCACCACCCGGTTCCAGTAGGCGCGGTTGGTGGCGGCGAACGGGCCGCCCCCGCCGAGGGCGGCGAAGTTGCCCACCGGGGAGGCGGCCCAGGCCGAGGTGATCGTCACCGCGTACCCGTCCCGGGCCACCAGCTCGTCGAAGGCGCCGGCGAAGGAGGCCGAGAAGGAATTGCCCACCACCAGCACCCGGTGGCGGGCCGTGGCGAAGTCCCCGAGGGTGCAGTCCTCGATGGTGATGGTCTTGTCCGCTTCGCCGTCGTTGGCCAGGACGCAGGGGGATCCCTGCCAGGTGCCGGAGGCACCCGCCACCCGATAGGGATCCACAAGCGATTCCACCCCCATGCCGGCAGGGATCGGGTTGCGGCCGGCGTAGAGGCTGAACGGGGGCAGGTTGTCGGCACCGATCAGCAGCCCCGCCCCGGCGGCCAGGCCGCCCACCCCGATGGCGATCGTCCGGTCCCGCCGCGGCGCCCAGCTGGCCTGTCTCAGGGGCCTTTCCACCCAGCGGTAGGAGACCAGCGACAGGAGCACCATCAGGCCGATCTGGAACGGCAGCGACCACCAGTGCAGGCCGATCGTCCAGCGGCTCAGGGAGAGCACCCCCCAGTGCCAGAGGTAGAGGGAGTAGGAGATCAGCCCCACCTGCACCAGGGCCGGCAGGCTGAACAGCCGGTACGCGGCGGTCCCCTGCCGCAGGCTGGCGATCAGCAGCGTGGTCAGGAGCACGGCGGCCACCGTGGCCGGAACCGCCCAGGCCAGCGGCAGCAGCATCACCCCCACCAGGCCCAGGACGGCCGGCAGCGGTGGCAGGCGGCCCAGGCCCCTGGCGGCGGCCGGCCAGACGTCGCCGAGGCAGAACAGCAGGCAGCCTGCCCCCATCTCCCACAGGCGCGGCGGCATCAGGAAATAGGCGGCGGCCTGCTGGGTGGGATAGAGCTGGACGAAGGCGATCAGGGACGCCAGCGAGGCCACGCCCATCACGCCGAAGAGGGCCCTGTGGCCTCCGGCTCCCGGGCGGGCGAAGCCCGTCAGCCAGGCCACCAGCGGCAGCAGCAGGTAGACCTGCTCCTCCACCCCCAGCGACCAGGTGTGGGTGAAGGGGTTGAGTTTGGTGGCGGTGCCGAAGTAGTCGGTGGCCTGCCCGTGCAGGTAGATGTTGGAGAAGCCGAACAGGGCACTGATCCCCGTGCGCAGGGCCGTGTGGGGGCGGGGGATCACCAGGCAGGAGAGGATCCCCACCACCACCACGAAGACCAGCAGGGCCGGCACCAGCCGCTTCAGGCGCCGGCTGTAGAAGCCGAGCAGCAGATCCCCCAGGGAACGGGCCGGACGGCGGGTCAGGGAGGCGGTGATCACGAAGCCGGAGATCACGAAGAAGATGTCCACCCCCAGGTAGCCGCTGGGCAGCAGCCGGTCGTCGATGTGGTTGAGGATCACGGCCACCACGGCCAGGGCCCGCAGGCCGTCGATCTCGGCCCGGTAGCCGGCCCCGGGGGAGAGGGGGGTGTCGCTCACGCCGCCATCGCCTCGCCACCGTCCCGATGGCGGCCCAGCACCACCAGACCCACCGCAGTGGGCAGCAGCACGGTGCACACCCGCAGCACCAGGGTGACCGCCAGCGCCGTCGGCCGGTCGACGCCGAAGGCCACCGCCAGGCCGATGGCCGTGGCCTCCGCGGTGCCGACCCCCGCCGGCAGGAAGGAGAGGACCCCGCCCAGGGCCATGGCGGTGCGGATCACGGCGGCCTGGGTGAGGGCCAGGGGATCCCCCTGCAACTGCAGCAGGCCCATCAGCGCCGACGCCTCGATCAGCCACACCAGGGCCGCCAGGGCGGTGCCCACCAGCAGGGGCCAGGGGCGCAGCAACCGCCGCAGCCGGCCCATCGCCCCGAGGGCCTCCCGCAGCAGCCGGGTCAGTCCGTGCCAGCGCCGGTGGGCCGGCAGCCGGTCGAGGAAGGCCTCCAGGCGCCGCAGGGCGGCCGGATGGGTGAGCAGCCAGGCGCCGAGGCCCAGGGTCGCCCCGCCCGCCGCCAGGGCCGGCAGGATCCGCCCCCCGAGCCCCCAGGCCAGCACCAGCAGGGCTCCGGCCAGGTCGGCCACCCGCTCCGCCAGGGTCACCCCCACGCCGACCTGCATCGGGATGCCGTGGCGGCGCTGCAGCCACAGCCCCCGCAGGGCCTCGCCGCTGCGGCCGGGGGCGGCGACCAGGGCCAGGCCGGCGACGTAGATCCGGCTGCTGGGCCGCCAGGCCAGGGGGTGTCCCAGCTGGCGGAGGTAGAACTGCCAGCGCTGGAACAGCAGCAGATAGCCCGTGGCCACCAGGGCCGGCACCAGCAGCCAGCACCACCAGGGCAGCGCCCCCAGGGAGCGCACCACATCGGCGAAACCGAACCAGATGCTGAGCCCCAGGTAGAGCGCCAGGGTCACCACCAACCCCAGGAACCAGCGCTTCCTCATCGGCGGCGTCGCCGCCGGCGGGGCGGAACCGGGACGGACAGCCACAGGCTCACGGGGTGAAGCGCAGCTTCTGGGCCGCATACAGACACATCCTTGCCAGGATCAGTCCCTCCTTCACATGGGCGATGTTGGAGCTGCCGTAGCTGCGCTCCTGATAGCGCACCGGCACCTCGACGATCTTGAGGTTCAGCTTGGCCGCGCCGAAGAGCAGATCGAAGTCGCCGAAGGGGTCGAAGTCGCCGAAGTAGGCCCGCCCGGCCTTGAGGCGCTCGTAGTCGGCCTTCCAGATCACCTTGGTGCCGCAGAGGGTGTCCTTGAGCCGCTGGCGCAGCAGCCAGGAGAAGGCGGCCGCGAAGAAGCGGTTGGCGGCGGTGTTCAGCGGCGGCATGGCGGCGCTGCTGCGGGGGTACACCAGCCGGCAGCCGTTGACGAACTCCCCCCGGCCCTCGGCGAGGGCCTTGTAGAACCGGGGCAGATCCTCGGGACGCACGGTGAGGTCGGCGTCGAGGATCATCAGCACCTCCCCCTCGGCCTGGTCGAAACCCAGCCAGACGGCGTCAGCCTTGCCGCGGCCGCTCTGGCGCAGGGCCCGCAGCTGCAGCGGCCCGCTGTAGGAGCCGCAGACCCGCTCGATCTCCGCCCAGGTGGCATCGGAGGAGTGGCCTTCCACGAACAGCACCTCGGTGGCTGACCCCAGCAGGGGCATGCGCTCGATGGCGGCGGCGATGTTGCCGGCTTCGTTGCGGGCCGGGATCACCACGCTGACGCTGGGGCGGCGCTGGGCCGGGGTGGCGGGCCGGGCCACCAGCCAGTGGGTCAGCCCGAACTGCTCCAGCACGGGCAGCTGGCTCAGCCAGCGGTTGGCCAGAGGGGCGAGCAGGGGGATCCGGCGGGGCAGCAGGCAGCGGTGCCCCTGCTTGAGCACCTCCCAGCCGGCCAGGTCGAGCAGATTCTGGACGTCGCGGGGGGTGAGCCAGCTCTCGGGGGGCTGGGGCTGACGCAGGCGCAGCCCTTCCGCCGCCTTGAGCAGGGGCTGCCACAGCCAGTTGTGGAAACTCACCACCAGCCGGGTGCGGTCATGGCAGAACGCCGCCAGCCGCTCCAGCACCCCCTGCACGTCCTCGAGGGTGTTGAGGGTGTTGGCCAGCAGGATCACATCGAAGGGGGCGCTCTCCCCGATCGCCTCCGGGTCGATGGTCGCCGCTTCGGCGCAGACGATCCGCAGGTTGGGGTGGGCCGCCCGGGCGGCGGCGGCGATGGCGGGGTCGCGCTCGATGCCCACCCCGTGGCCCGGGTGGGTGGCCGCCAGCAGATCGCCCAGGCCGCAGCCGATCTCGAGCACCCGCAGCCCCGGGGCGACCAGCAGCTGGTGCAGCCGGTTCAGGTCCTCGTAATAGGCGCGGTTGCGGCGGTGGAACCGCTGCAGTCCCTCCGGCTGGAGCGTGCCGTTCATCGCAGCAGGGCCAGGGTGCCCGCCACATCGAGCCGCAGGCCGCGGGCCACGGCCCGCAGCGTCCGCAGGGTGCGGTTGCCGGGGTCGAGGCGGGCGGCGGCATCGAGGGCCACCTGGGCCTGGCCTGGGTGGAAGCGGTAGAGCTGCACGAAGCCGAGGGCCATCAGGGCATGGGGATTGGTGGGTTCGAGGGACACGATGCGCTGCAGCGTGTCGACGGCCCCATCGGCGTGCCGCTGCAGCGCCTGGGCCAGGGCCAGACCATAGAGGTCCTCCAGACCGGCTTCCCCGGGGTCGGCGTCAGTCTCCTGCAGCCTGGCCCGCAGCAGCCGCTCCCCCTGGGAGAGATAGACCTGCTGGGGGTCCCTCTGGTTGATCTGCCCCACCTGCCGGAACAGCCGGTCCAGATCGCCGGCCCGCAGCAGCCGGCCGAGTGCGACCAGCTGGTCGATCCGGTTGGGGGGCGCCCCAACGTCCATGGGCTGGGAGGCGCCCCCGCCGGCCACCGTCAGGGTCAGGGGGGCGCTGCGCAGGGCCAGCGGCCGCCCCTGGCGGTCGAGGGCCCGGGCCCGCAGCCGGTAGGACCCGTCGGGCAACCCGCCCGGCACCACCAGGGCCAGCCGTTCGCGCACCTCCAGGCATCCCCCGGGGGCGGCGCGCACCATGCCCTGGCCGATGCCGCGGTCATGGCGCCAGGCGGGGCCCGTCCCGGTGGCAAGCGGGCCGGAGGCGGCCGACGGCTGGGGCAGCCAGTCGAGCAGCAGCAGGCCGTCCCGCAGCTCGGCTGCCGGCCCCCGCAGCCGGCTCACCAGCACCGCCCTGCTGCCCGGCCGCAGGGGGGGCGGCGGTTCGACGGCCAGGCTCAGGGCCAGGTCCCCCCTCGGCCCGCACGCCACCGGGACCACCTCCAGGCCCAGGTCCCGGCGCCCGAAGAGCTCGGCCCTGCTGCCATCCGGCAGGGGCCAGCTCCCGACGGCCTTGAAGGCGGGTGATCGCCGCACCAGGCCGTCGAGGGCGGCCTGGCGCTCGTCGCTCATCACCCCCTGGTCGCCCCCCTTGAGCAGGAACCAGTCGAAGCCGGCCAGGTCGCCGTCCAGCTGGTCGACGGGGGCCACGGTCTGGCGGGCGGCGACGCGGAACGTCTGGCGGCGCCCTTCGGCGTCCAGGTTGAAGGCGTTCAGCCCCTGGCTGTCGGGCAGCACCGCCAGGGTGGAGAGCTGGTGGGGACTGCGCTGGCGGATCGTGGCCACGATCGCCTCCAGGGGCCAGGGGGGGCCGGCGACGGGCGGCCGCGGCGGAAAGGCGGTCGGATTGGCCGCCAGGGCGAACTGGCTGGCCAGCGCCCCCCAGATCCCGATTCCCACCACCGCCAGCCTCCAGACGGGCGTCCAGCGGCCGGCGGCCGAGGCCAGCACGGTCCCCAGGCCAAGGCACAGCTGGGGAACCAGGGGCAGGACGAAGCGGAAGTCCTTGGTGCTCATCAGGGTGGCCAGCAGCAGGGCACCGAGCGGAAAGCTCAGCCACCAGGCGAGTCGCTGCCAGGGCAGGACGGCCGCAGGGGTGCCGCGTCGCTGCCAGCGGCGGAGCGCCCCGCCCGCCACCACCACCGCCACCAGGCCGGCCCCGGCCATGGTGGGCAGCAGGCGGGGGTAGAACAGCCAGCCCGCCAGGGTGTTCGCCTCCAGACCGTCCTGATACAGGACGCCCCACTGGCGGGCCTTGTTGACCGTGGAGAGGATCGTCAGCCAGTTCTGGCTCCACCAGGGCCAGGCCACGGCCGTCGCCGCCGCCGCCGCCAGCAGTGCCTCGGCCAGCCGCCCGAAACGGGCCCGGGGGCCCGGCCGGCCCCGCCGCAGCAGGGGCGCGATGGCCCGCCAGGCCAGGCCCAGCAGGGGCAGCCAGAGCATCACCAGGCCGGTGGGGCGGGTCAGAAAGACCGCCCCGAGCCCCAGCCCGCCCCCCAGGCTCCAGAGCCAGGGCTGCCGCGGGCGGCCCAGCACCCGCACCGTCAGCAGCCACCAGGTGGCCGTGAGCACGGCCGTGAGGCTGAAATCGATCAGGTAATCGCTGCGCTGGTTCAGCAGGGCCGGTGCGACGGCGCACAGGAAGGCGGCCCAGAGGCCGGCGGCCCGACCGTGGGCCAGGCGGCCCAGGCCGTAAAGGCTGCCCAGGAGCAGGGCCTGGAAGAGGCTGTTGGAGAGGATGGCGCTGCCATACCCCGGCCCCAGCAGGCTGAAGACCGGTGCCGTCACCAGATAGGTGAACGGCCCCCGGTAGGTGGGGGTCTCGGCCCAGAGCCGTTGCCACCAGAGCGGATCGAAGGGCGCCGCCTCCCCGAGCACCTGCCAGACCCCCAGGGCCCGGCTCAGGTGTTCCCCCTGGTCCCAGGCCGGCGGCTGGGCGTGGCGCTGCAGCCAGAGCACATCCAGCACCACCCCCGCCAGCCACAGCCCCAGCAGGATCCACCCGTCCCGGCCCCTTGCCCGTCTCATCGGGCCGCCCCCGGAGCCTGGGCCAGCACCCAGGGCTCCAGCTCCGGGGCCTGCAGCCGCACGGGCCATCCCGACGGCAGCTCCCGGCGTCGGATCCACACCCGCTCCCCGGGGAGCACCCGCTCCGCCGGACCGATGCGGGCTGTGAGCCGGGGGCTGGCCAGGGCCACCAGGATCAGCCCGGCATGCTCCTCGCCGCTGAGGGGGACACCGGCCACCGCCGCGATCGGCCCGGCCGCCAGGGCCGCCCTGGCCTCAGGGCGCTCCAGGGCCTGCCGTTGCCGGGGGCTGCGATCGGTGAACAGGCCGGCCTGCACCAGCAGGGCCAGGGCCAGCCAGGGGCCGATCAGCAGGGCTCCCAGCCGGCGGGAGCCAGGGCGGCACCAGGGCACCAGGGCCCAGGCCAGGCCAAGGCACCCCGCCGCCACGGCGAATCGCTGGGGAGACGGGTGCAGGTCTGCCACCGCGTTGGCCACCAGGCGGCCGGCCGGGGTTCCGGGCCAGAGCACCGCCAGCGACGCCAGGACCAGCACCAGTCCCACCCCCCCGAAGCCGAGGGTCGCCCCCCGGGCCCAGCGACCGGCGCCGGCGCCCCAGGAGCGCAGGCCGGCCGTGGCCGCCAGGGCGATGAACGGGGTGAGCTGGAGGCCGTAGTAGGGGGTCTTGGTGCGGAAGGCGCTGAGCAGCAGCAGCATGAGCAGCGGGTAGAGCAGCAGGAGCAGGCGCCGGGGCCGCTCCAGGGGCCCGGCCAGCCAGCCCCACCAGCCCGCCAGGGCCAGCAGGATCCAGGGGAAGGTGTTGGCCGGCAGGTTCCAGAGGTAATAGAGGGGGCCGGCGCTGTAGACGTCGCTTTCGGAGAGGTAGAGCAGCTTCTGCCACAGGCCCGCCACCACCGGCAGGCCCAGCACCCGGAGGCTCAGGCCCAGCCACAGCGCCACCGGCAGCCATCCCAGGACGAGGCCGAGCCAGAAGGCCGGCCGCCGCAGCAGGGCCCGGCGCTCCAGCAGCAGGAAGGGCAGCAGGGCCAGCACGGGCAGGGCCACCATGAAGCCCTTGATCAGGAAGGCCGGGCCGATCCAGGCACCGGTCAGGAAGGACCAGGGCTTCTGCGGCGCTTCGCCGGCCCGCAGCAGGGCCACGATGCCCAGCAGTTCCAGGGCCAGCAGCGGCATGTCCTGGCTGGCCAGATGGGCGTAGTCGAGCCAGAGGGGGGTGAGGGCCAGCACGGCCGCGGCCAGCCAGCCGGCGCCGTCCCCGTCCAGCAGCCGTCGGGCCAGGTCGGCCGTGAGCAGCAGGCAGGCCACGGCGGCGACCAGGGACGGCAGATGGGCCGACCAGGACCCCACCCCCGGCAGCCGGCCGGCCGCGGCGATCAGCCAGGGCAGGCCGATGCTGCGATCGAACACCACCTGGTCCCACCAGGGAGGGCCCAGCCACTGGCCGCTCTGGGCGATCCAGCGGGCCTGCAGGGCGTAGTAGCCCTCGTCGTGGGCCAGGAAGCTGCGCGGCGCCGCCGTCAGCAACAGGGGCAGAAAGGGCAGCGACGCCCACAGGGCCTTCATGGGCGGCACTCTGGCAGCACCCCCGGGTACCGGACGTTGTGCTTTCTGGCACATGGTGACTGGATGGTCCTGGTCCCGTGCGGGATCCTTCGTTTGGCGCATTGCGCCGCTTCCGTGTGAGGAACCCATGAAACTCTTCCAGCAACTGCTGGTTGCTCCTGCAGCTCTCGGCCTGCTCGCCCCCGTGGCGGTCCAGGCGGCTGAGCTCAACATCGACGGCGTCAACAAGTACGCCTCCGAGGAGCAAGTCACCAGCATCAACCAGTTCTCCGACGTCAAGCCCACCGACTGGGCCTACCAGGCGCTCTCGAACCTGATCGAGCGCTACGGCTGCGTCGCCGGCTACCCGAACGGCACCTACAAGGGCGGCCAGGCCATGACCCGCTACGAAGCGGCGGCCCTGCTGAACGCCTGCCTCGACCGGATCACCGAGGTGACCGACGAGCTCAAGCGCCTGATGGCCGAGTTCGAGAAGGAACTCGCCGTGCTGCGCGGCCGGGTGGATGGCCTGGAGGCCAAGGTGGGCGAGCTCGAAGCCACCCAGTTCTCCACCACCACCAAGCTGACCGGTAAGGCCACCTTCATCATGGGGGCCAACAGCTACGGCGGTAACGCCCAGGTGAGCCCCGCCGCTTCCCTGCTCACCGGCGTGCCCGCCTTCGTGACCGGTCCCTTCGGTCCCCTCGGCCCGGTCGTCCCCAACACCTGGCAGAACCAGGCCCGTCAGACCCAGGGCGCCACGGCGTTCAACTACGACATCCAGCTCAACTTCGACACCAGCTTCACCGGCAAGGACCTGCTCCGCACCCGTCTGCGGGCCGGTAACTTCGCCCAGTCGCCCTTCGGCGGCCCCACCGTCGGCCTGAACGCCACGGAAGCCGGCTTCGAAGAATTCTGCGGCCTGGGTGTCGACTGCGGTGACGTGGTCGCCATCAACCGCCTCTTCTACCAGTTCCCCCTCGGCAGCAACTTCACTGCCACCATCGGTGGTCGCGTCCGTCAGGACGACATGCTGGCCGTCTGGCCGTCCGCCTACCCGGCTGACACCGTCCTCGACATCTTCACCTACGCCGGTGCTCCCGGCACCTACAGCCTGAACCTCGGTGCTGGTGGTGGTCTGTGGTGGAAGAGCGGCGGCTTCAGCATCAGCGCCAACTACGTCTCCGCCAACGGTGACGTGGGCAACCCGATCGCCGGCACGGCGAACTGCGGTGGCATCGGCAACGCCTGCTCCTCCCAGACCGGTACGGCCCAGGTGGCTTACACCGGCTCCAATTGGGGCATCGCGGCGGCCTACACCTACTCCTCGGGTGGTGCCGGCACCTACGGCGGCAACGCCACGCCTCTGGCCAACACCCTGTTCCTGAACTCGGCGGCCACCAACTCGGTGGGCATCAGCGCCTACTGGCAGCCCAGCAACTCCGGCTGGATCCCCTCCATCAGCACCGGCTGGGGCATCAACCGCAACCAGTTCAACGGCACCAGCTTCGTGGATGGCGGCCTCGTCTCCACCACCGGCATCACCAACGCCACCAGCCAGTCCTGGTACGTCGGTCTGCAGTGGGATGACGTGTTCATCAAGGGCAACTCCGCCGGTATGGCCGTCGGTCAGCCCACCTTCCTGACCGCCGTCAGCGGTGGCAACCCCGTCTTCGGTGGCCCCGCCGCCGCGACCGCCATCGTCGATGGCAACTACGCCTGGGAGTGGTGGTACAAGTTCCAGGTCACCGACAACATCAGCGTGACCCCGGCGCTCTACTACCTGAGCGCTCCCCTGGGCCAGGTCTCCAAGAACGTTGGCGCGATCGGAACCACCGGTACCGATTTCAACAACTTCGGCGGCTTCATCAAGACCACCTTCAAGTTCTGATCCTTCGGGATTCACTTCTCTCACAATTTCCTCAAACTCGCCCGGCTGCAATGCAGTCGGGCTTTTTTGTGTGTTGTCGAACCTGCTGACTTGGGTGCTTGATCGATCGTTACCTGAGCCTGACTTGCTGCTTGCAGGGCAAGAAACAGGACCTATACTTCGCGGTGTTCCGGCATGGAACAGCACTCCTTATTGTGTGAGGAATCCATGAAGCCCTTCCAGCAGCTGCTGGTTGCTCCTGCCGCTCTCGGCCTGCTCGCCCCCGTGGCGGTCCAGGCGGCCGAGCTCAACATCGACGGCGTCAATAAGTACGCCTCCGAGGAGCAGGTCACCAGCATCAACCAGTTTTCCGACGTCAAGCCCACCGACTGGGCCTACCAGGCGCTTTCGAACCTGATCGAGCGCTACGGCTGCGTCGCCGGCTACCCGAACGGCACCTACAAGGGCGGCCAGGCCATGACCCGCTATGAAGCGGCGGCCCTGCTGAACGCCTGCCTCGACCGGATCACCGAGGTGACCGACGAGCTGAAGCGCCTGATGGCCGAGTTCGAGAAGGAACTCGCCGTGCTGCGCGGCCGGGTGGATGGCCTGGAGGCCAAGGTGGGCGAGCTGGAGGCCACCCAGTTCTCCACCACCACCAAGCTGACCGGTAAGGCCACCTTCATCATGGGGGCCAACAGCTACGGCGGTAACGCCCAGATCGTTCCGGTGCCTGGGGTCTTCCTGCCGGCCGTTCCCAACGATCCGGCCTCCGTCCTGCTGCCCGCCAGCCTGGTCGGGGCCGGTGCCGTGATTCCTTCCTTCGTGCCCGGGGCCTTCGGGGCGAACCCCGCCGGCTTCGGCTACGTGCCCAACACCTGGGCGAACCAGGCCCGCCAGACCCAGGGCGCCACGGCGTTCAACTACGACATCCAGCTCAACTTCGACACCAGCTTCACCGGCAAGGACCTGCTCCGCACCCGCCTGCGGGCCGGTAACTTCGCCCAGGGTCCCTTCGGCCAGCCGGTCGTCGGCCTGAACGCCACCGAAGCCGGTTTTGAGGAGAACTGCGGCCTGGGTGTCGACTGCGGTGACGTGGTCGCCATCAACCGCCTCTTCTACCAGTTCCCCCTCGGCAGCAACTTCACCGCCACCATCGGTGGTCGCGTCCGTCAGGACGACATGCTGGCCGTCTGGCCGTCCGCCTACCCGGCTGACACCGTCCTCGACATCTTCACCTACGCCGGTGCTCCCGGCACCTACAGCCTGAACCTCGGTGCTGGTGGTGGTCTGTGGTGGAAGAGCGGCGGCTTCAGCATCAGCGCCAACTACGTCTCCGCCAACGGTGACGTGGGCAACCCGATCGCCGGCACCCCCAACTGCGGCGGCATCGGTAACGCCTGCTCCGCCCAGACCGGTACCGGCCAGATCGCTTACACCGGCTCCAACTGGGGCATCGCGGCGGCCTACACCTACTCCTCGGGTGGTGCCGGCCTCTACACCGGCAACGGCACGCCGCTGGCCACCATCTTCCAGACCAACGCCGCCGCCACCAACTCGGTGGGCATCAGCGCCTACTGGCAGCCCACCAACTCCGGCTGGATCCCCTCGATCAGCGCCGGCTGGGGCATCAACCGCAGCAACTACAACGGCACCACCAACCTCAACGGCGCCGCGAACCTCGTCTCCACCACCGGCATCACCAACGCCACCAGCCAGTCCTGGTACGTCGGTCTGCAGTGGGATGACGTGTTCATCAAGGGCAACTCCTTCGGCATGGCCGTGGGTCAGCCCACCTTCCTGACGTCCGTCAGCGCCGGTCCCGCCGTCTTCGGTGGTCCCGCGGCCGCCACCGCCATCGTCGATGGCAACTACGCCTGGGAGTGGTGGTACAAGTTCCAGGTCACCGACAACATCAGCGTGACCCCGGCGCTCTACTACCTGAGCGCTCCCCTGGGTCAGGTCTCCAAGAACGTCGGTGCGATTGGTCCTGTGGGATCCGATTTCAACAACTTCGGCGGCTTCATCAAGACCACCTTCAAGTTCTGATTCGTCAGAGCCCTTTCCTCACACCCTCCTCGTTCCCTTGCCCGGCTGCTCTGCAGCCGGGCTTTTTCTTTGCCGATCCCGGATGGGGTTACCAGGCGATGTTCCCATCGTTACCTCCACCCGTGACCACTCCCCGTTCCCATCCATCCCCGACGGATAAGTTCTGGTCTCCCCTGTCGGGGATTCCTCTTTTTGGTGTGAGGACCAATGAAACCCTTCCAGCAATTCCTGCTGGCGCCGGTGGCCCTTGGGCTGCTGTCGCCGCTTGCCGCTTCGGCCGGCGAGATCTCCCCGTCCCAGCGGGCGGAGATCTCCACCTATATGGAGCAGCAGAACATTGACAGCTTCAAGGCCTGGGAAGCCCAGAACCAGGTCACCAGCATCAACCAGTTTTCCGACGTCAAGCCCACCGACTGGGCCTACCAGGCGCTCTCGAACCTGATCGAGCGCTACGGCTGCGTCGCCGGCTACCCGAACGGCACCTACAAGGGCGGCCAGGCCATGACCCGCTATGAAGCGGCGGCCCTGCTGAACGCCTGCCTCGACCGGATCACCGAGGTGACCGACGAGCTGAAGCGCCTGATGGAGGAGTTCGAGAAGGAACTCGCCGTGCTGCGCGGCCGGGTGGATGGCCTGGAGGCCAAGGTGGGCGAGCTGGAGGCCACCCAGTTCTCCACCACCACCAAATTGCAGGGTGAAGCCACGTTCGTGATCGGCGCCAACAGCTTCGGCGGCAACCAGAGCCTGCCGAATCCCGCCGTCGGTGTGCCGGCCGCTGCGGCCAACGCCTTCCCCGCCAACAACCGGCGCAACTGGGGCGCCACGGTGTTCAACTACGACATCCGCCTCAACTTCCTCACCAGCTTCACCGGCAAGGACCTGCTGTACACCCGTCTGCGCAGCGGCAACGCCAACAACAGCCCCTTCAACGGCCAGCCGTACAACCTGATGGCGCTGGACAAGCTCACGGCGCCCACGGCCGGGGCCGACACCGTCTTCATCGACCGCCTGTACTACCGCTTCCCGATCGGCCGCGACTTCACCGCCATGATCGGCCCGAAGGCCCGCGCCACCGAGTTCCTGGCGATCTCCCCCTGGTTCTACAAGTCCGAGATCCTCGACGTCTTCACGCTCCACGGGGCTCCCGGCGCCTACAACAAGGCCACCGGCTCCACCTTCGGCCTGATGTGGAAGCAGAACGTTCCCAAGGGCAAGCCTTACGTCGCGATCTCCACGGCCTACGTCGCCCCCGTGGCTGACAACGGCAACCCCAGCCAGGGGGGCCTGCTGAACGAACGCAGCCGCGGCACCTGGACGACCCAGGCCGGCATCGCCGGCAAGCAATGGCGTTTCGCCGTCGCCTGGAGCTACGTCCAGTGCGGCCAGAACTTCCGCCGCGGCACCTCTTTTGCCCAGCCGGCGGTCGGCTGCCCCAGCATCAACAACAACTTCCTGGGTTCGGAGGCCTACGGCAACAGCGCCGCCTACGCCAACAACTTCGCCACCACCTTCGCGTGGCAGCCCAGGAAGAGCGGCTGGATCCCCTCGATCAGCCTGGGCTGGGGCTATAACGCCCTCACCCAGCCGGCGCTGAACCCTGTCCTGGCCCGGATCAACGGCATCAATGTGCCGGTGCGCGACACCGTGCCGACCTCCAACCAGTCGGCCAACCGGGGCGCCAGCCAGTCCTGGAGTGTGGGCCTGCAGTGGACCGACGTGTTCGCCAAGGGCAACGAGGCCGGCATGGCGGTGGGCCAGCCGGTGTTCACCACCTCGCTGCGTAACGGCGAGACCCCCCAGGACGGCAACTTCGTCTGGGAGTGGTGGTACAAGTTCCAGGTCACCGACAACATCAGCGTGACCCCGGCCCTGTTCTATCTGAGCCGCCCCAACGGCCAGTTCACCACCGCCGGCCAGTCGAGCAGCGTGCTCGGCGGCCTGGTCCAGACCCAGTTCCGGTTCTGATCCTTCGACTTCCCTCCTCACAGCGCTCCGGCCCCCCTCCACGGGGGGCTTTCCCTCTCCCGGTTGCTCACCACGGCCGCCCTGTCAGGACCTTGCCCGGTCCTTTCCTTCTTCTGACAGCAAGGATCATCGGGGTTTCCATGTCAGCTGCAATACCAGCCGGTGTAATCCGGCCTTTCTTCCGGGCAGGCGGATTCCTATACCTTTGCGCCGTCCCCTCCGGGGGATTCCTCTTTTTGGTGTGAGGACCAATGAAACCCTTCCAGCAATTCCTGCTGGCGCCGGTGGCCCTTGGGCTGCTGTCGCCACTTGCCGCTTCGGCCGGCGAGATCTCCCCGTCCCAGCGGGCGGAGATCTCCACCTATATGGAGCAGCAGAACATTGACAGCTTCAAGGCCTGGGAAGCCCAGAACCAGGTCACCAGCATCAACCAGTTCTCCGACGTCAAGCCCACCGACTGGGCCTACCAGGCGCTCTCGAACCTGATCGAGCGCTACGGCTGCGTCGCCGGCTACCCGAACGGCACCTACAAGGGCGGTCAGGCCATGACCCGCTATGAAGCGGCGGCCCTGCTGAACGCCTGCCTCGACCGGATCACCGAGGTGACCGACGAGCTGAAGCGTCTGATGGAGGAGTTCGAGAAGGAACTCGCCGTGCTGCGCGGCCGGGTGGATGGGCTGGAGGCCAAGGTGGGCGAGCTGGAGGCCACCCAGTTCTCCACCACCACCAAGCTCCAGGGTGATGCGGTCTTCGTGATCGGCTCCAACAGCTTCGGTGGCAACCAGGGCCTGCCGAACCCCGCCGTCGGTGTACCGGCCGCTGCGGCCAACGCCTTCCCCGCCAACAACCGGCGCAACTGGGGCGCCACGGTGTTCAACTACGACATCCGCCTCAACTTCCTCACCAGCTTCACCGGCAAGGACCTGCTGTACACCCGTCTGCGCAGCGGCAACTTCAACAACAGTCCCTTCGGCGGCCAGCCGTACAACCTGATGGCGCTGGATCGCGCCTTCTCCCCGGTCGGTGGAGCTGACGTCGTCAACATCGACCGTCTCTACTACCGCTTCCCGATTGGCCGCGACTTCACCGCCCTGGTCGGCGCCCGGGCCCGGAACACCGAGTTCCTGGCGATCACACCCTGGTTCTACAACGGTGGCATCCTTGATGTCTTCACGCTGCACGGGGCTCCCGGCGCCTACAACAAGGCCACCGGTTCCACCTTCGGCCTGATGTGGAAGCAGAACGTCAAGAAGGGCAAGCCCTTCTTCGCGATCTCCACGGCCTACGTCGCCCCCAACGGCGACAACGGCAACCCCAACCAGGGGGGCCTGCTGAACGAGCGCAGCCGCGGCACCTGGACGACCCAGGCTGGTTTCGCCGGCAAGAACTGGCGCTTCGCCTTCGCCTGGAGCTACGTCCAGTGCGGCCAGAACTTCCGCCGCGGCACCTCCTTCGCCCAGCCGGCGGTTGACTGCCCCAACATCAACAACAACTTCCTGGGTTCGGAGAACTTCGGCACCAACGCCTCCTACTCCAACAACTTCGCCACCACCTTCGCGTGGCAGCCCAAGAAGAGCGGCTGGATCCCCTCGATCAACCTGGGCTGGGGCTACAACGCCCTCACCCAGCCCCAGCTGAACCCCCAGACCGCCCTGCTGCGCGTCGGGGCCACGTCGGTGCGGGTGCCGACCTTCGACACGGTGCCGACCTTCAACCAGTCGGCCAACCGGGGCGCCAGCCAGTCCTGGAGTGTCGGCCTGCAATGGGCCGATGCGTTCGTCAAGGGCAATGCCCTCGGCATGGCCGTGGGTCAGCCGGTGTTCGCCACCTCCCTGCGCAACGGCCAGACGCCCCAGGACGGCAACTTCGTCTGGGAATGGTGGTACCGGTTCCAGGTCACCGACAACATCAGCGTGACCCCTGCGCTCTTCTACCTGAGCCGCCCCAACGGCCAGTTCACCACCGCGGGCCAGTCGAGCAGCGTGCTCGGCGGCCTGGTCCAGACCCAGTTCCGGTTCTGATTCGCCGGGGTCCCCATCGGTCCCTCCAGATCGGCGCTCCTTTCTCCTCACCGTTCCTCACAACTCCGCGCCCCCCTCTCCAGGGGGGCTTTTTCATGGCTGGGTGCCGGCGGGTCCCGTCCGGGCGTTCCCATCGGCGATGCTGGATCCAGATGGCGCCGTCAGCGCATGGCCAGGACCTCCGCCGACCATTACGCCATCCTCGGGGTCACGCCTGGGGCCACCACCGCCGAAATCAAGGCGGCCTACCGGGCCCTCGTCAAACGCCATCACCCGGACGCCGGCGGTGACCCGCGCACGATCCTGGCCCTGAATGCGGCCTGGGAGGTGCTGGGCGACGGGGACCGGCGCCGCCATTACGACCATGGCGCCGGCGTCGGCGTGCCGGCGCACACCGCCGCTGGCGGTGCCGCGACGGCCAGGGGGCCAGCGGCGGCTCGCCATCGCGGCGTCGGGGCCGCCAGTGACGAGGAGCTGCTGGGCTGGCTCCAGCAGGTGTACGTGCCGATCGACCGGCTGATCGGGCAGGTGATCAATCCCTTCCCGGCCCAGCTGCGCTCCCTGGCCGCCGACCCCTACGACGACGCGCTGATGGAGGCGTTCTGCGCCTTCCTCGACCAGAGCCGGCAGCGCATGGAGAAGGTGGAGGCCCTCTACCGCTCCCGGGCCTGCCCAGCGGCGGCCAAGGGTTTCGGCCTCAGCCTCTACCACTGCCTCAGCCAGGTGCAGGATGCCCTGGTGGAGCTGGAGCGCTACACGATTGGCTATGTCGACAGCTACCTCCATGACGGCAAGGAGATGCTGCGGGAGGCCAGGCTGCGCCGCAGCCGGCTGAAGGAGGAACGGCGCCGGGTGGAGCTCTAGGCGGCGAGGGAGCCCTAACCGGCGGGCATGGCCTCGAGCTGGTCGAGCCGCAGCCACACGTCGGGGACCGGCAGGCGCCAGCGCAGCTGGGCGTGCTCCCCCTGGATCGCCAGGATCTCTCCGGGCCCCTCGAACAGGTAGCCGGGGGGCACCGGGTCGCTCGCGCCGGCCTCCAGGCTGTTGGTGTAGGCGATTCGGTTCACCCTGACCAGGGCACCCTTTTTCAGGCTCGGGGGAGCGGCAGGCGCGGACTCAGCCATCGTCGGGAGGTGGGATCAGCCCAGGTTAGGGCCGCCGGAACCTAACCTCGGCACTGGTTTTCGCTGGAACGGTGGGCATGCGACTGCTTCTGCTCGGATGCACCGGTTTCGTCGGCCGGGAGCTGGTGCCGTTCCTGCTCAACCTCGGCCACCAGCTCACCCTGGTCAGCCGTCGTCCCCGGCCCGACAGCGAGGCGGCCGACCCCCGGCTCATCACCCTCTGCTTCGATCCGTCCGACCCGGCCAGCTGGAACCAGCCGGCGCTGCTGGAGGCCCTGGAAGCGGCCGATGGGGTCGTCAACCTGGCGGGGGAGCCGATCGCCGATCAGCGCTGGACCCCGGCCCACCGCCAGCGCCTGCTCGACAGCCGCATCGGCACCACCACCCAGCTGGTGCGGGCGATGACGGCCCTGGCCACACCGCCCCGGGTGCTGGTGAACGGCTCGGCTGTGGGGTACTACGGCACCAGCCTCGAGGCCGCCTTCACGGAGGCCAGCCCCCCCGGCGACGATTTCCTGGCCCGCCTCTGTGCCCGCTGGGAAGCCGCCACCCAGGTCGCCCCCGAGGCCTGCCGCCTCGTGGTGCTGCGTGTGGGCATCGTGCTCGGCCCCGACGGGGGCGCCCTCGGCAAGATGCTGCCCGTGTTCCGGGCCGGTTTCGGCGGGCCGGTAGGCAGCGGCCAGCAGTGGATGAGCTGGATCCACCGCCACGACCTCTGCCGGCTGATCGTCACCGCCCTGGAGGACGACGCCTACGCCGGCCCCTACAACGCCGTGGCCCCGGAGCCCACCCGCATGGGGATCTTCGCCTCCGGCCTCGGCCGTGCCCTCGGCCGGCCCAGCCTGCTGCCGGTGCCCGGCCCCCTGCTGCAACTGCTGCTCGGCGATGGTGCCGCCGTGGTGCTCGAAGGCCAGCAGGTCCGCCCCGAGCGGCTGCTGGCCCAGGGCTTCCACTTCCAGTACCCGGACCTCAGCTCTGCCCTCGCCGCTGCCACCAGCCCAACCCGCCGCTGAGCAGGGCCGCCGCCATCAACAGGCCGATGGCCGGCGTGAACAGGGGCTGCCACAGCCGCTGGAAGAGCTCCAGGGGCCCATCCAGCCGCTGGCCGTGCAGCACCACCGCCACGGCGAAGAACAGGGCCCCGGCCAGCACCAGGAAGACGTCGGCCACCAGCACGACATCGAGAACGCGGCGCACCTGCGCGACGGGGCCGGTGGGGGGAGTGCTCATGCCGGAGGGGTGAGCCGGGAGGGGGAAATCCCCGGTGAGCCCAAACCTAAACTCGACCGTGCTTGGTGTTCCGTGTGCCCCTTTCCCCTGCTCCCAGGATCCTGCTGATCAGCAACGGCCATGGGGAGGATCTCAATGGGGGATTGATCGCCGATGGCCTGCGCCAGTGCGATCCGGGACTGGAACTGGCGGCCCTGCCGATCGTGGGTGCCGGAACGGCCTACGGGCGCCGCGGCATTCCCCTCCTCTACGCGGGCCGCACCCTGCCGTCCGGGGGCATGGTGTACCAGGGCCTGAACCTCTGGAAGGACCTGGCGGCGGGCTGGCTGCAGCAGAGCCTGGCCCAGCTCTGGACCGCCTGGCGCCAGGGCCGCCGCTTCGACCTGGTGGTCAGCATCGGCGACCACGTGCCGCTGATCTTCGCCCTGCTCACCGGACGGCCGACGGTGGTGTTCCTGGTCTCCACCTCCAGCTACTACGAGGGCCGGCTGCGGCTGTCCGCCCTCACCCGCTGGTGCTGCCGGCGGCGGCGGGTACGGGTGGTGCTCACGCGCGATGCCTTCACCGCCACCGACCTCCAGGCCCAGGGCCAGGCCAAGGCCCTGTTCCGCGGCTACCCGATCATGGATCTGCCGCCACCGGACCCCGGCCAGGTGGCCCGGCTGCCGGGCACCCGCACCCTGGCGCTGGTCCCCGGCAGCCGCTTCCCGGAGGCCCTCCACAACCTGGTGCTGATGCTGCGGCTCTGCGGCCAGCTGGGCGAACGGGCCGGGGAGGGTCCCTGGCGCTTCCTGGTGGCGGTGGTGGAGAGCCCCCACTGGCGGAACCTGGGACCCCTGGCGGCGGCGGTCGGCTGGCAAATGGACGGCGGCGTGCTCCGCTCCGCCGGCGGTGACCTCGAGGTGCGGCTGCTGCCGGGGGCCCTGCCCTCGATCCTGGCCGCCAGTGACCTGGTGGTGGGCATGGCCGGCACCGCCGTGGAGCAGGCGGTGGGCTTCGGCCTGCCGGTGGTGCAGCTGGTGGGCCGGGGCCCCCAGTTCAGCTATGCCTTCGCCGAATCCCAGATGCGGCTGCTGGGTCCCACGGTCCACACCGTGGGGCGGCGACCGGCCGACACCGGCGATCTGCGGGAGGCCGCCGGCCTGATCCAGCGCCTGCTGGCCGACCCCGACCTGCCCCGGCGCTGCGCCCAGGCCGCCCTGGAGCGGGTGGGCCCGCCGGGGGGCTCCCGGCGCATCGCCGAGACCGTGATCGCGGCCCTGACCCAGGGGCGGCCGGAACTCAGCTGAGCCAGGCCTTCACCTTCTCCAGGGCCTGCCAGCCCGGGCGCCGCTGCAGGCCGTCGGCGATCGAGCCCTGCAGTTCCTCGGCCAGTTCCGGGGCCATCAGCATCACCCGCTTGACCATCTCGATGTGCTCCCGCACCCCCTTGGCGCCGGTTTCCAGCATCGCCACGCTCAGGTTGATGCGCGCCTGGGGATCCTGGGGGTTGAGCTTCACCGCGTTGCGGGCTGAGGGCAGGGCCGCCTGGGGCTGGTCGAGCAGCAGCTGCAGCCAGGCCAGACAGGTCCAGCCCGCCGACTGGCGCGGCTCCTGGGCCGTGATCTGCAGGAACTCGTCGATCAGCTCCTCGGGCGCGGCCCCCTGCTGGTAGCGGGCGATGGCCTGGTCGAAGCGGGACTCCTGCGGGGCCGTCATGGCGGCGGGGGGGGGTGGGATGGGGATCGTCAGACTCCCATGCCACGGGACCGGCCCGCCATGACCGGCCAGGGCTCAGACGGCGAAGGAGCTGCCGCAGCCGCAGGTCTGGGAGGCGTTGGGGTTGGTGAAGTTGAAACCGCCGCCGATCAGGGCCGAGGAGAAATCCAGCTGCATGCCGTAGATGTACAGCAGGCTCTTGGGGTCGCACACCACCCGGAAGCTGGGGGCGCCGGCGGGTTCGTAGGTGTAGGTCTCGTCGTCGGGAAGGATCTCCGCTCCGTCGATGAAATCCATCGTGTAGCTCATGCCGCTGCAGCCGCCGGAGCGCACACCCACTCGCAGCACCTTCTCGCCCCCCTGGGACGCCATCAGGGTGCCCAGCTGACGCATGGCCGGCTCGGTGATCAGGATGCCCTTGCCATCGACACCGGTGTGGGTGACGGCCGCTTCGGCTGCCATGGTGGCGGTCGCGGTGGCTGCCGGGCTGGAGGCGGGGGTCTGGGTGGAGCTGCTCATCGTGCGTTGGGGGGGTCGGATGGGGGGAATCGGGCCGCCGGACGACGCGGTGAACGACCACTCTATGGAGATCCCTCCCCCGTGGGTAGGCTCCGGTCCATAGAGTCAGGACCTTCACGGGAATCCAAGGGTGCGGGTCGCCATCGTGGGTGCGGGTCTGGCCGGTCTGAGCGCGGCCGTCGATCTGGTCGACGCCGGTCATACGGTCGATCTGTATGAATCCCGCCCCTTCATGGGAGGCAAGGTGGGCAGCTGGGAGGACCCGGACGGCAACCACATCGAGATGGGGCTGCACGTCTTCTTCTTCAACTACGCCAACCTCTTCGCCCTGATGCGCAAGGTGGGGGCCATCGACAATCTCCTGCCCAAGGAGCACTGGCACCTGTTCGTCAACCGCGGCGGCGACCTGCGGGCCCTGGACTTCCGTTTTCCCGTCGGGGCCCCCTTCAACGGCCTCAAGGCCTTCTTCACCACCCCCCAGCTCGACTGGATCGACAAGCTGCGCAATGCCCTCGCCCTGGGGACGAGCCCGATCGTCCGGGGGCTGGTGGATTACGAGGGGGCGATGAAGGTGATCCGCTCCCTCGATGCCATCAGCTTCCAGCAGTGGTTCCTCAGCCATGGCGGCAGCCCCCGCAGCATTCAGAGGATGTGGAATCCGATCGCCTACGCGCTCGGCTTCATCGACTGCGAGGCCATCTCGGCCCGCTGCATGCTCACCATTTTCATGATGTTCGCCTCCAGGACGGAGGCCTCCAAGCTCAACCTGCTCAAGGGATCCCCCCACCGCTGGCTGACCGGCCCGATCCTCGACTACATCCAGGCCCGTGGCGGCCGCCTGCACCTGCGCCACCGGGTCAGTGAGGTGCGCCATGAGGAGCGCAACGGCCAGACCGTCGTCACCTCCCTGGTGCTGGGCACTCCCGACGGCGAGAAGCGGGTGGAGGCCGATGCCTACCTGGCCGCCTGCGATGTGCCGGGAGCCCAGCGGCTGTTGCCCCAGGCCTGGCGCCGGTTCCCCGAGTTCGCCGCCATCGACCGGCTCGAGACGGTGCCGGTGGCCACCGTCCAGCTGCGCTACGACGGCTGGGTGACCGAACTCGGTGACGGCGCCGTCCCCGAGGCCCGCCGGGCCGACCTGGGTCGCCCGGCGGGCCTCGACAACCTTCTGTACACGGCCGATGCCGACTTCAGCTGTTTCGCCGACCTGGCCCTGACCAGCCCGGCCGACTACCGGCGCGAGGGCCTGGGTTCCCTGCTGCAGTGCGTGCTCACCCCCGGTGATCCCTGGATCCCCAAGAAGACGGAGGAGATCGTCGCCCACACCGACCGCCAGGTGCGCGAGCTGTTCCCCTCCGCCGCCGGCCTGCAGCTCGTCTGGAGCAACGTGGTGAAACTGGCCCAGTCCCTTTACCGGGAAGCGCCCGGGATGGAGCCGTTCCGCCCCTCCCAGCGCACCCCCGTGGCCAACTTCTTCCTGGCCGGGAGCTACACCCGCCAGGACTACATCGACTCGATGGAGGGGGCCACCATGAGCGGACGGCTGGCGGCTGCCGCCATCCTGGATCAGCCGGTGGCGCTGGCCACCTGCGCCGCGGTGGCCTAGGAGCACAACCATGGGGAAATGGCTCGAGCACAGTGTCACCACCGAGATCCAGGCCCCGGTGGCCCGGGTCTGGGAGGTGTGGAGCGATCTGGAGGCCATGCCCCGCTGGATGCGCTGGATCGAGTCGGTCGTCACCCTCGACGATCCGGATCTGACGGACTGGACCCTGGCGGCCCAGGGGTTCCGTTTCCACTGGAAGGCCCGGATCACCGAACGGGTCGACTGCCAGAGGCTGCACTGGGAATCGGTGGGTGGCCTGCCCACCAGGGGCGCCGTCCGCTTCTATCCCCTCGGGCCCGACCTCACGGCGGTGAAGCTCACCGTCAGCTATGAACTGCCCGGTGCGCTTGCACCCCTGATGGAACCCACCATCATGGGAGGCATTGTCACCAAAGAACTGCAGGCCAACCTTGATCGATTTCGCGACCTGGTGGAGAAGGGCTGACGGACCGCTCAACGGGCGCCTCGCGCTCGGTGCCCTCACCGGGCTGATGCTGACCGGATGCGGTGCGTCCCCAACGGCGGAAGCGCCGCCGGCGCCGGCGCCCCCCCGCCCGGCCGCCCCCACGGCGTCCTCCGGCGCCATCCCCGAGGGCCTCACCCCCCTGCCCACCTCCCAGCAGGTGGTGAATGCCTTCCGCATGGGTCGGCAGGATCCCTTCGGATCGCTGGTGCCGGAGCTGGTTCCCGGGGCGGCGACCGCTGTCAGTGCGGCAGCTGCCGCCACCCCACCGGCCTTCCTGAAGGATTTTCGCGTCACCGGCGTGATCGACAGCGGCGGCCAGAGCGAAGCGGTGGTGACCTACAAGCAGCTCAGCGGCAGCCTGCGCCCCGGCGACCGGGGTGGCCGCAACACCGACCTGCTGCCCTCCGGCTGGAGTGTGGCCTCCGTGGATGTACCCAACGGACGCGTGGTGCTGCAGAGCGGCAGTCGCCGGGTCAAGGTCGAGCTCTGAGGGCCCGGCTGCAGGCCTCCAACAGGCCCTCCAAGTCGTGGGGGTCCGCCTCCTCGTCCACCCGGCCGAGCCGCTCCCGGCAGCGGCGGCTGGTCTGCGGGCCGATGGAGACCACCTGCACCCCCCCCAGCCGCTCGAGCCAGGTCTCGCCGAAGCTGCCGGCCAGCAGCCGGGCGGTGTGGTCCACCGTCTTGCCGCTGCTGAAGGTGATGGCATCCAGCCCGCGCCGCTCCAGGGCCTGCAGGGCCCCACTGGGGAGTCCGTCCGGACAGCGGGTCTCGTAGGCGGCCACCTCCACCACCCGGGCGCCGGCCGCGGCAAAGGCCTCCGCGAGCACCGTGCGACCGCCGCTCTGCACCCGCGGCAGCAGCAGCCGCTGCCCCCAGCCCGATACCGGAAAGTGCTCGATCAGGCTGTCGGCCACGAAGGCCGGGGGCACGAAATCGGCGGGGGCCCCCAGGGCCTCCAGGGCCTCGGCGGTCTTGCGTCCCACCGCCGCCAGCCGCACCCCCCGGGGCCGTCCGGCCAGGCTGCTCCCCCGGCGGACCAGCCGCTGCTCCACGGCGTCCACCCCGTTGGCGCTCGAGAAGAGGATCCAGTGGAACTGATCCAGTTCCGCCAGGGCATCGTCGAGGGGCCCCCAGAGATCGGGGGGGCCGATCACCAGGGCCGGCAGGTCGATGACGCTCGCCCCGGCCTGCTCGAACAGCTGGCGGGCGGCACCCAGCTGGGTTTCGGCCCGGGTCACGGCGACCGTGCGGCCCGCCAGCGGCAACGTCTTGTCCATCAGGCGTCCAGGCGCACAAGGGCGCCGGCCCGGTGGGCCAGCTCCCGGGCCTGCTGCGGTTCCCCCTGGGCCTCCAGCAGGGCGATTGCCCGGCGGAAGCCGTCCCGGGCGCCGGGAATGTCGCCGGCCAGCAGCAGGGCCGCCGCCAGGTTGCGCTGGGCATCGGCGTGCTCCGGGGCCAGGCCCAGGGCCCGGCGGTAGGCCTCGATGGCCTCCACCAGACGGCCCCGCTGGCGTTCGATCAGCCCCAGGTTGAACCAGGCCAGGGGCAGCTCCGGGCAGAGGTCGGTGACCGTTGCCGTCAGGGCTGCCGCCTCCTCCAGCTCCCCCTGGCGCAGCAGCAGGGCCCCGAGGTTGAGCCGGGCTCCCACGCTGAGCCGTCCATCCAGGGGCAGGGCCAGGGCCTGACGGTAGAGGGCGGCGGCGGCGGCCGGTTCGTCCGGGCCGCGGGCGATGGCGAGGTGGAGCAGCAGTTCGTAGCGCTCGGCGTGGTCGTCGGCTCCGACACGGGCCAGGCCCTCCTCCAGCAGGGCAAGGCCCCGGCGGCGCTGGCCCTGGCTCACCTCCAGGGCCCCCAGCTTGGCGCAGGCGTAGGGATCCCCCGGCCGGGCGGCCAGCTCCGCCTCCATGGCTGCGCGCAGGCGGGCGGCCTTGTCGCGCTGGGCCACCAGCTCGGGGCGGTACCCCTCGTGCACCAGGGCCGGCTCCAGGCAGGTCACCACCTGCCAGTCGGGCTCCTGCCCCAGCAGCATTTCCACGCTGTCGTCGACCATGGCGTGGTAGCGGCGGCTCCAGCGGATCGCCGGATGGCGGCGGAACAGGCGGCTGACGCTGGAATAGGGCGACTGGGCGGCCCCCAGCTCCTGGCGCAGCAGGTTGACCACCAGCACCCTGGGCTGCCCCATCAGGTCGCGCAGGGGTGAGCGGGCATCGGGCCGCAGCCATTCATCCGCATCCAGCACCAGCACCCAGTCGCCCGTCACCAGATCCAGGGCGTGGTTGCGGGCGGGCGCGAAGTCCCCCGGCCAGTCCAGGTGGTGGACGCTGGCGCCGCAGGCGGCGGCGATTTCAGGGGTGCCGTCGTCTGAGCCGGTGTCCACCACCACCATCTCGTCGACGAAGCCCGCCACCGAAGCCAGGCAGCGCTCCAGTCGCTCGGCCTCGTTGCGCACGATCATCGACAGGCTCAGCATCGGACGCTGCGGGGCAGGACGGTCGTGCCAGGAGGCTAGGTGTCGGTGGGGGCTCAGTCGGTGAAGTCCACCGCAGCGGCGGCCCCGGGGGCAGGGGCGGCGGCGATCCCCCCCTGGGGTCCGAAGCCGAGGCGGTCCAGCAGTTCGCCCTGGGCCAGGGCCATCTGCCCCGGCGACCAGGCGGCCGGCACCGCCGGATCCAGAAGGGAGGCCAGGGACTCCCAGGCATAGGGGCTGCCGTAGACGGCCAGGCCCGCCAGCCGGCCGGCGGCCTGGAGCTGTCGGATCACCGCCGGCCAGGGATCCGGGCCGTCGGCCCGGCCGCGGAACGGGTTGCCGCGCACGAACAGTTGCAGCAGCACCGGCCCCTCGCCCAGCCGCTCCAGGGCCAGGGGCGCCTCCCCGTCCCCGCTCCAGGGGGAGGGGCCCTGGCCGTCGATCAGGCAGGTTCGCCATCCGGCGGCCGCCGGCAGGGCCAGGGCCGGGGCGCCCGCCGTCAGGAAGGGGCAGGCCAGGCTGTTGTCGAGGCGGATCAGGTTCACCCCGGGGCCGCCGGGCACCGGGCCCCGCCCCCGCGACACCAGGCTGCGCCGCACCAGCTCCAGGGCCAGCGCCCGGTCGGCGGGGGCGGGGCCGTTGCTGAGGCCGCCCAGGGGGGCCAAGGGGTCGGCGTCGGGCTCGGCGAGGCAGCGCCCCAGGGCCCGGCGGCGCCGCCGCTGGCTGGCCTGCAGTTGCTCCAGGCTCAGCCGGCCGCCGGCCACCGCCGCCACGATGGCGTCGATCGCCCCGTCGGCGTCCCCCGGCATCAGCACCAGGTCGGCCCCCGCTTCCAGGGCCAGCACCGCGGCCTCCGAGGCGCCGTAGCGGCCGGCGATCGCCTCCATCACCAGGGCGTCGGTGACGACCAGCCCCTCGAAACCGAGCTCCTGGCGCAGCAGCCCGGTGAGCACCGCCCGCGACAGGGTGGCCGGATGGTCGGGGTCGAAGGCCGGCAGCAGCAGGTGGCCGGTCATCACCGCGGCCACCTCCGCCGCGATGGCCTGCCGGAAGGGCGGCAGCTCCACCGCCTCCAGGCGCCCGCGGCCATGGGGGATCAGGGGCAGCTCCAGGTGGGAGTCGCTGGCGGTGTCGCCGTGGCCGGGGAAGTGCTTGGCGCAGGCCAGCACGCCTTCGGCCTGGACCCCGCGGCAGAAGGCGGCCGCCAGGGCCCCGGCGGTGGCCGGGTCCTCGCCCCAGGCCCGCACGTTGATCACCGGGTTGGCCGGGTTGTTGTTGACATCGCAGACCGGGGCCAGCACCCAGTTGAGCCCTAGCTGGCGGGCCTCCCGGCCCGTGCAGGCGCCGTAGCGCCGGGCCAGATCGACTGCCTGGGAAGGATCTTCGGCATGGATCCGGGCCAGGGCCAGGGGCGGCACCAGCCAGCTGGCCCCCTCGAAACGCTGGCCCACCCCCTCCTCCACATCGGCGCAGAGCAGCAGCGGTGCGCCGGCCCAGGCCTCCAGCTGGCGGGTGCGCAGCCGCAGTTCGGCGGCGCTGCCCCCCAGCAGGATCACCCCGCCCACGCCCCGCTCCAGCAGGCGTCGCAGGTCGGCGTTGTCCAGCTCCCAGCGGGGGTAGCGCCGCTGGCCATCGGCGGGATGGCCGCTGCAGCGCACCACCAGCAGCTCGGCGGCCAGCCGATCCAGGGCTTGGGGCGGGAGGGGGGCCTGGGGTGGATCGGGGAGGTCAGCCATGGGCGGGATCAGCTGTCGGCGTCGCTGCCGGTGTCAGGCGCCGGATCCGCCTCGCCCGCCTCCGCCAGCGGCTCCTCCCGCCCGCGCCGCTCCGTCTCCAGGCGCTGCAGCAGTCCGAGCACCGTGTTGCCCTTCTCCAGACCCCGGTCGAGGACGAACACCACCTCCGGGGTGCGGCGCATCTTGAGGCGCCGGCCCAGCTCCCCCTTCACGTAGGCGGAGGCCGCCTGCAGCCCCGCCATGGCCACCTCGCGATCCTCGGCGCTGCCGAAGATGCTCACGAAGATCCGGCAGTGCTGCAGGTCGCCGGCCACCTCCACGTTGGTGACGCTGACCATGCCGTGGTGGACCCGCTCGTCCTTGATGCCGCTCATCAGCAGCTCGCTCACCTCGCGGCGGATCAGGGCCGCCACCCGTTCCACCCGTCGGCTCTGGGCCATGACTACGACAGCGGTGCCGACTGCACCATGGCACGCAGCACCAGGGTGAGGCTGACCAGTCCGCTGATCAGGGCGCCCACCAGCGCCACCGCCGTGACCGGGTTGCTGCGGCGCCGGGCCAGGGGCTCGAACACCGAGTTGAACACCCCCAGGCTGAAGGCGATCAGATAGCGCGGATAGCGCGTCACATTGACGAAGAAGTCCTTCATGGCCTCGGCGACGGTCCTGGACGGATGCTGGCTACTCTGCCGCCCGGGGCCACGCCCAGCCGGCCCGGAGGGTCCATGGAGCTGCATCAGTTCAGACATTCCGCCTTCTGCGAGAAGGTGCGGTTGCTCCTGGCCCGCAAGGGACTCGAGGCCACCATCATCGAGGTGACCCCCGGCCTGGGGCAGCTGGAGCTGTTCCGTCTCTCCGGGCAGCGGCAGGTGCCGGTGCTGGTGGATGGGGGCGAGGTGATCGCCGATTCCACGGCCATCGCCCTGCATCTGGAGGCCAGCCATCCGGAGCCGCCCTTGCTGCCGGCCGATCCGGTCGCCCGCGCCCGGGTGCTGCTGCTGGAGGACTGGGCCGACACCGCCCTGGCCCGCGGCGCCCGTCTGGCCCTGCTCCAGGCCGCCGCCACCGATCCGGTGCTGCGCGCCGCCCTGCTTCCCGAGGCCACCCCGGCGCCCCTGCGGGATCTGGTGGGGGCCCTGCCCGGCGGCCTGATCGGCTCCGCCACCGAGGCGATGCGCGACCTGCTCGGGCCCTGTGAGGTGCGGCAGTTGCACCGCAGCCTCGAGCAGCTCGCCCTGCTGGTCAGCGAGCGCCCCTTTCTGGAGGGGGATGGCCTCACCCTGGCCGACATCGCCGTGGCGGCCCAGCTCTATCTGCTGAAGTTCCCGGCCTGCGCCGGCGCCCCCCTGGCGGGTCGCGGGGTGGAGGGCATCGCCGACAACCCCGTGCTGGAGCCCCTGTTCGCCTGGCGCGACCGGGTGCATGCCGCCGTGGGTCGGGGCTGAGGATCCCCGCTGGAGTCGGACCACCACCCGCCAGGATGGGGGCCGCCGTTGTTCTGGCCGTGTCCGATCCGCTGCTGCGGGAGCTCGACCATTACGTGGTGCTGGAGCCCGGTAAGGGCGAAAGCATCCTCAGCGCCGCCGAGACCCTGGACTGGCTGGCCGGCCACCTGGCGGCCCTGGCCGAGCCCCCGGCCGATCTGGCCGACCTGGCCGATCCTGGGGCCCGGGCCGGCCGGCTGCTGGACACCGCCTGCGAACTGGAGCTGGCGCCGGGCTGCGCGATCCAGTGGTTCGCCGTGCGGCTGGAACCGCCGGCCTGAGCGCCTGCCTGCCGCTCAGTTGAGCGAGGGGCGGGCCTGCCCGTCGGCGTCCTGCAGCCGGACGGGCTCGGCGGGAGCCGGGGTGGGGTCGCGCAGCACCGAGGGCAGGGCCTCCAGCACCTGCAGGGCCACCGCAGCCGGGAGACCCCCCTGCTGGGCCACCGTCAGGTCGGCCTGGGCGTAGAGGGGCCGGCGGTCGTGCAGCAGTGCCTCCAGCCGGGCGGCGGGATCGGCAGCGTCCAGCAGGGGCCTGGGCGTGGGGTCGGCCGCCAGACGGCGAAGCAGCTCCTCCGCCGGGGCGTCGAGCCACACCACCAGACCCTGGCGCATGTGACCCCAGTTCTCGGGCCGGGTCACCGCCCCGCCGCCGGTGGCCACCACCAGGGAATGCCAGCTGGCGATGCCGTTGAGCACGGCGGTCTCCAGGGCGCGGAAGGCGTCCTCCCCTTCGCTGGCGAAGATCTCGGCGATCGGCCGGCCGGCCACCTCCGTCAGGGCGGTGTCGGCATCGATGAAGCGATAGCCGAGGGCCTCGGCCAGGGGGCGTCCCACGGCGCTCTTGCCGGCCCCCATCATCCCCACCAGGTAGATGTTGAGGCCATCGAGACGGCGGGCCAGGTCCCGGTGCGAGGGGCGGGGCAGGGCGTCATCGTCTGGGGCCATGGGTGTGCGGTCGGCGGCGGTCCGGACCCCGTTTCTAGGATGGGCGTCCCCTGGGCCTCGGCGATGACCGCAACCCGGTTGACCGCCCCTCCGGCGGCACCCTCCCCCACCACCGCCGCCCACGGGCGTGGCCGCCCCTGCGTGATCACCCGCCGGGCGACCTTCAGCGCCAGCCACCTCTACCGGCTGCCGGAACTCGACGACGCCGAGAACACCCGCCGCTTCGGCCGCTGCAGCCTCGCTCCGGGCCACGGCCACAACTATGAACTCACCGTGGCGATGGGCGGCCCGCTCGACGCCGACGGCATGGTGCTCAACCTCTCCGACGTCAAGCACGCCATCCGGCGGGAGGTGACCGAGCCGCTCGACTTCCGTTTCCTCAACGAGGTCTGGCCCGAGTTCGACCTCTCCCGCCCCGAGGGCCGGCTGCCCACCACCGAGGCCCTGCTGCAGGCGATCCGCCAGCGCCTGGCCCCCCATCTGCCCCTGGTGGCCCTGCGCCTCCACGAACACCCCAACCTCTGGGCCGACGTGCTCTGCGGTCCCACCATCGATCCCATGGAAGCCTTCCTCTCGATCCGCACCCACTTCGCCGCGGCCCATCGCCTGGCCCGCCCCGAGCTCAGCCAGAGCGAGAACGAGGCGATCTACGGCAAGTGCGCTCGCCCCCACGGCCACGGCCACAACTACCTGCTCGACGTCACCGTGCGGGGTCCGATCGATGCCCGCACCGGCATGGTCTGCGACCTGGCCGAGCTGCAGCGCCTGGTGGACGACCTGGTGGTGGAGCCCTTCGACCACACCTTCCTGAACAAGGACGTGGAGCACTTCGCCGGCTGCGTTCCCACCGCCGAGAACATCGCCCTCCACATCGCCGACCTGCTCAGCGCCCCCATCGCCGCCACCGGCGCCCGCCTGCACAAGGTGCGCCTGCAGGAGAGCCCCAACAACGCCGCCGAGGTCTTCGCCGAGACCCCCCAGCTGGAGATGGTCCCCGCCGCCCTCGAAGCCCTCGCGGCCGTTTGAGTCCGGCGGCAACGCCGGAGCTGCGGCTTGTTCTGGCGGTGAGCCTCGACGGCCGCCTGGCACCCGCCGAAGGGGGGGCGGCCCAGCTGGGGGGTGCCGCCGACCGGCAGGTGCTGGAGCAGGCCCTGGCCTGGGCTGATGCGGTCCTGGTGGGCGCCGAGACCCTGCGGCGCCACGGCAGCACCTGCCTGATCCACAGCCCAGGGCTGCTTGCGGCCCGCCGCTCAGAGGGCCGCAGTGCCCAGCCGATCGCCATCGCGGTGAGCCGCAGCGGCCGGCTGCCTGCCGCTTTGCCCTTCTTTCGCCAGCCCCTGGAGCGCTGGCTGCTGCAGGCCGCCCCGCTGCCCCCCGACGCCCCCGGCGAGGGCTTCGAGCGTCACCTGCTCCTGGACGGCTGGCCCCGGGCCCTGGCGGCCCTGGCGGCCCTGGGTCAGCGGCGCATTGCCGTGCTCGGCGGGGCCCAGCTGGCGGCGGCCCTGGCGGCCGAGGACCTGCTCGATGAGCTCCAGCTCACCATCTGCCCCCGCCTGCTGGGCGGGCCCCATGGCTGGCTGCCGGCCGACGCCTGCGTGGCTCCGGGGATCCGCACGGGCTGGCAGCTGGTGGAACACCGGGCGCTGCCGGGGGAGGAGCTGCTGCTGCGCTGGCGGCGGCCCGGGGCTCAGGGCGTGACCTCCTGAAGGCCGTAGCTGCCGAAACGCCGGCCCAGCTCCCGCAGCGGCATGTCCCGCAGGCTGTCGGTGGGCAGGCCGAACATTCTGGCCAGGCAGCGCTTGACCACCTCTTCGCTGTCATCGCCGAAGCGGCCGCTCACCATCTCGGTGAGCACCCCCAGGCTGCGGCCACTGTTGTCGGTCTCCTCGATCAGGCACTTGCTGGTGGGCACCGCCAGCTTGCGGCAGGGATCCTGCAGGCTCTTCTCCAGGTCGGCCCGGCCAGCCGAGACCGTCTCCACGCAGACCCTGGTCAGCTGGTTCTCCAGCTGGGGACGCAGCAGCATCAGCACTGGCCGCAGCAGTCCGGCCCGGGCGGGGGCCGGAGGCACCACCAGCGCCGCGGCGGCCGTCAGGAGCATCAGGATCCGCAGGGACTTGGCCATGGCGGGGGAAGGACGCTCGGTCGCAGGGAATCAACCGTTAGTTTTGCGCCTGCCCCGTCCCCCCTGCGTTGCCAGCGGCCATGGCCGAGCTGCAAGTCCGCTGGCACCAGGCAACGCGCGAGATCCCGGAAGACCAGTGGCAGGCCCTGGTGGGTGGTGCCGGGGAGGCCACGGCCGAGGCCACGACCACGGCGATCGACCGTCCCTTCTACGGCTGGCGCTGGCTGCACCATCTGGAGGCCAGCGGCAGCATCGTGCCCCGCCAGGGCTGGCAGGCCTGCCATCTGGGCCTCTGGCGCGGCGAGCGGCTGGTGGCCCTGGCGCCCCTGTACCTGAAGGGCCACAGCTACGGAGAATTCGTCTTCGACCAGTCCTTCGCCCAGCTCGCCGGCCAGCTCGGGCTGCGCTACTACCCCAAGCTCGTCGGCATGAGCCCGGTGAGCCCGGTGCAGGGCTACCGGTTCCATGTGGCCCCCGGCGAGGATGGGGCGGCCCTCACCCAGCGGATGCTGGCCGAGATCGACGGCTTCTGCCGGCGCCAGGGGATCCTCAGCTGCAACTTCCTCTATGTGGATCCGGCCTGGCAGCCCCTGGCGGAGGCCGCCGGCTGCGCGTTGTGGATCAACCAGCAGAGCGAATGGCGCAACCCGGGCCATGCCGACTTCGAGGCCTATCTGGCCAGCTTCAATGCCAACCAGCGCCGCAACATCCGCCGCGAACGCCGTTCCGTGGCCGAAGCGGGCCTGACCGTCACGCCCCTGGCGGGGGAGGCGATCCCGCCGCGCCTGCTGGAGCGCATGCACAGTTTCTACGAGCAGCATTGCAGCCGCTGGGGGCCCTGGGGCAGCAAGTACCTCACCGAATCCTTCTTCCAGGCGGCCGCCACCGACCTGCGCCAGCACCTGGTGCTGTTCAGCGCCCACCGGGGCGATCCGATGCAGCCCCTGGCCATGTCGCTCTGCGTGCACGATGCCACCGGCCTCTGGGGCCGCTACTGGGGCAGCGACATCGAGCTCGACAACCTGCACTTCGAGGTCTGCTACTACGCCCCGATCGACTGGGCGATCGAGCGGGGCCTGGAGAGCTTCGATCCCGGCGCAGGCGGCAGCCACAAGCGGCGCCGGGGCTTCGTGGCCCAGCCCAGGGCCAGCCTGCACCGCTGGTACGACCCCCGCTTCGACGCCATCCTGCGGGACTGGCTGCCGGGCGCCAACCGGGAGATGCACGCGGCGATCACGGCGATGAACGCGGAGCTCCCCTTCACCGCTTCCTACGATCCCCCCCATGCACCCCGACCCGACCCCCCGCCAGAGCCTGGATGAGGCGCTCTCGCAGCGCTTCATCCACCTCGACGCGGCGGGCTACTTCCTGATCAAGGTGGATGCCGCCGCCGGAGAGCTGGTGGCCGAGCACTTTGCCAACGGCATCGATGAACGGGGCCTGGCCACCGACCCCGACACCGGTGAGGTGCTCAGCTGCCGGGGCGGCGACCCGCGGGCGCCCCGGGCCGTGTACCGGGGCCGCAGTGCCAAGGAACTCGGCATCGCCCTGACCGAGGGAGACGGTCCCCATCCCCTCTCGCGGCTTGACCACGCCCTCTACCTGGGCCGGGAGCTCCAGAAGGCGGAGCAGTGCCTCGTGGCGGGTCTGCCCTACGTGCAGGACTAGCCCAGGCCCGCCGGGGTCCGATTCAGCCGGCGGCGACGAGACGGCAGCGGCCGTCCATCATCAAGGCCCCGCGCCCGCCCCCTTTCAGCATGGCGTTTTCCTGAAAGGTGAGGCTGCGACGGTCGATCGTGGTGTGGTGCTCCACGTCGTGGTGCTGATCCGGATGCAGCACCATCGGGGGCTTCAGGGCCGCGAGTCCCGGAAGCGGCTGGCTGGTGGGCGCATGGCCCAGGGCCACCTCATCGCCGTCGTTGTCGGAGAGGTGGAAGTTGTTGGATTCCTTCTCCAGAAAGGTGATCCGGTCGCGGGAGCTTTTCACCGGCAGGATCTGGCCGTCGGCGAAGCGCACCCGGTCCTCCCCCCGCCCCACGTCGACGCGGAAGTCGATCTGCCCGGTGGGGTCGTCCCGGTGGCGGCAGATCATCGACTGGGGGCCCAGGGGGTCCCAGCGGCTCAGGGCCAGGCCCAGCAGGCCGCATCCGGCGACGATGGGCAGAACCGAGGCACGGGTGAACCGGCCCTTCGCTTCGGCGGTCTTCTGCATCGCTGCCCCGCTGCATCACAGCGTCATGGATGCAGTGAATGGACCGTACTCCCGGCGCCCCCTACCTACGCGGGCTGGAGCTCCCGGGTGGTTTCGCGCGAACCCTCGGGCGGTTCCGGAGGCAGGGCGGCCAGCTGATCCTGGATCTCGCGGGTCACCACGCCCCGGTACTCCTGGAAGTGCTCGTTGTGGGCGAGGGTGACCAGGAACTGCTCCAGGTTGTTGGGGTTGCGGCGGGCGATGGTGAACAGGGAGCGCCAGAAGCGTCCGCGGGTGTCGCGCTTCAGTCCCTGACGCCAGATCACGATCAGCAGGGCGCGCACATCGGTCCAGCTGGGCAGGCTGGCCTTGCCGAAGGCCGCAGCCTTCACGTACTGCTGCCAGCGGGGCTGGCCCATCTTCAGGTAGTAGTGCGTGACCCGGTCGATGTAGGCGTTGGGCTCGTAGAGGCGGCAGAAGGCGTCGACGTACTCGTTGGCGATCTGCCGGATCGGCCGGGTGGGCACGAAGTTGAGCAGGTTGGTCTGGTTGACGCCCTTGGCGTCGGTTTTCTCCTGGACCAGCCGGCCTTCCTTCTCGAGGCGGTGCCAGAGCCCGGTGTTGGGCAGGGCCTGCAGCATCCCCATCATCGCGGCGGGGATGCCGGTGCGGCTGACGAACTCGACGATGCGGTCGCCGGCCCCGGGCTTCTCGCCGTCGAAGCCGATGATGAAGCCCGCCATCACCCGGATCCCGTAGGAGGTGATCCGGTCGACCGATTCCTCCAGGGAGCTGCGCGTGTTCTGCAGCTTGCGGGCCGTCTCGAGACTGGCCTCGTCGGGGGTCTCGATGCCGAGGAAGACGCTGTCGAAGCGGGCCTCGGCCATCATCAGCATCATCTCCTCATCAGAGGCGAGGTCCACGGAGGCCTCGGTGGCGAAGCTGAAGGGGTAGCCGTGGTCGATCTGCCAGCGCTTGATCTCCGGCAGCAGCAACTTGGCGTTGCGCTTGTTGCCGATGAAGTTGTCGTCGACCAGGAAGATCGAGCGGCGCCAACCGAGGTCGTAGAGGTACTGGAGCTCCGCCACCAGCTGGTCAGGGGTCTTGGTGCGCGGTTTGCGCCCGTAGAGCACGATGATGTCGCAGAACTCGCACTGGAACGGGCAGCCGCGCGAGAACTGGACCGACATCGAGTCGTAGGCGTCCAGCTCAAGCAGGTCGAAGCGGGGAATGGGGGTGCCGGTGACGTCGGGCTTCTCCCCTTCGGCGCTGAACCGCCCCTGGCGCTCGCCGCGCTCGATCGCCTCGATGAACATCGGCAGGGTGATCTCCCCTTCGTCGAGCACCTTGAAATCGGCCAGCTGCAGCTCAGGGGCGTCGGGGGTGGAGCTGGCGAAGGGGCCGCCCACCGCCACCGGCAGGCCCCGCTGCTTGGCCTTGGCGATCTGGGCCGCCATATCGGCCTTCTGGACGATCATCCCGGAGATCACCACCAGTTCCGCCCAGTTCCACTCGGCCTCCGTCACCTCGCGGACATTGCGGTCGACCAGCTTCATCTCCCAGGTCTGGGGCAGCAGGGCCGCCACGGTGACCATGCCGAGCGGGGGAAGGAGAACCTTGCGGTTGACCAGCTCGAGGATCTTTTCGTAGCTCCAGAACGTCTTCGGGAACTCGGGATAGATGAAGAGGGTGCGCATGCTGCAGGGGCTTGGTGGATGGTCCGGGGTGGATGGTCCGGTTTGGATCGTCCGTGGGCGTTTGCGCGGCTGCGGCAGGGGCTCGGGCTGGTTCCGCTGCGCCGCAACCCTAGGCGGTTTCGGTAGATGTCCCATGGTTTTACCCCCTTCTCCCCTGGCCTGGGGCCGGAAGGGGGCGGATCCTCTGCTGTAATGATGGCGTTCCTCGCAGCAGCGTCCGTGGGTGTGGTGATCTATCTGGCGCTCGTGGGTGGCGGGCTGACCGCCGCCTTCCTGGCCACCGTGGTGCTCAAGGGCGTCAGGCTGATCTGAGCCGCAGGGCTCCTTTCCGCCCCAGCTCCAGCATCCCCACCACCAGCCCGACGCCGCCGAGCAGGGCGAAGGTGGTCGTCAGCCCCACGGTCATCGCCAGGGCGGCGGCCACCAGCCCGCTCACGCCGCCGCCGCCGAGAAAGGCGATCTGCCCCAGACCGGCCATGCGGCCGCGCAGCTCCATCGGCGCCCCCACCTGCAGGATCAGGTTCGACCCGGCCAGCAGGCCGGCGGTGCCGGCGCCCAGCAGCAACGCCATCGCCAGGGCAGCCGGCCCCCCCGAAGCTGCGGCCATCCCCAGCTGGGCCAGGGCCACCGCCACAGCGCAGCCCCCCAGCAGCAGCGCCGGCCGTTCGCTCAGGGCGCGACTGTTGCGTTGCAGTACCACCCCGCCGACGATGCTGCCGGCGGCCAGCACGCTGGTGAACAGGCCTAGGGCCTGCGGGGATGGCCCGATCACCTCGGCGGCGATCAGGGGCGCCAGGCCCGGATGGAAGAAGCCGACCAGACAGGCCACGGTGGTGAACCGCAGCACATGGCGCAGGGTGGGCCCGCAGCCCCGCCAGGCGGCTCCGAGGCTGGCGCCGGCGCCCCCGGCGCTGCGCTGCTCCAGCTCCCGGTGGGGCCGCAGCAGCCAGATCACGGTGGCGATCGGCAGCAGGTAGGAGGCCGCATCGATCGCCAGGGCCATGGCGGGCCCGGAGAGCGCCACCAGCCAGCCCCCCAGGGGAGGGCCCACCAGCTTGCCGACGTTGAACACGACAGAGAAGCTGGCCAGGTAGGGGGCCACCTGCTCGGGCCGTTCCACCAGCAGCGAGCAGTACTTGCTGCGGGCCGTCAGCTCGAAGGAACTGGAGACACCCACCACCAGGGTGCTCAGCAACAGCAGCACCACCTGGGCCACCCCCTGGAGCAGGGGAATGGCCAGGGCCCCCAGGGCCGCCCCGGCGAACAGGCCCCACTGGGAGCGGATCAGCACCCGCTCGCAGCCCAGCCGATCCGTGAGCACCCCCGCCCGGCCGCTGACCACCAGGCTCGGCAGGGCCAGGGCGGCGAAGTGCAGGGCGAGCAGCAGCGGATTGCCGGTGCCGGCCATCAGGATCCAGCCCTTGGCCGTCAGTCCGGCGAAGGAACCGGTGGTGCTCAGGCCGGAGGCGAGCAGGAACAGGGGGCGCTGGTGCCGCTGCAGCCAGCTGCCTCCGTCGCCGGGGCTCAAGCCCGGCTCCGCGTCGCCGCCAGGGCGTCGCTCACCATGGCGCCGGCCCCCACCACCTCGCCGCGCAGGTCATAGGTGTCGGCGGCGGTGATCCGCACCGGCACCATCGTGCCGGGAGCGGCGCACAGGCCGCCCTCGCCGGGGCTCACGTGCACCTCCCCGTCCACGTCGGGGGCGAAGCGGGCACAGCGGCCCAGCATCGCGCCGCTGGTGGGGTTGTCCTGCTCGATCAAGACGTCCACGATCCGGCCCACCCAGGCTCCGTTGCGCTCGGCGGCGATGGGCTGCTGCAGAGCCATCAGCCGGTCCCGCCGCTCGCTGGCGACCTCGGCGGGCACCGGATCCGGCAGGTCGGCGGCGGCGGTGCCGTCCTCGGGGGAGAAGGTGAAGACGCCCACATGGTCGAAGCGCTGCTCGGCCACGAACGCCAGCAGATGCTCGAAGTGCTCCTCCGTTTCCCCTGGGAAGCCGACGATGAAGGTGGTGCGCAGCACCGCGTCGGGCAGCTGGTCGCGGATGCGCTGCAGCAGGGCGCCGTTGACCCCGGTCTGCCAGGGGCGGTTCATGGCCCGCAGCACCTCCGGGTGGCTGTGCTGCAGGGGGAGATCCAGGTAGGGCAGCACATTGGGGACGTCCCGGTAGGCGGCCAGGACGGGCTCGGTGAGGCCGGTGGGGTACGCGTAGTGGACCCGGATCCAGGGGATCTCCACCTCCCCCAGGGCCCGCAGCAGGTCGTCGAGGCGGGGTCTGCCGTAGAGGTCCAGCCCGTAGTTGGTGGTGATCTGGCTGATCAGGATCAGCTCTTTCACCCCTTGCTCGGCCAGCTGGCGGGCCTCCGCCACGATCGATTCGATCGGGCGGGAGCGCTGGTCGCCCCGCAGTTTCGGGATGATGCAGAAGGCGCAGCGGTAGTCGCAGCCCTCGGCCACCTTCAGGTAGGCCACTGCCTCGGAGGTGGTGCGGTAGCGGGGCAGGTGCTCATCGCCCACGAAGGTGGGCACCGCACTCACGCGGTTGACCCGCTCCCCGGCTTCCACCCGCTCCAGCACCTCGACGATGTGCTGGTAGTCGCCGGTGCCGACGATCGCCCGCGCCTCCGGCAGCGAATCGAGCAGTTCCTGCTGGAAGTGCTGGGCCAGACAGCCGGCGATGATCAGTTCCTTGCCCTGTTCCGCCAGTTCCACCAGGGTGCGGACCGATTCGGCGCGGGCGTCCTGGATGAAGCTGCAGGTGTTGACCACCACCACCTTGGCGTCGCTCTCATCGGCGCTGACCCCGTAGCCCGCCTCGGCCAGCAGGCCGAGCATGTGCTCGGTGTCCACCCGGTTCTTCTCGCAACCCAGATGGGTGAAGGCCACGGTGGGCCGTTCTCGGCCGGGCTGGGGGGGCATGGTGCTGCGGGAGGAAGGGGGGACGGGCCTGCGGCCCGCTGGGGCCGGGCCGGGGGGCAAACGCCGATGTCCACCCTATGCAAGTCCCCGCGGCTGCGAGAATCGCACCGAGATCCGCCGGTCCCCGTGACTTCCACTCGCCTCGCCAGTCGCCTCACGAGTCGCCGCCGCCCCGAGCCGGGTCGCCGCTGGGCGCGGGTGGTGATGGCCGTTCTGGCCACCATCGGCGTGATCGACACCGCCTCGATCACCCTCAACCGCTGGGGCGTGATCGGCGACCTCAGCTGCCCCGGCGGTGCCGACGGCTGCGACAAGGTCCTCAACAGCCCCTGGGGGAGTGTCCTCGGCCAGCCCCTGTCCCTGTTCGGCTTCCTGGCCTACGGAGCGGTGCTGGTGATGGCGGTGCTGCCGCTGGTGCTCAAGGGGGAGGCCCGCACCTCCTTGAACGGGCTCAGCTGGTGGGGCCTGTTCCTGCTCAGCGCCGGCATGGCGATCTTCAGCCTGGTGCTGGTGGGGGTGATGGCCTTCCAGATCAAGGCCTTCTGCACCTTCTGCCTGATGTCGGCCGCCATCAGCCTGACGCTGTTCGTGCTCAGCCTGATCGGCGGGGAATGGGAGGACACCGGGGCCCTGCTCTTCCGCGGCGTGCTCACGGTGCTGGCCGTCGGCCTGATCGGCCTCGGCTGGGCCACCTCCCTCAACCGGCCCGAGTCGGCCACGGGCCCGGGGATGCCGATCCCGGTCACCTCCGCCAGCACGCCCGCCACGGTCGCCCTCGCCGATCACCTCACCGCCACCGGCGCGGTCATGTATTCGGCCTACTGGTGCCCCCACTGCCACGACCAGAAGCAGCTCTTCGGCAAGGAGGCCGCCGCCAAGCTCAAGATCATCGAGTGCGCTCCCGACGGCCGCAACAGCCAGGCCGCCCTCTGCGCCAGCAAGAACATCCAGGGCTTCCCCACCTGGGAGATCAAGGGCCAGCTGGATTCCGGCCAGAAGACCCTTGCCCAGCTCGCCGCCCTGAGCGGCTACAAGGGCTCGATCGCCAACTGAGCCGCGCCCTCACTCCTGGCCCCTGCCTCAGGCCTGCCCCACCGGGGTGGTGAAGGGGGAGTGCCCCCGCTGCTGCACCGTGTGGCGCCGCCAGAACGGAAGGGGTGCCGGGGCATCGGTGCGGTGATGGCCGCCGCGGCTCTCGACCCGGAAGGCGGCGGCCTCCATCAGCAGCTCCGCCAGCACCAGCCGCTGGCGCAGGTCCTGCAGCAGCAGCAGGCGACGGCTCTGCTCCGGCGTCAGCGCCAGTTCCAGGTCGTGGGGCAGGTCGTGGACCCGCCGCAGCAGGGGGGAGCGTTCATGGCCCGATCGCTCGCTGCGCACCCGCCGCAGGGCGGTGATGAGGTCGACACCGCGGCGCTCAACGCCGGCCACCTGCCAGCAGAGATGGCGCAGGTCGGCGATGGCCCTGATCAGGGTGGCCTCATCGGGCCCTGAGCGCGCTTCGGCCTCGCTCAGGGCCGGGGCGTCGCGGGGGGCGTCAAGGGGAGCTGGGGGAAGGGGCTGGGGCTGCAGATGGCGCAGCCGGCGGGCGAAGACGAGGCATTCCATCAGCGAGTTGCTGGCCAGCCGGTTGGCCCCGTGCACCCCGGTGCTGGCCACCTCCCCCACGGCGTAGAGACCCCTCAGGCTGGTGGCGGCCTCCAGGTCGGTGCCGATGCCGCCCATCCAGTAGTGGGCGGCCGGGGCCACCGGAATCGGGGCCTCGCCGGGGGCCAGCCCCAGCTCCCGGCAGCGGCGCAGGATGGTGGGGAACTGGCGTTCCAGCCGTTCGCGTCCCACCGGCCGGAGGTCGAGCCACAGGTGGGTGACCCCCTGCTCCGACATGCAGCGGGCCAGGGCGCGGCTCACCTGGTCCCGCGGCGCCAGATCGCCCCCCTCCAGCCGGGCCACCGGGGAGCGGCCGGCGTCGTCGAACAGCCGGGCCCCCTCGCCGCGCACCGCCTCGCTGATCAGGAAGTGGGGGGCGTCCGGCAGCATCAGCGCCGTGGGGTGGAACTGCACGAACTCCAGGTCCCGCACCAGGGCACCGGCGCTCCAGGCCATGGCGACGCCGTCGCCGCTGGCCTGGGTCGGGTTGGTGGTGTGCGCGAACAGATGGCCGCCGCCGCCGCTGGCCAGCACCACGGCTCCAGCCCGCAGCCAGCGCAGCCGCTGGCCTTCGAGCACCTGCAGGCCCAGGCACTGGCCGTTCACCACCCACAGCTGCAGGGCGGGGATGCCCTTGCGTTGCTCGAGGCCTGGCCGGCGCCGCACCTCCCGCTCCAGGGCGTCCACCAGCGCGCCGCCGGTGCGGTCCTGGGCATGCAGCACGCGGCGGTGGCTGTGGGCCGCCTCCAGGGTGGTGCTGAGGCCCTGGGGGGTGCGATCGAAGTCCATGCCCAGCTGCACGAGACGCTCGACGCAGGCCGGCGCCTCCCGCACCAGCACCTCGACGGCGGTCGGATCGCAGAGACCGGCGCCGGCCTTGAGGGTGTCGGCGATGTGACTGGCGAAGCTGTCGTCGGCTCCGGTCACCGCGGCGATGCCACCCTGGGCCCAGCGGCTGGCGGAGGGGGGGGAGCTGGATTTGCTCAGCAGCAGCACCCGCAGCTGGGGGGGCAGCTCCAGGCAGGTCATCAGGCCCGCGGCGCCACTGCCGACCACCACCACGTCCCAGTGGGGTGCCATGGGCGGATCCGGCTCATCCAAGCGGCTGGTTCACCCCTTCGCACCGTGCCTTCTGCAGCCGAGCCTATGGGACGGACGGCGGCGGGCCGGCGGCCACAAAAAAACCGCCGTGGGAACGGCGGTTGCGGAGGGGTTGGGAAAGGACCGCCGGGCGCTCAGCGATACACGCCGTCGTTGATGCGATCGAAACCTTCGTTGAGGGCGATCGCCGGGGGGGTCACGGTGAAGTTGTCCTTGTACTTGTTGAACAGCTCCCGCTGACGGTCGGTCAGATCGAGGTCCAGCACGTCGTCGACGCTGTCGTAGGGGCCGCCGAGGACGATCTTGCCGGCCAGGGTCGGGTACATGCCGGGGTACTGCTGGAACCGGCGCACCGAAGCGTTGTTGAGATCCACCTTGCCGACGCTCTCGGCGAGCTTGTCGTCGATCTCGTTGCGGCGCTCCGCGGCGAAGGCGGCACCGGGCAGAAGCAGGGTCACGAGCAGACCGGCCAGGACCACACCACTCATCAACCAGGCAAGCAGCCGCTTCATCACGACACTCCTTAGGGGGATAGAACCAGGGGACCCTGGCAGGGCCAGGGCGGTGATCCGCAGACCACCCGTGCAACGTTACAGAAAGCCCCCAGGTCTCCCGGCGCCGGCGGCTCCGCTTTTGCAGTTCTTCAGATCAGGCCGCTGAGGTGGGGGGCCAGCAGGGCCGCCCCGAGGAAGAGGGCATCGACGGCGAGGGTGGTGCCCACGGCCGCGGCGGCCACCCGCCAGGGCCCACCCAGCGACCAGAGGCGACGGCAGAGGAGCACCAGCAGGCCCGCCGCCAGGCCGACCAGGGACAGGGGCCAGGGCTGCAGCACCTGCAGGGCGGCGCCCTGGAGCAGAACCGGGGCCTCGCTCAGGGGCGCTTGCAGCACCCGGGGCCAGAGGTCCATGAGGCCGGCGGCCGCCATCACCCCATCGGTGCTGGCGGTGCCAAGCAGCGAGCCCAGGTAGAACGCACCCGCCAGGCGCCAGCGGCCACCGAGGCCCACCACCGCCAGGGGCAGGGCGAAGGCCTCGAGCGGCAGATGCATCACCGGGTGGAGCCGGAACCAGCCCCAGAACAGGCAGCCCCCCAGCCAGCTGCCGCTGAAGCCCACCAGGACCACCCCCAGCGGCTGCCACAGCCCCTGGCCCCGGCGCTCCAGCAGCAGGGCGAGGCCCATCAACGGGAGCGTGAACAGGGTCGCGGCCGTCGGTGCGGCGCGCACCCAGGGGGCCTGCAGGAACACGGGCACGGTGACCAGCAGGGCAGCCGCCAGGGGCAGGACCCAGGCGGCCGGGACGGCACCGAGCCGCAGGCCCGGCGTGACCTCGGAACGGGAGGTAAGGGTGGGCGGAACCCCGAGCACCTGGTTGTGAAGAAAGTTGTGCAACCTTAAGGGGGTGGAGGGGTGCTCCCGTGACCCGTCCGGCCATAGGGTCACCCGCAGTAACGGCTTCCCCCATGCCGCTGGTCGCCACGGCCGCCGCCCTGCCCCTGGCCGAGGCCTGCTGGCACGCCTTCGTTCTGGGGGTCGTCCAGGGGCTGACGGAGTTCCTGCCGATCAGCAGCACGGCCCATCTCAAGGTGGTGCCGGTCCTGCTGGGCTGGGGCGATCCCGGGGTGGCCTTCACGGCCGTGATCCAGCTCGGCAGCATCGCCGCCGTGCTCGGCTACTTCCGCCGGGATCTGGCCGAGGTGAGCGCCGGGGTGGCCCGGGCCTTCCGCCATGGCCAGTGGAACGACCCGCCGGCCCGCCTGGGGGTGGCGATCGTGCTGGGCACCGTGCCGATCCTGCTGGCGGGCCTCGCGATCAAGGTGCTGCTGCCCGGCTACGAGACCTCCCCGCTGCGCAGCCTGACGTCGATCGCCATCGTCTCGATCGTGATGGCCCTGCTGCTGGCGCTGGCCGAGCTGGTGGGTCGCCGCCGCCGGCAGCTGGAGGCCGTCAGCCCCCGCGACGGCCTGCTGGTGGGGCTGGCCCAGGCCCTGGCCCTGATCCCCGGCGTCTCCCGCTCGGGCAGCACCCTGACGGCGTCGCTGTTCGATGGCTGGCAGCGCGCCGACGCGGCGCGCTTCTCGTTCCTGCTGGGCATCCCCGCCATCACCCTGGCCGGGCTGGTGGAGCTCAGGGCGGCCTTCGGCTCGGTCGAGACCGGTGGCATGATCCCGATGCTGGTGGGCATCGCCGCCGCGGCGGTGGTCTCCTGGCTGGCGATCGCCTGGCTGCTGCGCTTCCTGCAGCAGAACAGCACCTGGATCTTCGTGGCCTACCGGCTGCTGTTCGGCCTGGTCATCCTGCTGGGGTTCCGGGGGCTGGAGGGGGCCACCCCCTGAAGGGGCGGGGGCCGTCACACTGGGGCCAACGTCCCCCTCGCCCCGCCGTCACCTCCCGTGTGGAAGGAGCCCTCCTCTGCCCTCGCCGGGCCCACCGTCCTCGCCGGGCCCGTCACCCAGCCCCGCCCTGCCGTGGTGGCCACGGTGGAGCCGGGTTCGATCGCCGAGGAGCTGGGCTTCCAGCCGGGTGACCGCCTGCGCAGCATCAACGGCATCCGCCCGCGGGACCTGATCGACGTCCAGGTGCTGCAGGGGGAGGAGGAGCTGGTGCTCGAGGTGGAGGACCCGGACGGCACCCTGCACGTGGTGGAGCTGGAGAAGGACCTGGACGAGGGGCTGGGGCTGGGCTTCAGCGAGGCCCTGTTCGACGGGCTGCGCCAGTGCAACAACCACTGCCCCTTCTGCTTCATCGACCAGCAGCCACCGGGGCGCCGCGACAGCCTCTACCTCAAGGACGACGACTACCGGCTCAGCTTCCTCTACGGCTCCTACCTCACCCTCACCAACCTCACGGCCGCCGACTGGAGCCGGATCGAGGAGCAGCGCCTGTCGCCCCTGTTCGTCTCGGTCCATGCCACCGATCCGGAGCTGCGCAGCCGTCTGCTGGTCAACCCCCGGGCCGCCCTGCTGCTGGAGCAGCTGGCCTGGTTCGCCGAGCGGCGCCTCCAGATCCACGCCCAGGTGGTGGTCTGTCCGGGGCTGAACGACGGCGAGGCCCTGGAGCGCACCCTCACCGACCTGGCCCGGTTCGCCACCGGACCCTGGCCCGCCGTTCTTTCCACCGCCGTGGTGCCGGTGGGTCTGACGCGCTTCCGCCCGGCCGGCGATGCCCTCCGGCCCGTCGACCGGGAGGGGGCCTGCGAGGTGATCGCCCGGGTTGAGCGCCTCCAGCCCACCTTCCAGGCCAGCACCGGCAGCCGCTTCGCCTGGCTCTCCGATGAGTGGTTCCTGATCGCCGGCCTGCCCCTGCCGCCGCGGGCCAGCTACGAGGATCTGCCCCAGCAGGAGAACGGGGTCGGCAGCATCCGCGCCTTCCTGGAGGATCTGGAGGGGGCCACCCGGCACCTCCCCGCCCGGATCGCCACCCCGCGCCGCTGCAGCTGGGTGGTCGGTCGCCTCGTCGCCGAGGCCCTGCAGCCGGTGGTGGAGCGCCTCAACCGCGTCGAGGGGCTGGAGCTGATCCTCCATGGCCTGCCCAGCCCCTACTGGGGCCAGGAGCAGGTGGTCACGGGGCTGCTCACCGGTTCCGACCTGATCGAGGGCCTCCGCGGCCGGGACCTGGGCCAGGAACTGCTGCTGCCGCGGGTGATGCTGCGGGAGGGGGAGGAGGTGTTTCTCGACGACACCACCCTCGCCGACCTGCGCCGACAACTGCCTGTGCCGGTTCGCTTGCTGGGGGGTGCGGACGATCTGGTGGCCGCCTGCCTCGGCACCCCACGGGGAGATGCTTAAGCTCTGGCTGAAGCGAACGGTCCAACGTGAGGCGCCAACCACTCCTGCTTGCGGCACTGGTGGTGCTCCCGTCGTTCGGCCTCCAGGCGCCGCCGGTGCGGGCCGAGTCCGCCCCAGCCCCCGCCGCCCCGAGCCTTCCGGCCCCCCCGGCCCTGCCGCTGGCCCCTGAGGTCAAGGGTCCCAGGCCCAAGTCCAACCCCACCGTGCTGGCGCCGGCCGCCAAGGAACTGCCCCCGGGTCTGCAGGATCTGGTGGCCCCCAACCCGCTGGCCCTGCCGGTCAAGCCGTCCCAGGTGCGCATCCGCGAGCTGCGCCCCCTCGGCCTGGCTGATGTGGAAACCCTGGTCGAGGTCAACAACCCCGAGCTCAAGGCAATCGCCAGCCAGGTGGAGCAGGCCCAGTCGGCCCTGCGGGCCCAGATCGCCCTCTGGTACCCCACGATCCAGCTCAACGCCAACAGCCTGCCCACCTACACCGGCGGCGAGCAGTTCAGCAGCGCCTTCACCGGCACCGGCCAGCAGCCCGGCAACACGATCACCAGCATCTGGCGGATGTCGGCGGTGCTCCAGGCCAGCTGGGCCCTCATCAACCCCACCCGCACGCCGCAGATCGCCGCCGCCCGCGACCGCTTCGAGCAGGCCAAGAACCAGTACCTGATCGGCCTGCGGGCGCGGCGCCTGGAGGCGGCCGAAGCCTTCTTCGATCTCCAGGTCTCCGACGAAACGGTCCGCATCGGCCAGGAGTCGGTGCGCTCCTCCCTGGTGAGCCTGCGGGATGCCAAGGCCCGATTCCAGGCCGGCGTCGCCACCAAGCTGGAGGTGCTGGAGGCCGAAACCCAGCTGGCCCGCGACCAGCAGGTGCTCACCCAGGGTCTGTCCGACCAGGCCATCGCCCGCCGTGCCCTCGCCGCCCTGCTCGACCTGCCCCAGGACGTCACCCCCACCTCGAAGGAGCCCTCGCGGGTGGTGGGTTCCTGGCTGCCGTCGCTGCAGGAGAGCATCATCGCCGCCTACGCCTTCCGCGAGGAACTCGACAACGTCCTGCTCAACATCTCGATCGCCAACAGCGAGGCCAATGCGGCCCTGGGCGCGGCCCAGCCCTTCCTGAACATCGCCTACAGCCTCACCGGCGGTCGCACCAGGGGCGTGCAGTTCGCCAACCGCAGCACCCCGGGGGTCAACTTCGGGAACGAGGGCTGGTCGGTGGAGAACACGGTGGGCCTGAACCTCAGCTGGACCCTCTTCGACGGCGGTGCCGCCCGGGCCAACTACCGCCGCCAGAAGCAGGTGGCCCAGGAGAACTCCTTCCAGTTCGCCCAGCAGCGGGACGCGATCCGCCAGCAGGTGGAAACGAACTTCTACGAACTGGAGAAGAACAACCGCAATATCACCACCACCTCCCGCGAGGTGATCTCCACCAGGGAATCCCTGCGGCTGGCCCGCCTGCGCTTCCAGGCCGGCGTCACCACCCAGCGGGAGGTGGTCGACACCCAGCGCGACCTCACCCAGGCCGAGGTGCGCTGGTCGACGGCCATCTCCGACTACAACAAGGCCCTGGCCCGGCTGCGGCGCTTCACCGGCCTCGACCAGGTCGGCCTCTGCCAGCGCCAGGCCCTGCCGGCCACCAGCCCGAGGGCGGCCGGCACCTCCGAGATCCCCGTGGAGCCCCAGCCCCTGATCCCGGCCTGCCGGGCCGGCAGCCCCACCGGATCCGAGGCGATGCCGCCGGGGTCCTGACGCCCGTTGTCATCACCCCTCCGCCCCGGCCTGACCCTTCCCGCCACGGTGCGCCTGGGTCTTTTCCAGGGTTGCCTGGGCTGCCTGGCCGTGATCTTTTCGGGTCTGCTCAACCGGATCATGCTCAGTGAGCTGGGCTTCCCCGGACTTCTGGTGGGCGGGGCCCTGGCTTTCGAGCAGTTCGTGGCCCCCTCCCGGGTGCTGTTCGGCCAGATCTCCGATGCTCACCCCCTGGCCTCCCGCCACCGGGTCCCCTACGTGCTGCTCGGCACGGCGGCCTTCTGTCTGCTGGCCGTGCTGTCGGTGCCGCTGATCTTCCAGGTGGGGCGCCTGCTGCAGGACGGCAGCCAGCCCGGCCTTGCCCTCGGCATCGCCGCCCTCTGCGGCCTGTTCGCCCTTTACGGCCTGGCGGTCTCCCTGGCCACCACCCCCTACCTGGCCCTGGTGATCGACCGCACCAGCGAACAGGAGCGGCCCCGGGCGGTGAGCATCATCTGGTGCATGCTCACGGTCGGCATCGTCATCGGCGCCGTGGCGATCGGCGTGAGCCTGCGCTTCCTGGACGGGGTCAGCGATCCGTTGGTGCTCGAGGCGACCCTCTCCCGCTTCATGGCGTCCGTGGCCGGTGTGGTGATGCTGCTCACGGTGGTCGCCACCTGGGGCATGGAATCCCCCCTGCGGGAACGCAGCGACGGGACGGTGGTGCCGCGGGAGGATGCCATCGGCCTGCGCCAGTCCTGGACCCTGATCACCTCCAGCCGTCAGGTGCTGATCTTCTTCTCTTTCCTGATTTTGTTCACCCTGGCCCTGTTCCTGCAGGATCCGGTGCTCGAGAGCTACGGCGCCCAGGTGTTCGCCATGCCGATCGCCGCCACCGCCCAGCTCAACGCCTTCTGGGGGGTCGGCACCCTGGTGGGCCTGCTGGTTGCAGGACTCTGGGTGGTACCCCGGCTCGGGAAGATGGCCACCGCCCGCCTCGGCTGCCAGCTGATCGCCCTGTCCCTGCTGCTGCTGCTGGTGGCGGGCCTGACGGCCCGGATCCCCTTCCTGCAGGCCGTGATGGTGCTGTTCGGGCTGGCGGCCGGCATCGGCACCAACAGCGCCCTCTGCCTGATGCTCGACCTCACCCTTCCCCAGGCCGCGGGCACCTTCGTCGGCGTCTGGGGTCTGGCCCAGGCCCTCTCGCGGGCGATCGGCAAGCTCCTCGGGGGCGGCCTGTACGACATCGGCCGTTCCCTGCCGCTGGGGGATGGGCCCTACGGACCCTTCGCCCTGGTGCTGGGCGTCGAGCTGCTGGTGGCCCTGGCGGCCCTGCTGCTCCTCGGCTATGTCAACGTGCGCCAGTTCCGGGAGGACACCTCCCGCAGCCTGAGCCAGGTTCTGGAGATGGAAATGGGATGAAGGTCCCCACCCCGCGCCCCCTCGATTCCCGTCTGGAATCCCTGCTCGACCGGGTCGCCGAGCGCCAGCGGGCTGACTTCGGCCACAGCCAGCCGGATCTGAAGGCGGATGGGTCCTTCATCACGGCCTGTGATCGCTGGAGCGACGCCACCCTGGTGGAGGGACTGGCCGAGCTGTTCCCCGGCGAGGGGGTCCTGAGTGAGGAGGGCCGCCAGCAGGTGCCCGCCACGCCGGCCTACTGGGTGGTGGATCCCCTTGATGGCACCACCAACTTCGCCGCCGGCATCCCCTACTGGGCGATTTCCATGGCCCGCTTCGAGGCCGGTGTGCCGGTTCTGGCGATCCTCGATGTGCCGCCCCTGCGTCAGCGGATCGTCGCCATCCGGGGGCAAGGGGCCTGGCGCAATGGCAAGCCCATTCCGCCGCCTGCCCTGCAGCTCCACAACGCCGGTTGCGCGTCGCTCTGCAGCCGCTCGATCCGGGTGCTCCAGAAGCTGCCCCACCGCCCGTTCCCCGGCAAGATCCGGCTGCTGGGCGTCGCCAGCCTCAATCTGGTGTCGGTGGCCATGGGCCAGACGATGGCCGCCCTGGAGGCCACCCCGAAGATCTGGGACCTGGCGGCCGCCTGGCTGGTGCTCGAAGAGCTGGGCTGTCCCCTGCGTTGGCTGGGGGCGAGCCCCCTGGGGCTGCAGCCGGGCCAGGACCTGGCCCTGACGGACTTCCCGGTGCTGGTGGCCAACCGGCAGGAGACGCTGGAACGGTTCATGCCGTGGGCGGAGGCCCTGGAGAGCCAGGAGCCCACGAAGCACGTGATATGATTTTGGACTGCGCCCCAGAGAGCGAGAGCTCGAGCGGGGAGCAGGCTTACGGGATCGAGAGGCGCGAGCCGACGGTGTTGTAAGTTTTCTGAGTCGCCGGGAGGCGACGCGCCGCGAG
>NZ_JAGQCK010000014.1:0-50787 GCF_024346155.1 Cyanobium sp. Candia 9D4 | reverse complement strand
TTCTGTTGGCCACCACATCGGACAGCGCAGCGGACAGCCCAGGGCAGCGGGCGGCTGAGGGGGCCGGCGGCAACGGCCAGGCCAGGCTCTTGAACAGGCACAGCGCTGGGCAGGCCAGGATGCGGGAATGCTGCAGCTCCCACCCTTGATGATCGGTCTGTTGTGAAATGGCGTCGTCGCCTCCGTCCGTTCTGGAAGGCCTATCTGTTGTGGCTGCGGGCGGACTGCGTTGATCTGAGCGCCGCTTTCGCGTACCACACACTGCAGTCGTTCTTCCCCGCCCTGCTGATTGCGCTGTCGGTGGCCTCGCGGCTTCTCGGCCGGGACGTGGAGCGTTTCGATCGGCTGATCGTGCTGGTCGGCCAGGTGCTGCCCGCGTCTGCCCTGCCGGGCTTCGAAGCCACCCTGCGGCGGTTCACCAACCAGGGATTCGGCGCCGGCATCCTCGGCCTGGTGCTTCTGGCCCTCAGCGCCAGCAACATCTATCTCACACTCCAGCGTGGGGCCGATCGGCTCTGGTGGAATCGGCCCTTCGGGTTCGACCACCTGCGCTGGCAGGAGCATGTGCGCCGGTTTTTGGCCCTGCGGTTGAAGGCCCTGGTGTTGCTGCTGTTCGTCGGCCTGCTCATCGTTGTCGACCAGCTCTTCAGCACGGTGCGCCTGTTCGGCTCCAGGGGCTTCCATGACCAGCTCCAGGCCTTCCTGCCCGGACCCCTGCTGCGGCTGAGCTCCCTGTCCTTCGGGCTGGATCTGCTCGTCTCCCTGCTGATCGGCTTCGGCGCCACCCTGCTGTTCCTCTGGATGCTGCCGTCGCGCCGGATCCCTTTCCGCCCGCTGATCCCCGGCGCCCTGCTGGTGAGCGGCAGCCTCACCCTTTCCAACCTGCTGCTGGGCAGGAGTCTGCTCGCCCTCGGGTTCCGCTTCCAGGCCTACGGGGTGGTGGGGGGCGTGCTGCTGCTGACGCTCTGGGTCTGGCTGGTGGGTGCTGTGCTGTACTTCGGCCAGTGCTTCAGTGTGGTGCTATCCGGCGGGGCGGCTGGGGGGCCATCGACACCTCTGCCCCGCTGAGGATCGGCCCGTTTCGGGTCAGGATGGAAGGGTCTGATTGGATGGACCCTTGGCCAAGCCTGCCCTCCGGATCCCCCCTCTGCCGGCCAGCCTGGCGCTGGTCTCGATGGCGGTGGGCGCGGTCGTGCTGATCGGTCTCACCACCCTGGCGTTGATTCCGCTGCTCGTGGGCCTGGGCCTGCTGGCGGCCTGGGTCGTGGCGGCCCTGCTGCTGGGCTGGGCTGGCCTCGAGGGCCTGGCGGCTCTGGAGCGCTGGATCGAGAACGATCCACGCTTCCAGCGCTGATGGAACGGCGCATCCCCTGGCTGTGGATCGGCGTGGCGGCGGCGCTGCTGTTGATCCCCACCTCCGCCGGCCGCCTGCTGCTTGACGTCATCGGCGGACTCACCCTCACCCTGCTGCTCCTGCCCCTGCTGGCGGGAGGAGTCGCCCTGATCGGCTGGCAGCTGCTTCGGCGCCGCCTGCGCACCTGTCCCAGCTGCGGCTTCGCCAGCCTCGGCACCGACGTCTGCCCGGCCTGCGGCAGTCCCTTCGCCGCTGGCGATACCCCTGCATCGGCGCCGGGGGAACCGTCCGGTTCCATCTTCTGGGGACCCCGCTCCCCTGCCGAGATCGATGCCCGCGACGTGACCATCAATGTCGACGCGGTCGATGTGGAGACCACGTCCAGCGGCGATACGGGTGGTCGCCAGGGTGATGGGTCCTGAGCCCTAATCAGCCGACTCCGGCACGGCCGGGCTGAGGCGAGCCAGCTCCAGCAGCCGACGTTCGCGCAGATGGAGGAACAGGGGCGCCCCGAACGCAAAGGCGATCGTCACGCAGCTCAGCAGGACCCAGCCCAGCCCCCGCATGCCGAGGCGGCGGCTCTCGCGCACCATCCAGATCGTGACGGCCGTTGCCCCGATCGCCAGATCGCTGGAGAGGGAGCGGGCGGCTGGATTGGCGTTGGCCTGGCGGATGAACAATCCCAGATCGAAGGCCGAGCCTGCGCTGCGGATGAACTCCAGATTGGCCAGCCAGGGGAGCACCCCACCGGCGACGGCCAGCAGCAGATAGATCCAGGCGATCCAGCTGAGGCCGCCGGGGCCGCTCCGGGTGGACGTGGCGTCGTCACTCATGGGGTGTATGGCGTGGGGGCCAGATCTGGCTGGCCGGGATCCCATTGCATCACCTGCTGCTCCACCCGGGCCAGCACCGCCTCGCAGCGTTCGGCATAGGCCAGGGCCCGGCGGTAGAGACCGGCCATCGCCTCCACATCCAGATCCTGGTCCTGCAGCTGGGCCAGGCAGAGCTCGAGAGCCGTCTGGGCTTCCCGGAAGCTCAGCCCCTGGGCCACGTCGCTCCCATCGTCTTCCTCGTCCGCCCCGTGTCCTTGGGTTCCACCGGTCCGAGCGCCATCGGCGTCCAGGCCGGAGAGCTGGACCTTGGCCTTGGCGGAAGCGCCGGCTCGGGGGGAGGGTTTGGCCATGGGAGTGGGCAAGGACGGAAACGGTGGGAGCCAGCCGGAACGACGGGCCGATGGAAGAAAAGGACGCTGGGGCGCTGTCCCGGGCCCTGTCTCAGGGACCTGGCCCGTCCGGCTCGATGGCCTGCACCTGCAGGTTCACCCGACCATCCGCCAGCTCGGCGGTGATACCTGCCCCTGGCCGCACCTGGCTCACCGAGCGCAGCAGGCGACCATCGCCATCCCGAAGCAGGCTGAAGCCCCTGGCCAGGAGATGCCGCGGCGAGAGCGCCTGCAGCAGCTGCCGTCGCTGGTCCAGCCACTGGCGCCGCTGGTTCAGCAGACGGATGGGGTGCAGCAGGTGCAGCTGCTCCTGCCGTGCGCTCAGCCGTTGACGGGCCGAGGCGACGCGGAGTGCCAGGGTCCGTTGCAAGTGGCCGCGTTCCTGCTCCAGGGCCCGGATCACCTGGCTGCGATCCGGCAGCAGGGCCACCAGGGTGGCCGTGGGCGTGGCCGCCCGGTAGTCGGCCACCAGATCGGCAATGGTCACGTCATCTTCATGGCCGATGCCGCAGATGACGGGCCAGCGACAGGCCGCCAGGCAGCGGGCCAGGGACTCCCCGTCGAAGACGGCCAGATCCTCCCGGCTGCCTCCGCCGCGGGCCAGCACCAGGGCCTCGATGCCGAGGTGGTCGGCCTGGGCGCCCAGGCTGTCGATGGCGGCCACGATCTGGGCTTCCACGTTCCCCTGCACGGGGATCGGCACCACCAGCAGGTCGGTGGCGGGCCAGCGCTCCCGGGCGGTGCGCAGCATGTCAGCCAGGGCGGCGCTGGGCACGCTGGTGAGCAGGGCGATGCGCCGGGGCCAGCGGGGCAGCGGTCGCTTCCGCTCAGGGTCGAGGAGCCCCTCCGGCTCCAGCCGGCTGCGCACCTGCTCGAACTGGCGCAGGACGGTGGTCAGGCTGGGGCGCACATCCAGCACCTGCACCGTGAGGCTGGCCCGAGCGGCCCAGAAGTTGAGCTTGCCGACCACCACCACCCCATCCCCCTCCTGGGGCACGAAGCTGAGCTTCTGCAGCTGGGACGACCAGATCACCCCCTGGATGCTGGCCTGGCCGTCGACGAGGGTCAGCCAGAGATGGCCCTTCTTCTGCTGGGGGCGCCCCACGGTGGCCTCCAGCAGGAAGCGGGGGGCGAAGCCCCGCTCCAGCAGGGCACCGATGGCCTGGTTGAGCTCGGCGACCGTGTAGCGGGGGATGCCGTCGTGCTGGCGGGGGGACGCACTGCTGCCAGGGACCGTGAGCATGGATTCAGTGCTTGAGCTGGCGGTAGCAGAGCCACCAGTAGAGGCTGAGCAGGCCAGCCACCAGGGTCACGGCCCGGCCCATGGGATGGTCGACGCGCACCAGCCCGGCGCCGGCGATCACCAGGGCGCTGCTGAGCAGCCTGGCGCCGTCGCGACGGTTTCCCACATAGAAGCGGGGAGCGGTGGCGGAAGGGGCCATCGGAGGGCGCTGCCTGGCGAAGAGTCCAACCTAGGACCGCCCGGCGCAGCCTCCTGGCCCACGAAAAAGCCGCCGGTGGGCCGGCGGCCTGCCCCTTGGACGGGTCCCAGGGGCGATGGTGCTGGGGGAGACAGCCGGGCCTCAGCCGAGGCCGACCTGGGCCAGAATGCCCTGGCCGGTGAGAATTTCGGTCGCCAGCCCGATCACGAAGCCCATCATGGCCAGGCGGCCGTTCCAGGTTTCGGCGAAGTTGACGAAGCCGAAGCGGGGCTGGGAAGCGTCAGACATGGAAGGATCCCTCGGTGGAGCCCTGACTGTAACGAAACATGGAGCGGACTTGACAGTGGCAGGGGCTACAACGGCGGGTGTGGGTTGCACGGTTGACAGTCGGGCCTGGCCATGGCAATGAGGCCTCTGCCGGGGCAGGCCTCGGGCGCGGATGCCGGCCCCGGCACCGTCTGGGGGCCCGGGCTGGAGGAGCGCCGGCGGGCGCCCCGGACCCGCCTCCAGGGCCATCTCGCCGCCCCCCTGCCCAGGCAGAGCGAACTCGTGCTGGTCACCGACCTCGATGGCACCCTGCTGGAGGGGACCGTCCCCACCCGCCGCCGGCTCTACCGATGGCTGGCCTCCCAGCGCCACCGGGTGTTGCAGGTGTTCAGCACCGGCCGGGACCTGCGCTCCGTCGCCCGGCTGCTGGCTTCGGAGGCCGCCCTGGGACTCCATCCACCCCACGTGGTGATCGGCGATGTGGGCTGCACCGTGGCCTGTGGTGCCAGCCTCACCCCCCTGCCGCTGGCCCTGGAGCCGATCGAGGCCCTCTGGCGGGGCCGGGCGGAGAAGGTGCTGCCCCTGCTGGCGCTGCTGCCGGGGCTGTCACCCGAGCCCCTCAGCACCGACCGGCGCCTGGCCTACGGCATCGACCCCCTGCGGCTGGACACCAGTCGGCTGGCGGCCATCGAGGCCCACGGGGTGGATTGCCTGGTGTCCGGCGACAAGTACCTCGACGTGCTGCCGGCCGGCGTCAACAAGGGCAGCACCCTGCTGGGCCTGCTGGAGTGGCTGGAGCTGGAGCCCGCCCGGGTGGTCACCGCCGGGGATTCCCTCAATGATCTGGCCATGTTCGAGACCGGCCTGCAGAGCGTCATGGTGGGCAATGCCGAGCCCGGGCTGGTGCGGGCCCTGCCGGGGCTGGCCCGCACCTACCGCGCCCGCGCCTATGGCTGCCTGGGCATCCTGGAAGGACTGCGCCACTTCGGCTTCGGCCATCTGCTTGACGGTCTGCCCTAGGGAGGGCCCCCTCAGCGACGCTCCCCGCGCGCTTCCCGCGCCAGGCCCGCCTTGGTGCGGGCGCTGGCAACGCCCTGGCGGGGATCCTCGGGCCAGGGGTGGCGGGGGTAGCGGCCGCGCAGCTCGCGGCGCACCTCGGCGTAGCCCTGGCTCCAGAAGCCGGCCAGGTCGCTGGTGACCGCCGCCGGGCGTCCCGCCGGTGACAGCAGCTCCACCCGCACCGCCAGCCGGCCGTCCAGCACCGTCGGCCCTTCAACACAGCCGAACATCTCCTGCAGCTTCACGGCCAGCACCGGCGTGCCGCTGCCGTAGTCCAGCGGCACCCGGCGGCCGGAGGGCACTGGCTGGCTGAGGGGCAGCAGCCGATCCAGCTCACGGCGCAGGGACCAGTCCAGCTCCCCCCAGAGGATTTCCGAGAGGTCGAGCTGCTGCAGATCCTGGAGACTGCGCAGGCCGCCGAGGTGGGGCCCCAGCCAGGCCCCCGGGTCCTGCCCGAGCCGTTCCGGCGATCGGTCGGGCCAGGGCGCCCCCAGGTGCCGGTGGGCCAGCATCAGGCGCTGCTGCAGCTGGCGGCTGGTGCGGCACCAGGGGAGCACCTCCAGTCCGAGTCGTTCGAGACCCTCCAGCAGGGCCCGCTCCACCACCTCGCCGCTGGCATCCGGCCAGGGGCGGCGCTCCAGCACCAGCGCCCCGCTGCGCCGCAGCCGCTCGCAGCGCACCCGCTGGTCGGTGCCATCCCAGCGGGCTTCGGTCACCTCCTCGATCTCCTCCGCCACCAGCTCCTCCAGGCCGCTGCGGGAGAGGGCCACGGCCAGCCGCACCCGGGCCTCCTGCCCCTGGCCGTCGACGCTGGCGATCGCCAGGGCTTCGGCGGCGGCCAGGGGATCCCCCGGGGGGAGCACGGCGCCGCGACCGCTGCGCATCAGGAAGCGCCCATCGCCCCGGCCCCGGCCCAGGGCCAGCCGTTCCGGGTAGGCCCAGGCCAGCAGCTGGGCGGCACGAACGTCGTCAGACCCGTCCGGGGGATCGTCGCGGCCGCCGCTGCAGGAGCCATCGCGGGATGTGCCGCCGTCGACCACCGCCGGCTTCGACGCGGCCGACCCCTGGCGGAGCTGGCGCAGCAGCTGGGCCTGGAGGCTGCTCCAGGGGCCCCGGCCCGCCGACGGCCCGCTCCCCTCCGGCCCGGGGCGGCGCAGCAGCCAGTCGAGGCGCCGCATCAGATCGCTGCCGGCCTCGCGGCGATCGAGGGGATCGCGCTCGCTGAGCAGCACGGCCACCGCCGTGGCGAGCGACTCCCAGCCCCTGTCGGCGGCCCGCAGCAGCATGTGGGCCAGACGCGGATGCAGGCCGAGACGGGCCATGGCCCGCCCGTGCGGGCTGATGCGCCCCTGGCCATCGACGGCCCCGAGCTGCCGCAGCAGGCCCTGGGCCTCTTCGAGGGGCCGGCGGGGGGGCGCGGTGAGCCAGGGCAGGCCGTCGTCCTCCGCGGCACCCCATTCCGCCAGCTGCAGGGCGATCGGCAGGGGATCCACCTCGAGCAGCTCCGGTGGATCGAAGGTGGGCCGTCGCTGCTGCTCCGCCGGCGACCAGAGCCGTACACATCGCCCGGGCCCCAGCCGGCCGGCCCGACCCCGTCGTTGCTCGGCACTGGCCTGGCTCGCGGGCTGGGTGACCAGCCCATCCATACCCGTGGCCGGGTCGAAGCGGCTGCGTCGGCTCAGACCGCCGTCGATGACCAGGGTCACCGCCGCGATCGTGAGCGAGCTTTCCGCCACCGACGTGGCCAGCACCACCTTCCCCATCCCCCCCCGGGGGGCCGCGATCGCCTGGCCCTGGGCCGCCAGCGGCAGCTGGCCGTGCAGGAGGGCCACCTCCAGCCCCTCGCCCCAGGGGGTGGTCTCGATGGCCCGCCGTGCCGTCTCCAGCTCCCCCAGGCCGGGCAGGAACACCAGCGCGGTGCCCCTTGGCTCGGGTTCGACCAGCCAGTGGCCTTCCAGCGCCCGCAGCACCTGGCGCTCCAGCCGCTCGTCCGGCCGCTGCGGCTGGTAGGCCACCGCCACCGGATGGCTGCGGCCTTCGCAGCTGATCACGCTGGCCCCATCCAGCTGGGCGGCCAGGGGCGCCAGATCGAGGGTGGCGGACATCACCAGCAGCCTCAGCTCGGGACGCAGCAGGCTGCGGGCCTGACGCACCAGGGCCAGGGCCAGATCCGCCTCGGCCTGGCGCTCATGGAATTCGTCGAAGATGACGCAGGCCACCCCGTCGAGGGCGGGATCGGCCTGGAGCCGGCGCAGAAACAGCCCCGCAGTGACCACCTCCAGCCGGGTGGCCGCCGAGGTACGCGACTCCAGTCGCACGCTGTAGCCCACACGCCCGCCGACGCTTTCACCGAGGCTGGCGGCGAGGCGCTGGGCGGCATTCCGGGCCGCCAGCCGCCGCGGCTCCAGCAGCAGCAGGCGGCCCTCCGGGCCGAGGCTCTCCAGCAGGGCGAGGGGAACCCGGGTGGTCTTGCCGGCGCCGGGTTCGGCCTGGAGCAGGAGGGTGGCCCCGGGCCCGAGGGCCGCGGTGATGGCCGCGAGGCGACCGTCGATGGGCAGGGGCGGGTTCAGCGCACGTGGCGGATGCCATCCACCGGGTGGTAGGCCTCTCCGGTGGTTTCTTCGTAGACGATCGCCGGCAGGCCCGTCTCGAACATGGTCTGGAGGGCCTCCTTCAGGTACGGGTTCCAGCCGCCCGTGGTGACCTTGCCGTGGCGCACCGTCCAGTCCCAGGTGCCCTGGAGATCACGGGGAATGCGACCCTCCCGGTCGCGCCGGGCCACCAGGTCCTGGGATTCGACGATGCCGACCAGGATCGGATCCTTTCCGTAGGACGGCGTCAGGCTGAGCTCGAGCCGGATGGGGTCGTCCTTCACCATCTTGAGTCGAAACCGTGGCGGCAGCTTCAGTGCCCCGAGCACAGCCGCCACGATTCGCGTTCTCTGATCCACCATCGATCTCCGCCGGTTGGCGCATTCACCTCAGGGAGCCTATTCAGCGGCCGGCCGGCTGCGCTCAGTTCGGATCGGTGGGGAAAGCGGGCTGCTCGTTGTCGCCGCTGAAACGCACCGTCAGCAGGTCCTCCTGGGTGAGCTGGCCGTCCGCGTCCAGGAGTTCCGGGTGGATGGTGAGGCGACCGGTGCGATCACCGACCGGGCCACCGCGCTCCGTGGAGGCGGCTCCCGCATCGCCGGGACGGGGAATGGCGCGGAACCCCTGCCCCATGACCCGGAACGCCTGCCACAGCAGCACGAGGAAACAGGCCCCGTAGACGATCGGGAAGATCTGCGAGAGGAGGGAGGTCATGGCGCGATGGGAACCCCGCAGTCCGCGGACTTCCCCCCCATCATCACCCGTCTGACGGAGCGGTGGTGGTGGCCAGCATCCAGGCCCAGAGGGAGGTGCAGGCGGCTCCGAAGGCGAGAAAGGCCAGCAGCAGGCGGCTTGTGTCCATGACCCGATAAAAAACTTTACAAATCATAGCCGGTCAGGCCGGTTTGCCTCCCCTTTCTCGTTCCCGGGGACTTGCCTACGGTTTTTCCATCTGAGCTTCTTCACGATGCGTTCCTCCCGCGTTCTTGCCGCGGCCGCCGCCGGGCTGGCCACGGTCACGGCGGCGGCCACCGCCACGGTCACGGCCACCACGGCCCTCGTCAGCCCGACCCTCACCTCCCCCGGACTGGCCCAGCCCGCCGCGGCCGTGCTCGGGCGGCAATCCTTCGTGGCGGCGGCGATCCGTCGGGCGGGCCCGGCGGTGGTCACCATCGACACCGAACGCACCGTGCAGTCGGCCGCCACCGGCGGCCTGCCCCGGGGCCTGCTGAACGACCCCCTGTTCCGTCAGTTCTTCGGCATTCCCCAGCAGGGGGCCCCCTCCCGGCGCACCGAACGGGGTCAGGGCAGCGGGGTGATCCTGCAGTCCGACGGGCTGGTGCTCACCAACGCCCACGTGGTGGACCAGATCGACCGGGTGACCGTGGGTCTCGAGAACGGCCGGCGCTACGAGGGGCGGGTCGTGGGTCTCGACAAGCTCACCGACCTGGCGGTGGTGCGGCTGGTGGGGGCGGGCCCCTGGCCGGTGGCCCCCCTGGGCAACTCCGATGCCCTTCAGGTGGGCGACTGGGCGATCGCGGTGGGGAACCCCTTCGGCCTCGACAACACCGTCACCCTGGGGATCATCAGCAGCCTCAACCGCAACGCCAGCAAGCTCGGCATCACCGACAAGCGGCTGGATCTGATCCAGACCGACGCTGCCATCAACCCGGGCAACTCCGGTGGGCCGCTGCTGAACGCCGACGGCGAGGTGGTGGGCATCAACACCCTGGTGCGCTCGGGGCCGGGGGCCGGCCTGGGCTTCGCCATTCCGATCAACCGTGCCCGCGGCATCGTCAATCAACTGGTGGCCACCGGCCGGGCCACCCACCCCATGATCGGCGTGGGGCTCGATGAGGTGCGGGCGGGAAGCGGCTCCGGCGTTTCCCAGGGAGCGGTGGTGGTTTCCGTTCAGCCCAATGGACCGGCGGATCGGGGCGGTCTGAGGACCGGTGATGTGATCGTCGCGGCCCAGGGAGCCGCGGTGAGGGACCCGTCCCAGGTGATCAATGCCGTCGAGCGGGCCGGGGTGGGGGGAACGCTCAATCTGACGGTGAACCGTCAGGGGGCGACGGTCAACCTGCGGCTCATCCCTGGCGACATGGCCCTGCTGCGTCAGGGATGAGGAGGAGGCCCGGGCTCGCCCTCAACAGGAGACCCGAGCTCGGCTCTCAAAGGACATCCATGCCCCCCTTGCTGCTGTCGGGACGGAGCGCGTCAAGCAGGCCGGCGTCCATGGTGAGCTCGGCGCCGAATCGGGCGGGAGACCCCAGCTGCTGGCGCATGACCCACTGGGTGGCCGCCTTCTGGCTCTGCCAGGCCTGCAGCAGCTGTTTGGCCAGACCCCGCAGAACCTGGGGGTCGCCCGTGGCGTCGATGGCCCGGGTCATGCGCTCCAGCTCGAATTTCTGACCGAGGCTGAGGGCGAGGGGTTCGGACATGGTGGGCTGTGCGATGGGGCGTTTCTGACCGGCCCAAAGCTACGAACTGTTTCAAGATGCCACGTAGCGGCTGTTACAGGGCCTGCGCCATGGTCAGGAAATCCGCTCAACCCCTGCTTCTGGCCCGGTCCCTCTGGCGCAGGGCCGGGAAGGGCGCTACGGAGGACGCCCATCCTGGCCCCGACCTGTGGCGGCCCTGCCCTGAGAAGCCCTGCTCTCGGAGGCCCTGCCCCGGAGGCCCAGTTGCGTCAGTGGCGCTCGCGCAGCTCTTCCACGCAGCGGGTGACGCATTCACCGTCCTCCAGGGAGCAGGTGGTGATGCACTCGAAGTACACCTCCATGGCATCGCTGGTGCCGGAGGTCTCTTCGCGCTCCGCAGTCCAACCGTCGGTGACGACGTTCTGGATGGTCATCGCTGCTCCTGGATGGGTGACCCTGTCAGCCTATGCACACAGAAACGCCCACACCAGAGAAATGAGTCTTCCTGCCTAGGCAACCATGAAGTTGTATTTTGCGCCGCGCCGATGACGGCACCGCGTCAGCGGCCGGTCTTCCCTGCCGCTTTCCCCCCTGACGCTCCGCCGGCCTTGCCGGCGGCCTTGGCCTTCTGCCTCTGCCGCTGTTCCTCCCGTCTGGCGGCGAGGCGGCGCTCCTCCTCCAGCCGCTCGTTCTCCAGCGCCTCTTCCCGTTTCTTCTCCTGGTAGTAGGCGTAGTCACCGCGGTAGAGCACCAGTTCGCCGTCGCGCACCTCGACGATCCGGTTGGCCACCCGGCCGATGAAGAAGCGGTCGTGGGAGACCAGCAGAGCCGCGCCCTCGTAGGCCATCAACGCCTCTTCGAGCATCTGCTTGGCGGGAATGTCGAGGTGGTTGGTGGGCTCATCGAGCACCAGCAGGTTGCAGGGGGTGAGCAGCATCAGGGCCAGGGCCAGTCGCGCCTTCTCCCCGCCGCTCAGCTTCTCCACCGGCTTGAACACCGTGTCGTTGCTGAAGCCGAAGCTGCCCAGCAGGGAGCGCACCTGGGTCTGGGTCCAGTCGGGCACGGCCTCGAAGAGGGTGTCGATCACCGTCTTGGCCAGGTCCAGGGCTTCCGCCTGGTTCTGCTCGAAGTAACCGGCCACCACGTGGTGTTCCCCCAGGCCGGCCTGGCCCTCGAGGGGCATCTCGTAGCCCATCACCAGCCGCAGCAGGGTGGACTTGCCGGCGCCGTTCGGGCCGACGAAGGCGATCCGGTCGCCCCGCTCCACCTCCAGGTTCGCCCCCAGGAAGAGGATCTGGTTGTCGTAGCCGTGGGTGAGGTTCTCGATCGAGGCCACCACCCGGCCGGAGCGCGGGGCGGGGGGGAAGGCGAAACGCGGCCCGCCCACCGATTCCAGCGGCGCCTCGATCCGCTCCACCTTCTCCAGCAGCTTCTCGCGGCTCTTGGCCTGGGTGCTGCGGGTGGCGCTGGCCCGGAAGCGGTCGATGTAGGCCTGCTGGCTGCTCAGTTCCTTCTGCTGGCGCTCGTAGGCCGCCTGGCCGGCCTCCCGCTCCAGGGCCTTCTGCTCGAGGTGCTGGCTGTAGTTGCCCAGGTAGGTGCGGGAGACGCCCCGCTCCGTCTCGACGATCTGGTTGCAGACCCGGTCGAGGAAGGCCCGGTCGTGGCTGATCACCACCAGGGGAACCGTCTGATCCACCAGGTAGGTCTCCAGCCACTGGATCGTTTCGACGTCGAGGTGGTTGGTCGGTTCGTCGAGAAGCAGCAGATCCGGCTCCTGCAGCAGGATCTTGCCCAGGGCGATGCGCATCTGCCAGCCCCCCGAGTAGTCGCCCACCGCCCGCTCGGCCGACTCCGGCGTGAAGCCGATGCTGGGCAGCAGCTTGTCGATGCGGGCATCGAGTTCGTAGCCGTGCAGCGCCTCGAAGCGGCTCTGCAGCTGGCCGAGCTCGTCGATCAGGCGATCGAGCAGGTCCGGATCGGCGGCGGCCTCCTCGCTGGCCATCGCGTCCTCCACCTGGCGCTGGCGGTTGAGCACCTGGGCCGCCTCCCCGAAGGCCTGGAACAGTTCCTGGCGGACGCTGCGGGCGGGGTCGACGTCGAACTCCTGCTGCAGATAGGCGATGCGGGGATCCCCCTGGCGGACCACCTGGCCGCTGGTCGGCTCCTCCAGCCCGGCGATGATGCGCATCTGGGTGGATTTGCCGGCCCCGTTGACCCCCACCAGGCCGATCCGGTCCCCGGCCTTCACCTCCCAGGTGATGTCCTTGAGCACCTCACCGGTGGGATAGATCTTGCCGATGCGTTCGAGGCGCAGCACGGAGCGGAAGGCGGTCGCGGTGAGCGCATCATCCCCTGTCGGGGCGTCCTGCAGACTGTCCAACGGGTCCGGTCGCGTCGTCAGGATGATCAAGCGCCTTGAGCAGATCGCCGCCCTGGTGGTGGCGGCGGGCCTGGCGCTGACGAGCTACTGGCTGTTCTTCAGCTGGGCCCAGGGCGGTGGATCCCAGCGTCGGGAACAACCCCGCCGCCCCCCGCAGGAGGGCCTCCGCTCCCCGGCCTCAGAGTCCGCCCCGGGCCTTGATCAGCCACTGCTTGGTGGCGCCGTCATCGAGGCCGGCCAGATGGGCCTTCACCTCCTCCGGGCTGACCGGCAGGCCCTCCTGCTCGCCGAGGGCGACGATCCTGCGCAGGGCGCCGCTGGGGTCCTGAAGGGCCTGGCGGAACAGTGACTGGGTGAGCTCCACGTCGTTGCTGATGCGTCCGTAGAGCTCCGCTGCGTTGCCAGTGGTGTTGCCAGTGGCGTGGTCGGTGGCGTTGCTGGTCATCCTGGCCGGGATTCTTCCCTGACCTTATGGGCACGGGGCCGTGGGCGCAGCCCCTCGCGGGGGGTTCGTGAGGGACGGTGCGCGGCGGATCAGGCGGCGCGCGGACTGGTGTCCTCCTCGGCTCCGCTGGCGGAGGCGTCCTCCATGCTGCGGGCATCGAGGCAGAGCACCTTGCGCAGCTGGGCGTAGTTGGCGGCCAGGGACTGGCGCCCCTCCTGCTGGGCACCGAACTCGGCCCGCTGCAGCACATGGTGCAGGTGGGTGAGCAGGTAGGTGCTGATCACGGCCGACACCAGCACATCGCTGCGTTCCGCCGTGCTGCGCCGCCGGCTCTGGCGGGTCTTGGGCTGCAGGGGTGTCTCGGAACCGGTCGGACGGGACTGGGTGGAGCGGGCCATGGCGGAAGCGGCCGGTGGGCCGTCGGAGGGGACGGGGTGGGGGCGGGAGCGTGGAACTGGTGGGCCTGGGTCTGGGTGAGGGGCCTGGCTGAAGGGGATCCCGTGGGGGCGGGACGGTCCACAACCCTACTTTTGGATACTACCCATGACAGTCACTGTACACTTTTTCCTATCCCGCCGGATCCCAGCGGCACCCTCTCTTCGGCCCCCACCCAGAGGCACCGTGCCCACCCGTCAGACCTCCTCCAGCGGCAAGCCCAAGTCGCCGCGGATCCAGGTCGTCCTGCCGGAGGAGCTCTGCGCCCGGCTGGCCGCCCTGGCGGAGAGCGAGTCGCGCACGGTCAGCAACATGGCCAAGGTGCTGATCCAGCAGGGGGTGGAACGGCTGGAGCGGCAGCGGACTCCCGAACCGGCCGCGGCCCCCTATCCGCTCGGGCCCGCCGTCGCCGCCGATCGCTTCCGCCGCGAACTCGAGCAACAGGAGCAGGCCGGCACCCGGCGGCTGCGGGGGGCACCGCGCCGACTGCGCCTGCGCCAGCCCCCCTCATCCCCCTGACGGGGGCGGCAGGGCCATCACCCCCAGCACGGCGGGCCGCCGGGCCCCGGTGACCGAGGGCAGGGAACCCGGATGGCCGCGGTGCCGCCACCAGGCCAGCAGGGCGAAGGCCAGGGCCTCCCGCTGGTCGTCGGCGATGCCCTGGGTGGCCAGGGGCAGCACCGCGGTGCCATGGCAACGCTGGCGCAGCTGCTCCATCAGGAAGCCGTTGCGGGTGCCTCCGCCGGCCACCAGCAGTTCCAGGGGCCGGGGTCGGGGGGGGCGGGCCAGATCCTGGGCCACCACCGCCGCACTGAAGGCCGTCAGGGTGGCCAGGGCATCGGCCGGATCCACCCCGTCGCCGAGCTCGGCCAGGCGCCGCTCCAGGTCGGCGGCCCCGAACAGCTCCCGGCCGGTGGACTTGGGCGGCGCGGCCTGAACGTAGGGCTCCCTGAGCCACTGCTGCAGCCGCCACTCGTCGATGCGGCCCCGCCGCGCCCAGGCCCCATTGGCATCGAAGCCCAGGCGACCGCCGCTGAAGCGGGCCACCGCCAGATCCAGGAGCGTGTTGGCCGGGCCGCAGTCCCAGCCCAGCACCGGCGCCTGCCGATCAGGACCGGTGGTGGGAGGCAGCAGGGTGAGGTTGGCGATGCCCCCCAGGTTGAGCAGGGCCCGCCAGCCGCCGATCCTGCCCAGCAGGGCGGCGTCGGTGGCCGGCACCAGGGGGGCGCCATGGCCGCCCAGAGCCAGATCGATGCTGCGGAAGTCGAACACCACCGGCGTCCCCAGCAGCTCCGCCAGCAGCGGCCCCTGCAGCAGCTGCCAGCTGGCCCCGCGGCGCTCCGTTTCCGGCGGGCGGTGCCAGAGGGTCTGGCCGTGGCAACCCACCAGCTCGGCCCGGCCCTCCGGATCGCAGGCGCGGGCGGCCAGGGCCTGGTGCTCGGTGAGCTCCTCGGCCAGGTCCAGCAGGGCGGCGGCGTTCTGGGGAACCCCCTGACCCATGGCCACGAGCCGCTGGCGCAGTCCGGCTGGGTAGGGGGTGTGGGCACTGGCGAGGATGCGCCAGCGCGGCCGGGCCGGGCGACCCTTCAGGCTCACCAGCACCGCATCGATGCCGTCGGCGCTGGTGCCGCTCATCAGCCCCAGCACCCGCATGGCTGTCCTTCGCAAGGCAATCAGTGGGAAGGCAGGGCCTCGAGGGCCTCGCTGCTGCCCATCACCACCAGCAGCTCAGAGGCGTTGAGCACATGGGAGGCGGGCGGGTTGACCGTGAGCTGGTTGGCGGGGCCCGCCGCCAGCACGCTGACGTTGTAGTTCTTGCGCAGGTTCAGATCCCGCAGCGACTGGCCGACGAAGGAGCCGGGCACCTTGATCTCCTCGATGCTGTTGCGGTCGTCGAGCCGCAGCCGCTCCAGCAGGTTGGGCCGGACCAGCTCCATGCCCAGGCGGCTCCCCTGCATCTTCGAGGGGAAGACCACCTTGTCGGCGCCGACGCGGCGCAGCATCTTCTCGTGCAGATCGCTTGTGGCCCGGGCGATCACCTGCCGGACACGGCTGCCTTCGCCGTCCTTGACGATCAGGGTGGCCGTGATGCTGGCGCCGATCGGTTCGCTGATCGCCACCACCACCGTGCCCACGTCGAGGGCTCCGGCGGCCCTCAGGGCCTCCTCATCGGTGCAGTCCACCACGCGGGCCTCCATGGCCGGATCCATCTGGCGGAGCTCATCGATGGCCCGCTGGCTGTTGTCGATCGCCAGCACCTCGGCCCCGTGGCGCAGGAGCTCCTTGCACACGGCACTGCCGAAACGGCCGACGCCGATCACGGCGTAGCTGTTGGAGGTGTCGGTCTCGCTCCCCTGCCACTGCCACCACTGATTCATGAGGACGACGGTTTCATGGGGATGAGGTTGTCAGGGGCATGGGCCGCGGATCGATGGAGCCCGGGCTCAGATGTAGAGCTCCTCGCGGGGGAAACCCACCCGATTCTGGGGCCGGCTGCCGTAGACGGCGGAGAGCATCAGGAGAATACCGATCCGGCCCACGAACATGCCCACCATCAGCACCAGCTGACCCCAGCGGTTGAGCTGGCTGGTCACGCCGACATCGAGGCCCACGGTGCCGAAGGCGGAGACGCAGGTGAACAGCTTCTCCAGGAAGGTGAAGGCCTCGCTCCCGGGGGTGCCGGCAGTGGTGTTGCCGAGCCCCAGCAACAGGGCCATCAGCAGGATGAACAGGCCTGAGCCCAGGGTGACGCCCACCGCCTTGAGGATCACCTTGAGGGGGATCTCCCTGTTGCGGACCACCACCACGTCGTGGCCGCGAAGGGTGGAGCGGGTGGCGGCGATCAGGGCCGCGAAGGTGGTGGTCTTGATGCCGCCGCCGGTGCCGCCGGGGCTGGCGCCGATGAACATCAGCATAATCATCAGCAGCAGTCCCGAATCGGAGATCGTCTCCAGGGACAGCGGCACGGTGTTGAAGCCGGCGGTGCGGGTGGTGATCGACTGGAAGATCGTCACCTGGAGCTTGTCCCAGAGACCCAGCTGCTCCACCATTCCCTCGGTGGCGAAGTGCTCGGTGAACAGCAGGCCCACCGCCCCCAGCACGATCAGCACGATCGTGGTGCGGATGACGAGGCGGGTGTGGAGGCTGAGACGGCGGAGGCGGGCCAGCCGGAAGCGGTTCACCCAGATGTCGTTGGTGACCCGCCAGCCGATGCCGCCCATCACGATCAGCAGGCCGATCACTCCATTGACGATCGGCTGGCTGCGGTAACCGACCAGGTTGTCGCGCCACAGGCCAAAGCCGGCGTTGTTGTAGGCGCTGATGCAGTGGAACAGGGAGGCCCAGAGTCGCTGGCCCTTGTCAGGAATATCGGTGAAGCCGAAGTTGTACAGCGTCAGTGTGCCGATGCCGATGACGATCCCGGCAATCAGGAGAATCTGGTTGAGGGTGGGGCCGATGCCGCCCACACCGAAATCGTCCAGGGCACGGCCTTTGTCGAGACGCTGGCGCAGGCCGGAACGCCCCTGGACGAAGCCCTGGAGAAAGGTGGTGATCGCCATCAGACCCAGACCCCCGGTGAGGATCAGCCCGGCCAGAGCCACCTGGCCGGCAAAGGTGAGTTCGGCCCCCACGTCGATGATCGACAGGCCGGTGACGGTGATCGCCGAGGTGACGGTGAAGAGGGCCTCCCAGAGGCCCACCTCATCGCTGGAGCAGAGCGGACTGGCCAGCAGCAGAGTGCCGAAGGTGATCACCAGCACGCCGGTCACCACCGTGAACTGCGGCACCGTCAGCCTGTGCCGCCAACCCTGCCGTCGAATCATTTGTTCGGCTGGGGGGTCATCCGCAGATAGGGACGGATCTCGGTGACGCCCTTGGGAAACTTCGCCCGGGCCTCGTAGGTGGGGATCGAGGGCACCACGACGCAGTCGTCACCCTCTTTCCAGTTCACCGGTGTCGCCACCTGGTGGTGGTCGGTGAGCTGCAGGGAATCGATCACCCGCAGGATCTCATCGAAGTTGCGGCCCGTGCTGGCGGGGTAGGTGATCTGCAGACGCAGCTTCTTGCTGGGGTCGATGATGAACACCGAGCGCACCGTGAGGTTGCTGAGGGAGTTGGGGTGAATCATGCCGTAGAGGCTGCTCACCTTCTTGTCGCTGTCGGCGAGAATCGGATAATCGACCGTGGTGTTCTGGGTTTCGTTGATGTCGCCGATCCAGCCCTTGTGGCTCTCGGCGGAATCGACGCTCAGGGCGATCGTCTTGACATTCCGCTTCTCCCATTCGGCCCGCAGCCGCGAGACCTCACCCAGTTCGGTGGTGCAGACGGGGGTGTAGTCGGCGGGATGGGAGAAGAGCACCACCCAGCTGTCGCCGGCGAAGTCGTAGAGGTTGATCGGGCCGAGCTGGGACTCCTGAGTGAAATCGGGAACGGTGTCGCCCAGTTGCAGGGTCATGGGAGAGAAATTGGCGCCGGCCGATGCTGGCACAGCAGCGGGGCCGTCGGTCGTGGCCGCGGCGGTCCAGGACTGGAGCTCCTGGCGCAGGTGCTGCAGCCCCAGGTCGGCCGTGGCCGACACGAACAGCATGCCCGGCTCCAGGGCCCTGGCCCGCTCCAGCTCGCCGCTGGCGCAGCGGTCGATCTGGTTGCCGATCACCCGTCGGGGCATGGTGGCCTTCAGGGAATCGAGGATGGTGCGGACGGTGGCGAGCTGCTCGGGCCAGGCCGGATCCGCCAGGTCCACCACGATCAGCAGACCATCGGCGTCGAGGGCCTCCTCGAAGGTGGAGCGGAACGCCTCCATCAGCTGGGGCGGCAGCTCCCGGATGAAGCCCACCGTGTCGGTGACCAGCAGCGGCGGGCCGCCCCCGGCCGCCCCCCGTCCGATCCGGCGGGTGGTGGGATCGAGGGTGGCGAAGAGCTTGTCCTCGGCCAGCACCGCCTGGTCTCCGCTGGCGCCGGTGAGGGCGTTGAGCAGGGAGCTCTTGCCCGCATTGGTGTAACCCACCAGGGCCACCCTGGGCAGATCGCGCCGGCCCTGGCGCAGCCGGGCCCGGTGGTCCCCCAGCCGCCGCACCTCCCGCTGCAGCCGTTCGATGCGGCGGGCGATGGCACGCCGGTCCTTCTCCAGCTGGGTCTCGCCCGGGCCCCGGGTGCCGATGCCGCCCCCCTGCCGCGACAGGCTCAGGCCCCGGCCGGTGAGCCGCGGCAGGCGGTAGCGCAGCTGGGCCAGCTCCACCTGCAGCCGTCCGGCGCCGCTGGCGGCCCGCTGGGCAAAGATGTCGAGAATCAGCTCACTGCGGTCGCTCACCGGCAGGTCGAGCAGGCTCTCCATGTCCCGGGCCTGGGCCGGCGTCAGTTCCCGGTCGGCCACCACCAGGCTGGCGCCGACGCGGCGGGCCTCCAGGGCCGCCTCCCGCAGCTTGCCCTCCCCCCAGGGGTTCCGGGTGACCGGCCCCTGGCGGCGCTGCTCCACCCGCCCCACCGGCACGGCACCGGCGCTGCGCACCAGCCCCTCCAGTTCGGCGATGCGCCGGTCGCTCAGGGCCCGGTCGCCGCTGGTCTGCACCAGCAGCAGCACCCGTTCGGGGCCCTCCGGGGCCGGAGCGGGTGCTGCCGCGGCCGGCGCCTCCTCGCCGACGAGGGTGGCGGGATCGTGGCCGCACAGGTCGGCCAGGTCCCCCTCCAGAACGCCCTGCCAGGCGCGGTCGCCGCTGGCGGCCGGGATGTGGATGGCCGCCGGCCAGCGCCCGCCGGCCTCCGGTTGCGGGCCGAAGCGCAGCCACAGCTCCGGGGCCAGGTCCATCCCCACCACCGCCTCCTGGGCGGTGGGCTGCAGCTGGGCCTGGCGGCCGGCGCCGGCGCAGGTGAGCAGGCGCAGGTTGTGGCCCTGGCGCCGGGAGGGGCCGGGCAGCTTCTCCAGCAGGCGAGCGGCGTGCTCCAGCTCCCCCACCCACAGCAGCCTGCAGAGGCCGCGCCCGTCCACCACCAGGGTGAGGGGCAGCTCCAGGCCCCGGCCCTCGGCCGCCAGGCGCTGCAGGGTGAGCAGGTCGGCCACCGCATCGGCGGGGTGGCGGCGGTGACAGATCTGCTCCAGACGCCGGCGCTCGGCGGGCCGCAGACCCGCCGTCCTGCCGGCCAGCACCCCTTGCCTCAAGGACGCCGCACCAGCAGACAGCGCACCCCGGCGGCCCGGGCCCCGGCCCCATCCTCCGGGCTGTCGCCCACGTGCCAGACCTGGGACGCCTCCAGGGCGAGGGACTCCAGGGCGATCCGGAAGGGCCGGGGTGACGGCTTGGCGGCCCCGGCGCTGCTGGAGACCACCACCGTGTCGAACAGATCGGCCAGTCCCAGGCCCTCCAGCAGCGGCTGCAGGCGACGGTCGAAGTTGCTGACCACGGCCAGGCGCAGCCCCGCCCCGTGCCAGCGGCGCAGCACCGCCGGCACATCGGGGTAGACGCGCCACAGGGAGGGGTCGGCGAAGCGATCGAACAGGGCGAGGTGCAAGGCCGTCGGGGCGGCGGTGCCCAGCACCGCATCGATGCGCTCGCCCCACCAGCGGCGTTCGGCCTCCAGCAGGCGATCGCCCTCCAGGCCGGGGAAGGCCAGGGGCGGGGCCAACCGCAGCACGCCCGGAAAGGCCCGGTCGATGGCCGCCGGGGCGGCGTCGATGCCGTGCTCGGCGGCCACGGCGGCATAGGTGGCCCCGACCGAGGTCCGCAGGCCGATCAGGGTGCCCATGGCATCGAGCAGCAGGCCGCGGGGCCGGGGCCAGGGTGGCGCCGGGGCGGAGGCCGTTGTCATGGTTTCCAGTCGGCCAGCCAGCCGGCGGCCACCCGCCACTGATGGGACCGGCCCGGCAGGCGGGTGAGGTAGGCGAGGCGACGCAGCTGGTAGGCGGCCGGCCCGGCCAGGGTGACGCCCGCGGCGGTGAGGCTGGCTTCGCCGACCCCGAGGCTCATCATCTCGCCCAGATCGTTCCACTGGAAGGGTTCCAGGGGTTCGCCCGCCAGGGAGCGGATCAGGTTGGCGGCCAGCACCGGGGCCTGCTGGAAGGCCACCTGGGCTGTGGCGGGAGGGGCGGGACCGGGGCCCTCGCCGGCCGTGTCCTGCGGGTCCACCGGGGCGGCCAGATCGCCGGCCACGAAGAGATCGGCGTGATCCCGCAGGCGCAGATCGGGTCCGCAGAGCAGGCGGCCACGGCTGTCGCAGGCGGGAGCGGGGTCGATCCGGGGGGGGCGGAAGCTCAGTCCGGCGGTCCAGACGACCGCCCGGACGGCCAGGGTCTCGGCGTGGGCAGGGCTGTCCCCGTCCGGATGGCAGCGCAGCGTGATCGCCCCGGCCTCCACCGCCTCCACCTGGGTGCGGGCGCGCAGCCGCACATCCCGGCGCTGCAGGGCCAGGGCGGCCTGCTCCCGGTTGAAGGCCCTGGCCTGGGGCAGCAGCTGGGGGCCCTGCTCGATCAGTTCGATCACGGCGCTGCCCTGGACCATGTCGGCGAGCTTGCAGGCCAGCTCCACCCCGGTGGGCCCGGCGCCCACCACGGCGATGCGCTGCAGGGGTCTGGGCTGTTGTCTGAGGTCGGCCACGAGGCGCTGGAGCCGCTCCACATCGGCCAGGCTGCGGAAGCCCAGGCTGTGGCGATCGGCCCCCGGCACCGCGAAGGTGTTGCTCTCGGCGCCCGTGGCAAGCACGAGGCGGCCGTAGGCAATGGTGCGGCCGCCAGCGGTGTGGAGCCGATGGCCGCCTGTGTCGATCCGCTCCACCCGGTCCTGGAGCCAGGCCAGGCCACGGCCGGCCAACAGGCCGTCGTAGCGGGGGGCGATCTCCCAGCCGCGCAGTTCGCCACTGAGGAGCTCGTAGAGGAGGGGCAGGAACAGGAAGCGGTCGTTCGGCTCGATGAGCAGGACGGGGGGGTGGTGCTTCCGCTGGGCCAGGGCCAGGGCGGTGTACAGGCCGCCGAAGCCCCCCCCGACGATGACAACGTTGTTCTGCACGTTGTTCGGGACCGGGTTGTGGGCCGGATTCGGGTGCCCTTGCATGGCGTCACCCTAACCACATCGACCGGACCGCCGAAGGGCGATGATGTCTCCATGGTGTCCTTCCCTCTCACGGCGTCCACCAGCCCCGCGGGGGGTGCGGCAGACCGGACTGCGGCTCTCCAGGCACTGCCCCGCGATCGCCATGGCGCCGCCATCGATCTCGACGCCGCCCGGGCCGGCCTGGAGCCCCTCGATGCGATCGGGCGGATGCGCTGGGCCCAGGAGGCGTTCGCCGGCCACTTCGCCGTCACCACCAGCTTCGGCATCCAGTCGGCGGTGATGCTGCACATGGTCAGCGCCCTCGACGGCTCCGGGGCCTGGCCGGCGATCCCGGTGCTCTGGGTCGACACCGGCTACCTCCCACCCGAGACCTACCGCTACGCCGACGAACTCTGCGATCGCCTCAAGCTGGATCTGCATGTGCTGCAGGCCGACCTGAGCCCGGCCCGGATGGAGGCCCTGCACGGCCGGCTCTGGGAGACGGGGACGCCGGAAGACATGCGCGCCTACAACCGCATCCGCAAGGTCGAACCCCTCGACCGGGGCCTGGAGCAGCTGCAGGTGCACTGCTGGGCCAGCGGGGTGCGGGCGGGCCAGACCGACCACCGCGGCGCCATGCACTGCCTGGATCCGGTCCGCCAGCGCTGGTCGCTGCGGCCCCTGCTCGCCTGGAGCCGCCGCGATGTCTTCTATTACATGCAGGAGCACGAGCTGCCCCAGCATCCGCTGTTCGAGAAGGGCTATTCCACCGTGGGCGACTGGCACACCAGCGCCCCCGACGACGGCACCACGAACGGCCGGGCCACCCGCTTCGGCGGCCTGCAGCAGGAGTGCGGCATCCACCTCCCCGGCCTGATGGGCGAGGGCATCTGAGGTGGCGGGGCGTCAGCCCCGCTGGCTGCTGATCGGCAACAGCCGCTGGCACTGGGCTGTGGCCGACGGGGACAGCGACGGCGGGTCTTCCGGGGCGGGCCTCCGGTTCGTCCACCTGCCGTCGCCGGCCTCGGCGGTGGAGCCGCCCCTGGCCTGGGCGGCGGTGGGCCCGGTGCCCTCGGAGGCCGCCCTGAGCGACGCATCGCGTCTGAAGCTTGAGGATGTGCCCCTGGCCGGATCCCCCCCCTGGCTCGGCGTCGACCGGGCCCTGGCGGGCTGGTGGGCGCACCGGCTGGTGGGCGGCCCGGTGCTGGTGGCCGATGCCGGCACGGTGCTGAGCCTCACCCGGGTGGACGGGCAGGGCCGCTTCGCCGGTGGCCGGTTGATGGCGGGGGCCGCCCTGCAGCTGACGGCCATGGGGTCGGGTACCGCGGCGCTGCCCAGCCTCGAAGGGGTCTTGGAGGCCAGCGGGGACGACTGGCCGCTGGCCACGGCGGCGGCCATGCGTCGGGGGGTGCTGGAGGGTCTGGCCGCGGCGGTGCGGGAGGCGGGCCGTCAGGCCCGGATGGGGGCGCCCGACTGCCCGATCGTGCTCACTGGCGGTGACGGGCCGACCCTGCTGCCGCTGCTGCGCCGCTGGCCGGAGCTGGGGGGGGACGCACTGAGGCACCACCCCGAGCTCTGTCTGGAGGCCCTGGTGGCCCTGTGTCCGGCTGGGCCAGAGGGCGCGCCTCAGGCCAGGCCCAGATCCGAGAGGATCTGATCAGCCATCTCCTCGGCCTTCACCTTGAGATAGATGCGCTCCAGCTTGCCGTCGGCGTCGACGACGAAGGTGTGCCGCATCATTCCCATGTACTCCTTGCCCATGAACTTCTTCAGTCCATAGCTTCCGTAGGCCTCGGCCACGGGACAGGGCTCGGCGTCGGTCAGCAGGGTGAAGGGCAGGTCGTACTTGGCGACGAACTTGCCGTGGCTGGCCGCCCCGTCCTTGCTGATCCCCAGCACCCGAATGCCGTGGGTTTCGAAGGCGCTCCAGCGGTCCCGGAAGTTGCAGGCCTCCTTGGTGCAGCCTGGGGTGTCGTCCTTCGGATAGAAGTAGATCACCACCCGCTGGCCCCGCAGCGCAGCGAGGGACACGGCTTCACCGCTCTGGTCGGGGAGGGTGAAGTCGGGGGCTGGATCTCCCACCTGCAGGGCCATGGGTCGAACCTTGGGTCGAATGACAACCATTTCACCCTAGGGGCAAGCTCCTGGATGGGGCCTCCCGTCGGGTCCCACCGCAGGCCCCGGGTCCCACACGCCCGGGCCCCGGCCGAGGGTGCCGCTTTCCGTTCTGTGTGGAGAGGCAAAGAAACTGCACACGAGATGTAGGCAGAATCACCTCCAATGCTTAGGTTGATAGCGAAGTCAACATCGCCTCCCGTGTTCAAGAGAATTCTCGCCGGTCTCTTTGTGGGAACGGCCGTCACGGCCTCCGTGCTTCCCGCCTCCGCGGCCGTGGACAACGATCTGCCTGTCCGCTGGAACACCGGTGGTGCCGTGTGGTCCACCCACCAGTCCGCCTTTGACACCTTCCTTGACTCCGGCGACATCACCGACCGCGGTCTGGAAGGTGGTCTGGCCCGCTCCGGCTGGACGTCCGACGAAGTCAAGTCGGGCATGACCAAGACCTACGCCGTCAATCTGGTGGGGGTGTCCCGCTTCCTGTACTCCGATGCGGGCGTGAAGTTCCTGAAGAACGCCACCAACAGCTACTTCCCGTACTACAGCATGAACACCTATGCGGTTCAGGCTCTGCGGTCGGCGATCATCTCCGATGCCAAGGACGGCTCGATCTCCTCGGCCGGCATCATGAAGGCCCTCCCCACCGACTTCCGTCTGGCTGATTTCTGCAACACCTACACCGGTGCGCAGAACATCTGTGCCGAAGGTCGTTGCGCACCCGGTACCGCCCAGTGCACCTCGCTGCTCTCCTGGTACGTCTTCCTGCCCGCCTGCATCCAGGCCAACCAGATGGCCGATCCCGTCGCCATGGTCCGCGAGACCCCCGCTGCTCCCGCTCCGATGATGCAGGAGCCCGTCCGCGGGCTCTGGTGAGCCACCGGGGGAGACGTTCTCCCCCATCCCAACGGATGCCCCGGCCTTGTGCCGGGGCTTTTTTCATGGCGCCCTCTTCACGGCCCCGTGTTCATGGTTCCGGGCCGCGTCGGGCCACCAGCAGGGTGTGCCCCAGGGGCTGGGGCAGGGCGGCCCCGCGCCGCTGCCGGAACAGGGCTTCCAGGCGCCGCAGGCCAGCGGCCGGCAGCACGGCGGCCAGATGCCCGCGGTAGCTGGCCTGGCGGCCGAACCAGCGCTCCAGCACGGCGTCTCCCAGGGGAAGGTCGAGCGCCTCCTCCCAGAAGCGGCGCTGCACGCTCCATCCCATGGCTTCAAGGCCCTCCTGCACCCTCTCGGCCAGCTCCCCCTCCCCCGCCCGCCACTCCTGTTCCCGGGAGGCTGCGGTCTCGAGGGCGTCCCGGGCGTCGCCGGCATCGCTGCCGCCGAGATGGGCGCGCAGGCTGCCCGCCGGCCCCAGCAGGGGACGGGTGAACAGCAGGCGGAGCCCGGCGCCGGGGGCCGCCAGGGCCGTGAGCAGCTCCAGCCAGGCCCGCCGCTGCTCGGCCGTGCAGCTCCGCCAGGGCTGGCGGGCCGCGATCCATTCGAAGCGCCCCTCCCCCCGGGGCCATGGCTCCAGCTGGGCCTGCAGCGGCTCGGGCGTCTCCGGCGCCGCGGCCAGCAGGCGGGGGCGCCGCAGCTGATCCAGCAGCTGCAGCTGGGCCTGGAGGCGATCGTGCACCGCCGCCGATGGCGTGGCCAGCACCACCTCACCCTCGCTGGTCGCTTCGAGCGGATCAAGGGCCCAGAGCAGGGAGTGGGCCTCCAGCACCAGCACCCGGTCGAGGCGGCCGATGGCGGCGTCTTCCCAGAACCGGCGGCGCAGCCGGTCGAGCCGTTCGCCCTCCGCCCCCGCCTGGCGCTGCAGCCAGCGGTTGAGCAGGGGGTCGTCCGGGCTGCTGCTGAGCAGGTCGCCGCGGTCGTCGGCGGCCGTTTCGGCCGCGGCGGCCAGCTGGGCGGCCCGCCGCTGCTGCAGCCGTTGGCGCAGCCCCCCTTCCCAGCCCAGGGCCCCCGGCTGCCAGAACACCTCCCCCTGCAGGGCCCGGGGCAGGTACTGCTGGGCCACCCAGTGGTCGGCATAGGCGTGGGGATAGCGGTAGCCCACCCCGTCACCGAAGGCCTGGCCGTCCCGGTTGGCGTCGCGCAGATGGGCGGGCACCTGCTGGCGCCGGGCCTCGCGCACCGCCTTGACGGCATCGAAGAAGCCGAGGCTGCTGTTGCTCTTCTCGGTGCCGGCCAGGTAGAGGGTGGCGTGGGCCAGGGGGTAGAGCCCCTCCGGCAACCCCACCCGGTCGAAGGCCGCGGCGCAGGCCTCCACCACCACCATGGCCTGGGGATCGGCCAGGCCGATGTCCTCGCCGGCGGAGATCAGCAGGCGCCGCAGGATGAAACGCGGGTTCTCGCCGGCCTCCACCATCCGCGCCAGCCAGAACAGGGCCGCATCGGGGTCGGAGCCCCGGATCGACTTGATGAAGGCGCTGATGGTGTCGAAGTGGGCATCGCCCTGCTTGTCGTAGAGCACCGCCCGCTGCTGGATCGATTCCTCGGTGATGGCCAGGTCGATGCGGATCACCCCGTCGGCGTCGGCTTCGGTGGTCTCCACCGCCAGTTCGAGGGCGTTGAGCAGGCTGCGGGCATCGCCCCCCGCCACGTCCAGCAGATGGGCGGCCGCCTCCTCGGCCAGTGCGACGCGGCGCTGGCCGTAGCCGTGCTCGGGATCGGCCAGGGCCCGCTCCAGCAGCAGGCGCAGGTCCTCCGGCTCCAGGGGCTGGAGGCGGAACAGGCGGGAGCGGCTGACCAGGGCCTTGTTGACTTCGAAGTAGGGGTTTTCGGTGGTGGCGCCGATCAGGGTGACGGTGCCGTTCTCCACCCAGGGCAGCAGGGCGTCCTGCTGGGCGCTGTTGAAGCGGTGCACCTCATCGATGAACAGGATTGTGCGCAGGCCGTGGTGCTCCAGCCGCTGCCTGGCGGCGTCCACCTCGGCGCGCAGGTCCTTCACGCCGGCCAGCACGGCGTTGAGGCTGCTGAAGTGGGCCCGGGTGCTGCCGGCGATGATCCGCGCCAGCGTCGTCTTGCCGGTGCCGGGGGGGCCGTGCAGGATCAGGTTGCCGACGCGATCGGCGGCGATGGCGCGACGCAAGAGCCGCCCCGGGCCCAGGATCGCCGCCTGGCCCACGAAGTCGTCGAGGCTGCGCGGCCGCAATCGATCCGCCAGCGGGGCGATCCTGCGCCTGGCCTGCTCGCCCTGATGCCAGAACAGATCACTCACCGCCCCATCATCTCGCCGGGAGAGCCTCCGGAGCGGTACGGTCTGGCGGAAGCCTTGTCCGTCGCTGAACCCGTGATCGGCCATCCGAGCAGGCCGCCTCTTCCCGGGGCACCCACTGGACGCCTGCGACGCTCCGGCACCACCCTTCCGGCGGCCGCCGCCGCCCTGCTTGGCGCCACCCTGCTGGGGGCCTGTCAGGCGGAGGCCCCCCCCGGACGGCCGCCACTCGCGGTGCGCGCCGAGCCGGCCACCCTGGCCCCCTTCACCGACAACGTCGACACGGTCAGCACCCTCGAGGCCATCGAGGAGGTGCGCCTGGCGGCCCAGGCCGGCGGACGGATCGAGCGGCTGCTCGTGGGCCAGGGCGACAAGGTGGCCGCCGGCCAGATCCTGCTGGTGCTCGACCAGGCCCAGGCCCGCGCCGATGTGGCCCGTCTGGAGGCGGAGGTCCAGACCAACAAGCTCAACTACGAGCGCTACGAATATCTGGTGCGGCAGGGGGCCGCCAGCGCCTTCCAGCGGGATGAGTTCCGCCAGCGGTACCTCTCCTCCCGGCAGGACCTGGTGGCTCGGCGGGCCGATCTGGCGTTCCGCGACCTCAAGGCGCCCATCGCCGGCACCGTCGGCGACGTGCAGGTGAAGCTGGGGGATGTGATCGCCGCCGGTGACCCCTTCACCACGATCATCCGCAACGACCGGCTGATGGCCCGGGTGGATGTGCCGGCGGTGTTCTCCAGCCGCCTGCGGGTGGGACAGGCGGTGATCCTCATGGATCCGGCCACCAACAAGCCGATGGCCCAGGGGGTGGTGGGTTCCCTCGATCCGGGCGTGGTGGCCGGCACCCAGTCCCTGCTGGCCAAGGCTGAATTCGCCAATCCCGGCGGGGTGCTGCGCACCGGATTGCGCACCCGCACCCGGCTGGTGCTCGACAGCCGCCAGGAGCTGTCGGTTCCCTTTGCGGCCGTCACCCAGATCTCCGGCCAGAGCTTCGTCTACGAGGTGGGCAGCCTGGCCGATCTGGAGCGGCGCCCCGGCCGCGCCGACCTGGCGGTGGCCCGCAAGCTCCCCGCCGGCACCAGCTTCGCCCTGCAGACCCCCGTGCAGCTGGGCCCCCTGCAGAACAACCGCTATCCGGTGCTCAAGGGCCTCCAGCCCGGCACCCGGGTGATCACCACCAACCTGATCAATCTCCGCAACGGCGCGCCCGTCAAGGTGAACTGAGCCCCGCCTGATGTCCCCTTCGAACACGTTCATCCTCAGGCCGGTGCTCACCACGGTGTGCAGCCTGCTGATCGTGATCGCCGGCCTGATCGCGATCCCCCTGCTGCCGATCGAGAGCCTGCCGGACATCGCCCCGCCCACGGTGCGGGTCACCTCCCGCTACGTGGGTGCCGATGCGGTCAGCGTCGAGCAGGGCGTCACCAGCGTGCTCGAGCAGCAGATCAACGGGGTGCAGGACATGGAGTTCATCACCTCCACCAGTGCGGCCGATGGCTCCAGCTCCATCTCCGTCACCTTCGCCAGCGGCAGCGACGGTGACATCAACCAGGTGAACGTCCAGAACCGGGTGTCCCTGGCCCAGCCGAGCCTGCCGGAGGAGGTGCGCCAGTCCGGCATCACGGTGAACAAGGCCTCCAACTCGATCCTGCTCGTCTACAACTTCACCAGCGAGGATCCGAACAACCAGTTCAGCCTGGAAACGATCAGCGGCCTGCTGGATCAGAACCTCACCGATGCGGTCCGCCGTGTGCCCGGTGTCGGTGAACTCACCTATTTCGGCAACCGGCAGCTGGCCTTCCGACTCTGGCTGGATCCGAATCGCCTGGCGGCCAACAAGCTCACCGCCGCCGATGTGGTCGCCGCCCTGCGCAGCCAGAATCGGCTGGTGCCGGTGGGTCGCATCGGCGGTGCCCCCTCCCCCGAGGGCCAGCAGTTCACCCTCACCGTGCAGCTGCAGGGGCGGCTGCGCAACACCGAGGAGTTCGGCTCGATGATCCTGCGCTCCACGGCCGACGGCGGCCTGGTGCGGCTGCGGGATGTGGGCCGGGTGACGCTCGGGGGCGAATCCTTCGACATCGAGGCCACGGACCTGCGCGGTGTTCCCTCCGTGGGCATGGCCGTCTACCAGCTCACGGGCAGCAATGCCCTCGATGTCTCCAGTGGTGTGGAGGAGGTGATCAAGGAGTTCGCAGGCACCATGCCGGTCGGCATGACGATCCAGAAGATCTACGACAACACCGAATTCGTCGAAGCCTCGATTGACGAGGTCACCACCGCCCTGCGGGAGGCGGTGGTGCTGGTGGTGCTGATCCTGTTCCTGTTCCTGCAGAACTGGAAGGCCACCCTGGTGCCGGCCATCGCCATTCCGGTCGCCCTGGTGGGCACCTTCCTGTTCGTGAAGGCCTTCGGTTTCACCCTCAACCAGCTCACCCTGTTCGGCCTGGTGCTGGCCACGGGTCTGGTGGTGGATGACGCCATCACCGTGATCGAGGACACCTCCACCAAGAAGGGCTCCGGTCTCACTGCCCTGGAGAGCGCCAAGTCCACCATGGACGAGCTGTTCGGGGCGGTGATCGCCACCTCCCTGGTGCTGTTCGCAGTGTTCGTGCCGGTGCTGTTCTTCCCCGGGGCCACCGGCACGATCTACAAGCAGTTCGCCGCGACGATCATCTTCTCGATCCTGATCTCCACCTTCAACGCCCTCACCTTTTCGCCGATGCTCTCGGCCCTGCTGCTGGCCCGGGAGGGCGAGCCCCCCAGTCGGCGGACCTATGCGATCTCCGGTGTCTTCATCGGCTTCGTGTACGGACTGCTGGCCAGCGGCGGCGGCATCCTGGTGGCCCTCGGCGTGCTGGCCCTGGCCGCGGCGATCGGCTACGGCCTGCACCTGCTCACCGGCCTGCCGCTGCGGCTGCCCTTCGCCATCGGCGGTGCCGTCGCCGCCGTGATGCTCGGGAAACTGAACAGCCCGCTGGAGGTGCTGATCTACACGCTGATCGGCGGGCTGCTCGGCTGGGGCGCCCCGTTCATCTTCCGCCGCTTCAACGTCCTCTATGGCGGCGTCGAACGGCGGTACCACGCCGGGTTGGCCTGGGTGCTGGGCAAGCGCCGACTGATCATGGTTCTGCTGGCCGGTGGCATCGTGCTCACCGGTTTCGCCTTCACCTCGATCCCGACAGGTTTCGTTCCGGTGGAAGACCAGGGCTATGCCATCGGCATCGTCCAGGCCCCCGACGGCGCCTCCCTGGAAACGACGCGCCGCATCAACCAGCGGGTGGCCGAGATCCTGCGCAGCGAGAAGGACATCACCACGGCGGCGGTGTTCAGCGGTGCCAGCCTCGATGGCAACGCCCCCAACCGGGGCCTGTTCTTCTTCGGCACCCGCAACTGGAACGATCGAACCAACGATGAGCAGTCGGTGGCGGCCATCACCCAGCGGCTGAACCGCAAGCTCTCGGTGATCCAGGAGGCCCGGATCATCGTGGTCGAACCCCCCGCCATCCCCGGCTACGGCACCGGAGCGGGCTTCGAGATGCAGATGCTCAACCGCAGTGGTGGTGCGCTGTCCTCGGCCGATTTCTTCGCCGCGGCCACCCAGCTGGTCAGCCAGGCCAACCAGAGCGGCCTGTTCGATCGGGTGTTCACCCAGTTCTCCCCCGAGGCCCCCCAGCTCCAGATCCTCGTCGACCGTGACCGGATGGCGGCCCTCGGGGTCGACTACGGCACGGCGATGCAGACCTTCAGCTTCAACATCGGCTCCTTCTATGTCAATGACACCTTCGATGCCGGCCGGGTGCGCCGCATCTTCGTGCAGGCCGATGAACGTTACCGCGCCGATCCGGAGCAGCTGAAGTCGCTCTATGTGCCCAATGCCAGCGGCGACCAGATTCCCCTGTCGGAGTTCATCACGATCGAACCGACCACAGGACCGTCGGTGATTCCCCGCTTCAACCTGTTCCGCTCGATCAAGGTGGAGGGCTCTGCCCTGCCGGGCCGCAGCTCCGGCCAGGCGATCAAGGACATCCAGGACATCTTCGACAACCTCTCCACCACCGGTGTCGGCTACGACTGGACCGGCATCTCGCGGGAGGAGGTGAAGGCCGGCGCGCTGGCGATCGTGATCTTCGCCCTCGGCATCCTCACGGTGTACCTGGTGCTCTCGGCCCAGTACGAGAGCTACAGCGACCCCCTGATCATCCTGATGACCGTGCCGACGGCCATGCTCGGCGCCCTGGCCTTTCTGGCCCTGCGGGGTGAGGTGCTCAACATCTACGCCCAGGTGGGTCTGGTGATGCTGATCGGCCTGGCGGCCAAGAACGGCATCCTCATTGTCGATCTCGCCAACCAGCGCATGCAGGAGGGCGCCTCCGCGCTCGAGGCGGCGCGGGCGTCGGCCCAGTCCCGCTTCCGGCCGATCCTGATGACCGCCATCTCCTCCCTGTTCGGCTTCCTGCCCCTCGTTTTCGCCAGCGGCGCCGGTGCCCGCAGCCAGGCGTCCCTGGGTACGGTGGTCTTCGGGGGCCTGGCCGTGGCCACGGTGCTGTCCCTGTTCGTGGTGCCCGTGTTCTACGTCGTCATGAAGCAGCTCACCGCCGGATCCCCGCCCGTCGAGGCCGAAGCCACCCCCGGCCTGGGGTCCTGATGCCGGCCCCCTGCCCACCGCTGAGCGGCCGCCGGGTGCTCTGCGCCGGCATGCTCACCGGTCTGGTGGGTCTGGCCATCGCCCTGTTCCTGCGGTCCATCGTCGCCCACACCCCCCTGCGGGTCACGCCCCAGGCCCTGTTCTGGAGCACCGTGGTGCTCGGCGGCTTCGGTGTGGTGGCCGGCATGGCGGTGGAGGCGGTGCGCCAGCTGCAGGAATCCAACCCGGATCCGGACTACCACCGGCACCACGGCCGGGGCGGCAAGCCCGGCCCACGCCCCTGAGGGTCCGCATGGCGCTCCGGACCAGTGGGGCGGACGGGCCTTTTCCGGTACCTTGCGGAGGTATGAACCCGGTCCGGTGCGCTGGCAGGCTCTTCCCTCTCTCCTTCCCCTGACGTGGCTGCTGGCCGCCTGCGGTTCCGCCGCCCCTGAGGCCAGGCCGCCCCTGGTGGTCCAGACGGTGACGGTGGGGGAGTTCCGCTTCACGCCGGGCATCGAGACCATCAGCACCATTGAGTCCACCTCCAACGTGGTGATGCGGCCCCAGTCCGATGGCCGGGTGGTGCGGATCCTGGCCAGGGAGGGCCAGCAGGTGAAGGCGGGCCAGCCGATCCTGGTGCTCGACAACGTGCAGGAATCGGCCACCCTCGATTCCGACCGGGCTGAGGCGATCAAGGATCGTGTCAACGCCGAGCGCTACGTCTTCCTCAACGAGCAGGGGGCCGTCTCGACCAAGGACCGGGATTTCTACATCACCCAGGCGATCCAGAGCCGCGACCAGGCCCGCTCCAGCGCCGCCACCCTCGGGTACAAGTTCGTCACCGCCCCCATCGACGGCCAGATCGGCAACCTCGACTCGGTCAAGCTGGGGGATTACGTGCGCCAGGGCCAGGCGATCACGGGCATCGTCAACAACGCCTCCCTCTGGACCCTGATGGATGTGCCGGCCACCCAGTCCAGCCAGGTGAAGATCGGCCAGCCGGTGGAGGTGGAGAGCCAGGGCAATCCGCCGGTGCGGGGCGTGGGCCGGGTGGTGTTCGTCTCCCCCTACTTCGCCAATGCCACCCAGTCTTCGGGCCAGCCCAACACGGTGCTGGTGAAGGCGGAGTTCCCCAATCTCACGGGGGTGCTGAAGACCGGCCAGTACGTGCGCAACCGCATCATCACCGGCAGCAGCGACCAGCTGGCGGTGCCGGTGGAGGCGGTGATGATGCAGGCCCAGCAGCCCTTCGTGTACCGGGTGCTGCCCCTCTCCACGGTCCTGCCCCAGATCAAGGCCTCGGATCAGCTGCTGCCCGCCCAGAAGCAGAAGCTGGAGAAGCTTCCGGGCACCACGCCGGTGGTGGTCCAGACGGCGGTGAAGCTGGGCAAGCTGCAGAACAACGCCTACCCGGTGCTCTCCGGACTGACCAAAGGCGATGAGGTGGTGGTGAGCAACACGGCCCTGCTGCGCTCCGGCATGCCGGTGCGGCGGGCCCCGGCCCCGGCCGCAGCCCCGGCGGCGAGCTGAACTCCGATGTCGTTCTCCGATAACTTCATCAAGCGGCCGGTTCTGACCACCGTCTGCAGCATCCTGATCGTGCTGGTGGGCCTGATCGCCATCCCCACGCTGTCGATCGAGAACCTCCCCAATATCGCTCCACCCCTGATCCAGGTGACCTCCAATTATGGAGGGGCCAATTCCCTTGTCACCGAGCAGGCGGTGACCAACCCGATCGAGCAGCAGATCAACGGCGTTCCAGGCGCGAATTATATTTCCTCCACCAGCAATATGTCGGGGACGAGCACGATTCAGGTCTTTTTCAACGAAGGCACCGATATCAACATCGACCAGGTGAACGTGCAGAACCGCGTTTCCCTGGCGATGCCCCAGCTGCCGCAGCAGGTGCAGGCCACCGGGGTTTCGGTGATGCAGAGCACCCCGTCGATCCTGCTGGCCTATCAGGTCACCTCAACGGAAGGCCAGTTCGATGCCTCCTATCTCAACGGCTTGATTTATCAGAATCTGTACTTCCAGTTGGAGCGGGTGCCCGGGGTGGCCACCGTCAACCTGCTGGGTGGCAGCAATCCGGCCTTCTGGCTGTTCGTCGATGCCAACAAACTCTCCGCCAACAACCTCACCGCCGACCAGGTGGTCAATGCGGTGGCCAGCCAGAACAGCGTCGCCATCGGTGGCCTGGTGGGCGGTCCGCCGGCGGCGGGTAACCAGAAGTTCGCCTACCCGATCCTGGTGGAGAACAACGGCAACCTGGTGTCCGTCGAAGAGCTCAACAACCTGATCGTCGGCCGCACCTCCACCGGCAACCTGCTGCGGCTCAAGGATGTGGGCGAAGCCACCTACGGCACCAACACCTTCGCCCAGCAGGCGGTAAGCATCGAAGGCCACCCCTCGATCACGGTCGCCGTCTTCCAGACCCCCGAGAGCAACGCCCTCGATGTCTCGAACCAGGTGGTGCAGGTGATGAACCAGTTCACCCAGGGCGTCCCCCCGGGCGTCAAGGTGTTCGAGATCTACAACATCGGCCAGTTCATCGAGTCGGCCGTGGAGGGGGTGGTGGATGCCCTCGGCCTGGCCATCGTGCTGGTGCTGCTGATCCTGTTCCTGTTCCTGCAGGATTGGCGGGCCACGGTGGTGCCTAGTCTGGCGATTCCGATCTCCCTGATCGGCACCTTCGCCTTCGTGAAGATCTTCGGTTTCTCGATCAACCAGCTCACCCTGCTGGGCCTGGTGCTGGCCACCGGCCTGGTGGTGGATGACGCCATCGTGGTGATCGAGGCGGTGGAGAAGAACCTGGAGAAGGGGATGCGCCCCCGCCAGGCCGCCATGGCGTGCATGGGGGAGCTGTTCGGCGCCCTGGTGGCCACCGCCCTGGTGCTGATGGCGGTGTTCGTGCCGGTGGCCTTCTATCCCGGCGGCATCGGCATCATCTATCGCCAGTTCGCCCTCACCATCGCCTTCTCGATCGCGATCTCCGCCTTCAACGCCCTCACCTTCTCCCCCATGCTCTCGGCCCTGCTGCTGCGGAGCCAGAAATCAGCGCCCCCCGGACGGGTGGTGGGCATCATCGGTGGGGTGGTGGTGGGCCTGGCCTTCGGTCGCTTCAGTGCCGCCTCCTTCGGCAGCATCACCTATGGGATCGGCGTGGTCGGGGGTGTGCTGGCCGGCGCCAATCTGGTCTGGATCTTCAACCGCTTCAACGCTTTCTTCACGCGCCTGGAGCGCGGCTATGCCGCTCTGGTGGGGGCCCTGATCGCCCGGCGCCGCTGGATCCTGGTGGGACTGGGCGCCGGCATCGCCCTCACCCTGTTCGCCTTCACCGCCCTCCCCTCCGCCTTCATCCCCGAGGAGGACCAGGGCTACGGCATGGGCATCTTCCAGCTCCAGAACGGCGCCTCCCTCAGCCAGACCCAGGGCACCGCCCTGGAGGTGGCCAAGGTGCTGAATGCCGAAGAGGAGATCATTGCCGGTTCGGTGGTGAGCGGCTATGGCTTCAACGGCGCCAGTCCCGACCAGGGGGTGTTCTTCTTCGGCTTCAAACCGCTTGAGGAGCGCAGCCGGGCCGACCAGAAGGCGCCGGCGATCGTCAGCCGGCTCAACGCCAAGCTCAGCCAGATCAGCTCCGGCATGGCGGTGGCGGCCCAGCCTCCGGCGATTCCGGGGTTCTCGGCCCAGGGGGGCTTCTACTTCCAGTTCAACGACCTCAGCAACGGGGCGTTCACCTTCAACCAGCTCGATGACCAGGCCAAGCAGCTGATCCAGGCCGGCACCGCCAGCGGCGGCTTCTCCACCCTCTACACCCAGTTCATCCCCAGTGCGCCGGCCTTCGGGCTGAAGATCGACCGCTCGATCGTGGGGGCCCTCAACATCGACTTCCAGCAGGCGATGCAGACGATCGCCGTGCTGGCGGGCAGCAACTATTCGGGCCTCACCTATGTGAGCGGCCAGGTCAGGAACATCTACGTGCAGGCGGCGGCCGCCAACCGCAAATCCCTGGAGGATGTCCTCAGTTTCTACGTGCGCAGCAGGGACGACAAGCTGGTCCAGGTGTCGGAGTTCGCCACGGCGGAGCTCACCAGCGCACCGCCGGTGATCAGCCACTTCAACCTCTACCGCACGATCCTGATCCAGGGGGCCGAGGCGGTCGGCAAGAGTTCCGGGCAGGCCCTGACGCTGATCCAGGATCTGTTCCGTGCCCAGGACTTCAACAACATCGGCTATGCCTTCACCGGTCTGGCCGCCCTGCAGCTGTCGGCGGGCAACGCCAGTGTGCTGGTGTTCGGCCTCGGGATCCTGGTGGTCTACCTGGTGCTCTCGGCCCAGTACGAGAGCTACGTGACGCCGGTGATCATCCTGATGACCGTGCCCCTGGCCATGCTCGGCGCCCTGGTGTTCCTGGCGCTGCGCTCGATCGACCTCAACATCTATGCCCAGGTGGGCCTGGTGACCCTGATCGGGCTGGCGGCCAAGAACGGCATCCTCATCGTTGAGGTGGCCGAGCAGCACATGAAGGAGGGCATGACCGCCGCCGAGGCCGCCATCGCTTCGGCGGAGTCCAGGCTGCGGCCGATCCTGATGACGGCCATCGCGGCCCTGGCCGGCTTCCTGCCCCTGGTGGTGGCCACCACGGCGGGGGCCAACAGCCAGCAGTCCCTGGGCACGGTGATCTTCGGCGGTCTGCTGGTGGCCACCGTGCTGTCGCTGGGGGTGGTGCCCCCCTTCTATGTGGTGGTGAAGGCGCTGGAGGCCCGCTGGTTCGGCGAATCCGACCCTGAGGAGGCCGACCTGGCCCCCGCCGGCGACCAGCCCAGCGGCTCGATGTAACGAAACGTGGAGCGCTCCGCCGGCTCCATTGCGGTGGCCCGGCGAGGCCGTGAGGATCGTTACAGGAGATTGAGGAACCCTTCCATGCTGCCCACGCTTGCCGAACGGCTACGGGAGCAGCACGCCAAAACTCGGGGGCGGCACCCCTCGCGCCTGCCCTGGCCGGTGCCCGACGAGCCGCCCACGGCCCTCCTGTTTCAGGCTTGTCCAGATCTGGAGATCGTGGCCTTGCCGATTGGGCCGGCTGTGTCCGCAGCCGCCGCGATGGCCGACCCCGACCCGCTGCCCCCGGTGAACGCGGTCGTCGTCACGGAGATCGCCAGGCTTGAGCCCCTGAAGTCGGAGGTCGTGGAGCCTCAGAGGGGGTTGCCGGAGCACAGGGAGCCTGAGCTGGCGGTCACGCTGCCCCCGGAGCCTGCCGTGTCTGTGACAGCCCCCACGGTCCCGGAGCGGACAGCCTTGGCGGAGCTGCTGCTGCTGCTGGTCTGGGCCGTGCTGGTGCTGATCGATGGTGCCCTGGCCCTGGTCACCCTGGCCGATGGCGCCGCGGGCCGGCAAAGGCGGCCGCCGGGGAGCGCCGCCACCGACCACCCGTCGCCGTCGTCGGCGCCCCCCTTCCTGATGGCTGCCGCGGCGCCCTGAACGCCTGCGGCTGAGGTGCCGTCGATCAGCGGGACGTCGTCGGGCGTTTCTATCCCTGTCTGATGAAATGTTGCGACGTTGCTTTCAACGGTCGGGGCCATGATCGGCAGGGTCTGGAATGTGCTGATTCTGTGATGGTGGCCGCTTCTGGTAGCTTTCTTCTGCAGGAAGTGAGGGAATCATGGGTCGACAGGCATCGGCGACCGGGGCTGTTCTTGCCGCCCTTTTTCTCTCCTTCAGCGGGCTCGGCTTCAGCCCGGTGGCCTTCAGCCAGGGGACCCCTCCCGCCCGCAGTGTGAAGGTCGTCCAGGGCGACACGCTGGAGGCCATTGCCGCCCGTTATGGGGTGAGCGTGCAGGAGTTGATGCGGCTGAACAGGATCACCAAGCCGGAGGAGCTGCAGATCGGTCAGCAGCTGAAACTGCCGCCATCGAAGGGGCTCGTGCAGGTGCGCGCCGGAGACACCCTGGCGCTCCTCGCAACCCGCCATCGGACCACTGTGGCGGATCTGCAAAAGGCCAACCCCGGGCTCAAGCCCGACCAACTCAAGGTGGGTGCCTGGCTGAAGCTCCCTCCGGCATCCGCCGCCAAGCCCTCTGCCGCGGCCAAGACAACCGCGAAGCCCCCGTCCACCGCGAAGCCTTCCTCCACCGCCAAGCCCGCTGCCGCCGCCAAACCGGCGCCCCCCGCGAAACCGACATCCCCGGCCACGCCGTCGCCGCCGGCCACCGCCTCTCCGGCCCAGGCACCGACCACGCCGCCAGCCGTGACGCCTCCGGCGCCCAGCGCGCCCCCCGCACCGGTGCCCCCTAAACAGGGTGAGGCGGTGCGCTGGCGCTTCTACGGCAACACCCTCGTCGACTGGGGCGGCTGGAAGCTCCATCCCGGCGGGGTGCGGGTCACCCTGGTGCAACCCACCCAGGCGGACGTGGGTCCGACCCGGGCCCAGGCGACGGCGGTGGCAGTGCACTGCAGCAGCCTCCGCCAGGCCTGGCTGGTGAACGGCGCCTGGGAGCCCTGGTCGGTGCCGCTGGGGCGGTCACTGGGTCAGCAGATCGTCCTCGATCTCTGCGCCAACGTCAGCGACCCCACCGCCCCATCCACGGCACCTCCCGCAGCACCCTGAGGGCCGGTTCCACCAGGGGGCTGGAACGCGGTGATCCCGGTCACTTCCGGGCCGTTGATTTCCTGACCGTGGGCTAGTCTCACGACAGGTTTTTTGCTGCCGAACGGAGTGACGTACTGCATCGGTTACTGGCTGGAGAAGGGCCTGGTGATGGTCTCCGACTCCCGCACGAATGCAGGAGTTGATTATATTTCAAGCTATAGCAAGATGTACGTCTTCCAGCCGGCCTCCGACCGGCTGTTCGTCTTGCTCGCTGCCGGCAATCTGGCCACCACCCAGGCCGTGGTCAACTGGATCCAGCGGGATCTCGATCGACCCGACGAGGACTCCAGCTCGAACGGCAAGACGCTGCGCACCTGCGATTACCTGTTCGAGGCAGCCGCCTACATCGGCCGGGTGAGTGTGGCGGTGCAGCAGGAGAACGGCCCTGCGCTGCAGCAGGCCGGGGCCAGTGCCGGGGCCTCCTTCCTCCTGGGTGGCCAGATCGCCGGGGAGGCCCATGGGCTGTATCTGATCTATGCCGAGGGCAACGCCATCAAGGCCACCCGGGAAACGCCGTACCTTCAGATCGGGGAGACGAAGTATGGAAAGCCCCCGCTCGACAACGTGGGCCATACCAACCTCTCCCTGGAGGATGCGGCCCGGTTGTGCCTGATCTCGGAAGTGCTCACCCAGCGCTCCAATCTCACCGTGGGCCCCCCGTTCGAGCTGGCCATCCTTCCCGCCGACGCCCTGGCGGTGGCCCACCGCGTGACGTTCGACTCCGAGGCGCCCGAGCTGGCCGCGATGGTCGAGACCTGGAGCGATGCCCAGCGGGAAGCGCTGCATCGCCTCCCCAGCTTCCCCTGGGAGCGGACGTCGCCGCACTGATCACGCCATCTCCCGGCCCCTCCGCGGAACCTTTCACCCTCCACTCTGTCTCCCACCATGTGGTCCGTGTCCGAATGGGTGTCCAACGGTCACCTGCCCACCGCGGAGGTGGTGCAGGAGCTGGTGGAGGAGGCCCATCGCCGCTTCGCACCGGTCCGCGACGGCCAGGTGGCCGACTACATCCCGGCGCTGGCATCGGCGGATCCGGCCCACTTCGGTCTGTGCGTGTCCAGCTGCGGCGGGGCGTTGTTCGAGGCGGGGGAGGCCCGGGTGGCCTTCAGCATCCAGAGCATCTCCAAACCGTTCCTGTTCGCCCTGATCTGCCAGGCCATCGGCGAGGAGGAAGCGCGGGAGAAGCTCGGCGTCAACAGCACCGGCCTGCCCTTCAATTCCGTGCTGGCGGTGGAGCGCAGCGGCGACGGCCTCTCCAATCCGATGGTGAACGCCGGGGCGATCGCCGCCACCAGCCTGGCGCCCGGCGCCAGCAGCGAGGCGAAGTGGTCCTTCATCCAGGACGGCTTCTCCCGCTTCGCCGGCCGGCGGCTGGAGATCGATGCCGAGGTTTTCGCGTCGGAGCTGTCCACCAATCGCCGCAACGCCGGTCTGGCGACGCTCCTCAGTGACCATGACCGCATCTGGTGGGATCCGGACGAGGCCACCGAGCTGTACACCCGCCAATGTTCCCTGAGCGTCACCGCCGCCGACCTGGCGGTGATGGCCGCCACCCTGGCCAACGGCGGGCGCCAGCCGGTCACCGGGGAGCAGGTGATCGATGCCATCCACTGCCAGCACGTGCTGGCGGTGATGGTCACGGCGGGGCTGTACGAGACCTCTGGCGACTGGCTCTACGCCACTGGCCTGCCGGGCAAGAGCGGCGTGGCTGGCGGCATGATCACCGTGGCGCCCGGAAAGGGGGGGCTGGCCACCTATGCGCCGCCCCTCGATGAGGCGGGCAACAGTGTGCGCGGCCAGCTCACGGCCCGTTTCCTCTCCGAGCGGCTGGGCCTCAATCTGTTCGCCTCCCGGCCGGAGACCAGCCACTGACCAGCCACTGACGGCTGGCGGCGCCGATCGCCAACGGAAGCGCGACGCGTAGCATCCAGCCACCAGCGGGGGCCTGCCTGCAGATGTTCCAAACCCCCCAGCTGGTGCGCTACCTGCTCCTGGTGGCCTGCATCGGGGTCACGGTGGTGATCTTCAATTACTTCTCGGGCACGATTGCGGTCTTCACCGTGGCGGCCATCGTCGCGGCGCTGCTCAATGTGCCCGTGGGCTGGCTCAGCCGGGTGCTGCCGCGGGGCTGGGCGATCGCCGCCGTCTGCCTGGTCGCCCTGATGCTCCTGGTGGGCCTGATCACCGGAATCGGACTGCAGGTGCTCAACCAGGGCCAGGGCCTGCTGCTGGATCTCCAGGGCACTCTCCGGCAGCAGGACCTCACGCCGTTGCAGGCCTATCTGGAGCGCTATGGACTGGAACGGGTGACCAGCCTCCTGCAGCAGGGGCTGGTGACGGGACTGGGACTGCTGCAGAACGTCTTTTCCGGGGTGTTCACGACGATCTTCGGAGCGGTGATCAGTCTTTACATGCTGATCGATGGAGAGAAGCTCTGGCGGGGGTTTCTGAACCTGATTCCGGAGGTTCATCGTGAACGCTTTGCCTTGATCTTTCGTCAGAGTGTTGTCGGCTTCATCCGCGGCCAGTTGCTGCTGATGGTGTTTCTCATGGTCTCGATCGCTGTTGTGTTCCCTTTCCTTGGGGTGAAATACAGTCTGATACTGGCGGTGGCCATGGGCGTTCTTGATGTCATCCCAGGGATCGGAGCCACCCTGGGCATCATCCTGATCTCGGTGATGGTGCTGGCTTCCCAGGGAGGGGAAATCGCGCTGCGGGCGTTCATCGCGGCCCTGCTCTTCGGCCAGATTCAGGACAACATCGTCCGACCCAGGGTGATGGGCCGGGCGATGGAGCTCAATCCCGTGATCCTTTTCCTGTCACTGTTCATTGGTCAGCGGGTCGCTGGCCTGCTGGGGATTTTTCTCTCGATTCCCATCGCCGGGATGGTGGCCCTCTGGATCCAGTCGGAACGCCAGCAGCCGGTGGCCCCGGATCGGCTCGCCGGCAGTGACGACCGGGGCTGAAGCGGTCCCGCCCCTGCCGGTGCCAGGGGCCGGCTGTCATGATGCTGGGCCTGGCCTGGTCTGAACGCTCCATGACGGCGATTCGCGCGATCACCCCCGTTCTGCTCACCGCCCTGACCATGGCCGCGACCGGGGTGCCCGCCGCCCAGGCCAGCTGCCGCTTCCTGATGCCGCTCGGCGGTGGCGGCAATCCGGTCGTGTCGAAGCGGATCGGGCCGGACCGGCTCGTGGGCCGCACCAACTGGAACACCGACTTCGTCGTCGATCGCGATTTCCGCAGTTATCGCTTCTTCTTCACATCGGCCTCCACGGAGCGCGCCAGTTTCCCGGTGTCCGGTTTCATGGTCTTCACCGACGGCAGCAGCCTGCAGGTGATCAATGAGACTCCCACGTTTGAGCCCGGCACGGGCCGGATGTTCGGGCCCTTCCAGGCCGTTCCCGGCAAGCGCACCCGGTTGATGAACTTCCGGGTGGGTTCCTCCACCACACCGGCGGCCCTCGGGTTCAGCTATCGGATCTCCGTTCAGGGCTGCACCTGAAGCCTTCCCCCTGAGTCCCGCAACCCATGCAGTTCGAGAGCTTCGCGACGTTCAACGTCGCCATCGTGGTGCTGGCGATCGGTCGCTGGCTGAACCGCAAGGTGGGTTTCCTGCGGGAATTCAACATTCCCGAGCCGGTCACCAGCGGCCTGCTTGTCTGTCTGCTGCTGGCCCTGATCCATGCCATCAATGGCACGGAGATCGGCTTCAATCTGCAGACGCGGGATTTCCTGCTGCTCTATTTCTTTGCGGCCATCGGCCTCAATGCCGACATCAAGACCCTGCTCTCCGGGGGCTGGCCCCTGCTGATCCTGGTGGGCACCACCGTGGCTTACATGGTGCTGCAGAACCTCACCGGGATCGGCATGGCGGCGCTGCTGGGGCTCAATCCCCTGGTGGGCCTGCTGGGCGGGTCGGTGTCCCTGCTGGGGGGCCATGGCACCGCGATCGCCTGGGCGCCACGATTTGCCGAGAGCCACGGCATCAGCAATGCCCTCGAGATCGGCATCGCCTGCGCCACCTTCGGGCTGGTGCTGGCTTCGCTGATGGGCGGGCCGATCGCCCGGATCCTGATCCGCCGCCATCGGCTCAAGACGCCGCAGGCCCGGGGCGCAGGCCCTGACAACGCCTCCGCCTCCCTGGAGGGCGGCACCCCGGACGGGGCCGGGGAGCCGGTGACCTACTTCAGCCTGCTGGGCACCCTCTTCTGGCTCAACGTGAGCCTGGGCCTGGGGGAGCTGCTGCATGAGGCCCTGCGGGCGGCCGGCAGCAACCTGCCCCTGTTCGTCTGCTGCCTGTTCGCGGCCATCTTCCTCACCAACACCGTGCCGCGGCTGCTGCCGATCCGCTGCCTGGCCGCCCCCCGCTCGCTGGCCATCGTCTCGGAGATCTCCCTGGGCATCTTCCTGACGATGTCGCTGATGAGCCTGCAGCTCTGGACCATCGCCTCCCTGGCGGGTCCGATTCTGGCCATCCTGGCCGCCCAGTTCGTGGTGTCCTTCCTGTTCGCCTTGTTCGTGGTGTTCAAGGTGATGGGACGGGATTACGAGGCCGCCGTCATCTGCGCCGGCTTCGGGGGCATCTCCCTGGGGGCCACCCCCACGGCGATGGCCAACATGTCGGCGGTGGCCCAGACCTACGGCCCCGCCCACCGGGCCTTCATCATCGTGCCGCTGGTCTCGGGTTTCTTCGTGGACATCAGCAACGCCGTGGTGATCCAGCGCTTCCTCAACTGGTTCGGCTGATCCCGCCGTGGCCGGACGGGGCCGAGCTCGCACCTGAAGGTCTCAGAAGCGCAGCGTCGTGCGGACCAGGGCGGCCCACACGCTCAGGCTCGCCTCCCCCGAGGCGGCGGGAAACAGCAGGGCCTCGGAGAGCGTGGCGCTGCCGGTGAGGGCCCCGCGCGGCCGGCTCAGCCAGAACACCGCCGGCGTCACCGAGAGATCGTCACTGATCTGGATCTGGTAGAAGAGCTCCATGGCCAGGCCCCGGTCGTCGAGGTTGCCCCGGGCTGGGGTCTGGATCGCGCTGACGTGGGCAGGGGAGCCGACGGCGAAGCCCAGGCTGTTGCCCACCCCCAGCACATCGCTCCAGATCAGCCCGGTGTACCAGGAGCGGCTGCGCACCCCCGACAGGCCTGCCACCGGGAAGGAGCCGAAACGGAACGTGTCCCGCCCCCAGCCGGCGCTGATCGAAGGCAGCCATCCGGAGGTGCGGGGCTGCCAGTAGCCCGCCAGCGACCAGGATCCCAGGCTGCCCTCGCCGGCGCCCGCCGCCAGCTGGCTGGCCAGGGGCGTCCCCCGGAGCCGCACCTGGGGCCCGCTGAGGGTCCAGGCACCGGTGATGTTCCACTGCGGCCTGGTCAGGGCCAGCTGCAGGGTGCTGGTCTGGGAGGAGGCCCCGCCGAACAGGCCGCCCCCCTGGGGGGTCCCCCCGGCCCGGCCGGCGACGTAGGCATAGCCCAGGCTCAGCCCCCGCAGGTCGCCGCGGGGCTGCCACCAGATCCCGAAGCCGCCCCCGAGCCGCTTGCTGTAGGTGCCCGGTGATCCGGCGTACTGGAACAGATCGAGGATGGGGGACGGGTTGTAGACGCTCGGCCAGACCGGCAGCATGTCGAGCTGCATGACCCGCGGCCCGACGCTGAGGCGGATCTCCGGGCCCAGGGGCAGCTGCAGGTAGGCCCGGTTGATGCTCACCAGCCGGCCGGGGCAGCCCTCCTCCCCGGCGCCGCAGGCCGGTTCCTGGAAGGCCACATCCAGGCGGCTCAGGGGGGTGGGCGGGTTGGAGAAGAAGCCGGAGGGGGCGAAATCGCCTGTGCGCAGGCGGACTCGGAACAGGTCCTGGCCCGTGAAGCTGGTGTCGATGGTGAGGCGGGCCTCGTGGCTGAGGCTGACCCCGTTCAGCAGCGGCGCCCCATCCGCGCTGTTGCTGGCGCTGTCCACCGCACTGCCGGTGGTCTGCAGCGCGCCCAGAACGGCGTTGATCTGCAGGTCGACCCTGGTGGTGGGGGCGAAGCGGGTGGCCTCCAGCGCTTCGACGCTGGCCTGGGGCCGCTCCGGCAGCCCCTCGGCCCGCAGCAGAGCGGGTGAGCAGCCGATCGTGGCGGCCGCCAGGCAGACAGCGGCGGCGCCGGGGGGCTTCACCGGGCCCGGCCGCTCAGGTGATCACGGTGGGGCGATCCATGCCGGTGCGCACCCGGATCTCCGCCAGGGCGTCGATGGCGTCGATCAGATCCTTGAGGGCCTGCTGGGGGTCGAGGTCGAGGGCACCGCTGGGGGGTACGTAGCTCTCCAGGTACACCCGCAGGGTGGCGCCCTTGGTGCCGGTGCCCGAGAGCCGCAGCACCACCCGGCTGCCGTCGTCGAGCAGCACCCGCAGGCCCTGGCCCTTGCTGATCGAGCCGTCCACCGGGTCGGTGTAGCCGAAGTCGTCGGCGGCGCGGATCGTGCGGCCGGCGAAACCCTGGCCCGGCAGGGCAGTGAGCATCCCGGAAACCCGGTCGTAGAGGCCGTGGGCGGCGTCGCTGGCGACGGCCTCATAGTCGTGGCGGGAGTAGTAGTGGCGGCCGAAGCGGCTCCAGTGGCCCGCCATCACCTCGGCCACCGAGCAGCCGCGCACCGCCAGGATCTGCAGCCAGAACAGCACGGCCCAGAGGCCGTCCTTCTCGCGGATGTGGTTGCTGCCGGTGCCGAAGCTCTCCTCGCCGCAGAGGGTGATCCGGCCGGCATCGAGCAGGTTGCCGAAGAACTTCCAGCCCGTGGGGGTCTCGAAGCAGGGGATGCCCAGCTCGGCGGCCACCACGTCGGCGGCGGCGCTGGTGGGCATCGAGCGGGCCACGCCGGCCAGGCCGTCCGCGTAGCCGGGGGCCAGGGTGGCGTTGGCGGTGAGCACGGCCAGGCTGTCGCTGGGATTCACGAAGCAGTGCCGCCCCAGGATCATGTTGCGGTCGCCGTCGCCGTCGCAGGCGGCACCGAAGTCGTAGGCGTTGCCGGCCAGCAGCAGGTCGGCCAGCTCGTGGGCATAGGTGAGGTTGGGGTCGGGGTGGCCGCCGCCGAAGTCCGCCAAGGGCAGGCCGTTGCGCACCGTGCCGGCCGGGGCCCCCAGCAGCCCCTCGAACAGGCGGCTGGCGTAGGGGCCCGTGACCGCATGCATGGCATCGAAGGCGACGCGGAAGTCGCCCCGCATCAGGGCGGCGATGCGGTCGAAGTCAAACAGCTTCTGCATCAGCGCCACGTAATCGTCGACGCCGTTGATCACCTCCACCGCCATGGCGCCGATGGTCGCCGTGCCGGGGACCTCCAGGTTCAGGGGGTCGGCGTCCAGGATGCGGTAGCCGTCCAGGTTGAGGGTGGCGGCATGGATGGCATCGGTGACCGATTCCGGGGCCGGACCGCCGTTGGCGCTGTTGATCTTGACGCCGAAGTCGCCGTCGAGGCCGCCGGGGTTGTGGCTGGCCGAGAGGATGATCCCGGCCACGGCGCCGTGGCTGCGGATCAGGTGGGAGGCGGCCGGGGTGGAGAGGATGCCGCCGGTGGTGGTGATCAGGCGGCTGACGCCATGGGCCGCGGCCATGCGGGCGATGACGCTGATCGCTTCGAGGTTGCCGTAGCGGCCGTCGCCGCCGACCACCAGGGTGCCGCCGGCGATGCCGGGCACCACCCGCAGGGAGGCCTCGATGAAGCTCTCCAGATAGTGGGGGGTCTGGAACTGGCGGGTGCTCTTGCGCAGGCCGGAGGTGCCGGGCTTCTGGTCGTCGAAGGGTCGCTCCAGCGCCACCTGACGCAGCTCGGTCGTCATCGCCATGGCCGGCGTCCTGGTGCTCGGGGGAGCCCCAAGCTACCTCCGCCGATTCGGGCGACCCTGGCCTGGTGGGTGCTCCGGCGCCTGATGGTCGCTGCGACGGGTCTGGCTAGCCTGGGGCCACCTTGCCGGCCACCCCATGGCGCTTCGGTCGCTTCCCTCCGCCCTGCGCCTGGCCGCTGGCGCCGCCTGCGTCGCCGCCGCCGCCGGGGCGGTGGTGTTCGGCCAGACCTCGGTGCGTGGCGCGGTGATGGGGGCCCCGAAGGCCCTTCCCTATGCCGAAGCGGTGAGTCGCACCCACACCGCCGCCGAGGCGGTGCTGGCCGGGGCGGGTGCGGAAACCTGCCTGCGGGGCAAGCTCACCAATGCCCTGCTGGGCCTCTCCAGCAGCTGTGAGGCCCAGGGGGAGCGCAACCCCCTCTGCCAGCTTGCCGACAAGGCCGCCGTCGTCACCCCCATGAGCCTGGCCTTCATGCGGGACACGGCGACCCAGCTGCTGGCGCTGATCGATGGCGGCGCCACCCGGGCGGCTGTCTCAGGGAGCCCAGAGCCGGCTCTGACCCAGCCCTGACCCGAGCCACCATGGAAGTTCAGCACCCCTTGGATGACGGCCCCCTTACTCCTGAGCAGGCCCAGCTGCTGGAGCAGTTCCGCCAGCGCGTGGACGCGAGGATCAGCAGCCACGGCCTCACCAGCGACGATGTGGCGGCTCTGGTCAAGGAGCTCCGCGACCATCCCCAGGTGAGCCGGCAGCTGATGGCCGAGCTGGCCCACGAGCTGCAGCGGCTGCTGCCCGGTCAGCGCTTCAGTTTTGATTGGGATTGATCAGGTTCAGGCCCCCCTGCCTTGGGGCGGCATTCTCCGCCGGCTTGGCCACCGGCAACTGCAGGCGGCAGACGGCCGTGAGGCTGCGGGCGGCGCGGTCGATCGGTTCGCGCCGCTCGAAGCTGTTGCTGGCCGCCACCACCGAACGCTGACGGATCGTCCAGAGCACGTCCTTGCAGCTGGCGGGCAGGCGCGGATGGTCGAGCAGGGGGTTGGCCAGGCTGCGGGCCTGGTCGCAGGGTTCGGCGGTGTTCTCGCGGCTGCAGGCCAGGGTGATCAGCTGCAGGGAGCGGAACTCGGAGGAGGGGGGAAAGGGGGGCGGCTCCGGCGCGGCCCGCAGCGGTGACGCCACCCCCAGGGGCAGGCTCGCCAGCAGGGCCAGGTGCGGCAGGGCCGCTGCGAGGCGTCGGGGGGCCTGGGAGGTGGCGCGAGGGGACCGGTCCATGGCGGGCGGGGAGGTCACCCAATCATGGCCGCCGCCCCGGGATCCCTGGTGATGGCCGCGGAGCCGTCGCGCAGCAGCCGCTGGGAGGCCTGCCAGCGGCGGGCCAGCAGCGGGCCGCTCCAGCGGGCGGTGCGGGCCAGCACTCCCCGCAGGCGGTGCCGGCGCCGCAGCAGATCGGCCCGGCGGGCCTCCTGTTCCTGCAGCGCCTGGATCCGCCGGATCTCCGGTTGCCGTTCGGCGACGACCGCCGCGGCAGCCGTGTCAATGGCCCCGGGCTCGCCGTCGCGCAGGGCGGGCCCCAGGTGCCGGGCGGCCACCAGGGCATCCCGCAGGGCCATGTTGATCCCCTGGGCCCGCAGCGGGCTCATCGGGTGGGCGGCATCCCCGAGCAACAGCAGTCCGGGCCGCTGCCAGTGCGGGCAGAGCCCCACCCGCACCGGCAGCCGCACCGGCTCCTGGACGGCCGGCACCGGCAGCTCCCGCAGCCGCTTGGCCAGGGCCTCGGGGGCGTCGCCGGCCCAGAGCTCCGCCCAGGCGCCGGGGCCGGCTGGGGTGGGCGCCGGCGGCGGCTCCGGCGCGATCGCCCAGCCCAGCTGGACACCACCGCGGGCGGAGGGGAACAGGGCATAGCTGCCCGAGGCGCCCACCACCGTCACGAAACGGCCGGCCAGCCACTCCAGCACCGCACCGGCCCCCGGGCCCTCCAGCCGGAACCAGAGCACGTCGAGGGGGCTGGGGGCGCTCTCCAGCGCCAGGCCGCCCCTGCGGCGCAGCAGCGAATCGCGGCCGTCGCAGGCCACCACCAGCGCCGCCTCCAGGGCGGTGCCATCCGTCAGGCGCACGCCGGCGACGCGGCCGTCCCGCAGCAGCAGATCACTGGCGGCCTGGCCCGGGTGGAAGCGGAAGCCCGGCTGCCGGCCCGCCTGCTCGAGCAGTTCGGCGATCAGGGAGTCCTGGTCGATCAGGGTGCAGGGGACGCTGCTGCCCATGGGCTCGGCCGCCTCGAACAGGGCCTGGCCATCGAGGAAGAAGCTCCAGGCCGTGAGGGGGCGCCGCCGCACCGCCGCCGGCAGCGGCTCGAGGCCCATGGCGTCCAGGGCCGCCAGGCCGCTGGGCATCAGCCCCTCGCCGCGGAATGGCCGGCCGCCGCGGCCTGCCGCCGATGCATCGATCAGGTCGACCGGGAGGCCCCGGCGGGCCAGGAGCAGGGCCAGGCTGGCCCCGGCGGGGCCGGCCCCCACCACCAGCACCCGTGCGGTGGGGGCTGCGGAGGTGGTCAGGTGAAGGAGTTGTAGTTGAGGCCCTCGTCGGGGCTGGCATTCTCCGCCCCCTGCAGGGAGTGCTTCTTGCTGAGCAGGTAGTCGACCAGCTCCTGCTGCAGGGTCAGCAGCTCGCTGGTGCAGCCCCGGAAGGCGGCCCGGTGGCGGATCTCGTCGTGGCGGGTGTGCAGGTCCCGCAGCATCAGGTTGATGGCGTCCAGGCGCGGGGTGACTTCGCGGGAGCTGGAGACGGAGCTGGGGGTGGAGACGGAGCTGGACGCCGGGTCCATGAATCGTGTGCTATGCGTTACCGAATCGTAGACGGCGCTGCCATCACCGCCCTGCCGGCGACAGAGGGGCGCTGCCGGCCGCTGCCGCAGCTGCGCCGCCCCTGCTCCAGGCGGCGGGCAAGCCGGCGGCCGATGCCCAGTTCGGCTCCGCGCCAGAGGCGGTCGATCTCCGCTTCGAAGTGGCGGGCCAGCAGGGGGGAGCGGATCAGCAGCAGGGTCTCGTCGTTCTGGAAGGCGGCCGAAGGGCTCCAGTTGAAGCTGCCGGTGATCACATCCCGGCGGTCGATGACCGCGAACTTGTGGTGCAGCTTGTCGCCGGCCGCCAGCCGGGGCGTGCCCACCCCTTCCAGGGCCGTGCTCCAGGCCCGGTTGTCCGCTTCGATGTGGCAGTCCTGGTCGGGCAGGGTCACCCCGAGCAGGTCGAGGGTTTCGCTGAAGGCCCGGTTGGCGAAGCCCGGATCCGCCAGCAGCCGCATCGTCACGCCGCGGCCATGCAGCTCCTGGAGGCGGTCGGCCAGGTTCTGTCCCGAGAAGACGAACAGGGCCAGGTCGAGGCGCCGGCCGGCACCGGCCAGCCGGGTCTCCAGCCAGGCCAGGCCGTGGTTGGGGTCGCGGCGGCGGTGGGGCGCGAACAGCACCTCCACCGGCGTGCCGGCCACATCGACCACCAGGGCCGGTCCGCCCTCCTTGGCGATGCCGAAGCGGCTGTCGGGCCGGCCGCCGGGGCCATCACCCCAGAGCCGGGCGAATTCGGCGGCGAACACCCCGGCCAGGGCGGGGCTGTCGAAGCGCAGCAGGTGGTTGACGTTGCCGCGGGTGGCCGGTGCGCCGGCATCGCCGTGGACGCAGGAGGGGCTGAAGTTGGCCGAGCCGGTCACCACCACCCGGCCGTCGACCACCAGGAACTTGTGGTGCATCAGGCCGCTGCCGCGGCTGCCGTCGGCGGTGTCATCGAGCAGGGGCACCCCCGCCCGCTGCAGCACGGCGACGGCGTCCCCCTGGCCCAGGGCGGCCAGCTGCTGCTGGCGCTGGCGCTGGTGGGGCGGCAGATCCACCGGATGCTGCTGGCTCCAGGGGGTGCTGTAGAGGTTCTCCAGAACGACCCGCACCCGCACCCCGCGGCGGTGGCGCTCCGCCAGGGCCTCCGCCACCGCCGGCAGGGAGAGCTCCTGCACCGCCACCAGGATCTCCACGCGGGCCTCGCGGATGCTCTCCAGCAGCAGGGCCTCCAGGTCATCCCCCTGGCGCCACTGGCCGCTGACCGGGCTGCGGTAGCGGCTGTCGCCGCGGTGGTTGAAGGCCACCCGGATGCCCGGCGGCAGGGGCAGGGCCCGGGGGCCGCCGCCGCTCAGGGCCGCCGGTGCGGGGCCGCAGCCCCCAAGCAGGCCGGCCATGGCCAGGGCGATCAGGGGCCGCTGGGCGGGCCGGAGCAGGCGAAGGAGCGCGAGAGGGTCCACGGGCTGGAGGGGGCGGCGGGTTCCGCTCCTTCAGCCTTCCCGGCGGGGGACAGGGCTCTTTCGGCTCTCCAGGGGCGCTCCGCCTGCTCGCCGGGACCTCAGTGGTGGCCTGGCATCTCCGAGGTGCGCAGCATGGCGGCGAACCAGAGGGTGCCGATCAGCACCGCGGCGATCACCCCGGCCGAGATGCTGACCCGCAGCATCAGGATCGGCACCACCAGCGGAAACAGGATCGAGCCGGCCACGGGGGTGAGGGCGACCACCGCCTTGAGCAGGCCGCGGTTGGAGCCGGTGGCGGTGTTCTCCATCAGAACCACTCGGCCACCGCCTGGCTGGCGGGGTTGCTGTTGTCTTCCGGCGTGGAACGGCGGAACTCCATGGTGATGCTGCGCTTCTGCTCGCCATCGGCCGCCAGGGCCTCGATCGGGTAGAGCTGCTGGCCGTCGCGGAAGGGCACCTGCACCCGGAAGGTGCCGTC
>NZ_JAGQCK010000013.1:0-51449 GCF_024346155.1 Cyanobium sp. Candia 9D4 | reverse complement strand
GGCCGGTGATCGTGCTGCTGCGGTGGACGTGGGGGATGGAGACGTGGTGGCAGTACGGGTTGGCGGTGGTGGGGAGCGTGGTGCTGGCGGTGGCGGCGTACGGGCTGGTGGAGCAGCCGGTGCGGCGGCATCCACTGAAGTGGTGGTGGGAGACAGCTCTGGCGCTGCTGGCGGTGGGGGGGCTGTGGATCGGCATTGATGCCCTGCATCACCAGTTCCGCGGCAAGTTGTTCCTGGGCAAGGACGCCGATCCGGTGCCGATCAGCGAGCGGGTCCATGCCCTCAATCCCCTCATCCCCGGCACCGGCATCACCAGCGATTGCACGGTGGCCAGCGGCAAGCCCTACAACGCCACCACCCGGCCGAATTTCGACAGGTGCAACCGGCCCGGCCTCCCCGGCGCCCGGGAGATCTTCCTGCTGGGCGATTCCCACGCCCAGCACCTGCTGCCGATGCTGGATGCGGTGACCGCCCGCACCGGCCAGCGCCTCACCTTCGCCGCCATGGGTGCCTGCCTGATCGCCCCGGAGCTCACGGTCACCTGGCAGCAGGGCCGCTACGAATCCTGCCGCCAGTTCTCCGCCGGGGAGATGGAGCGCTCCCTGCAGCGCCTGCAGCCGGGTGACATGGTGCTGGTGTCGGGCTTCCTGCACAACTACCTGGCCAGCAACGACCTGGAGGGCCGGGGCTATGGCGCCCCCACCTACCGGGGCGAGCGCCGCCTGCGTATCGCCGAGGTGCGCCAGGTCTGGGTGGCGTCCATGCGCGCCTACGCCGAGCGGCTGGCGGCCCGGGGCCTCCAGCTGGTGCTGGTGGTCGACAACCCGTCCCTGGCCAGGGAGCCGGTGGCCTGCCAGGACCCCGCCGGCAGCAGCTGCGCCGGCGATGCCGCCACCACCGCCCGGATGCGGGCGACCCTGCGAGGGCTGCTCGGCGAGGTGGCCGCCGGCCTGCCCAATGTCCATGTGTTCGACCCCACCCCCTACCTGGTGGGTCCCGACGGCCGGGTGGTCTACCGCCGGCCCGACGGCACGCCCCTCTACGCCGATTCCCACCACCTGAGTGTCTCGGGGAGCCGGTCGCTGGCGGGTCCTTTCGAGCGTTTCCTGCAGCAGCAGGGCCTCACCAGCCCCCGGCCCACCCCACCGCCCCCCACCCCACCGCCCCCCACGCCATCGCCCCCCACCCCATGACCCTGCAGCCCCCCACCGGGTCCTCCCCCCGCTGGCACTTCACCGATCCGGTCAGCGGCGATGCGCTCACGCTCGCCCCCGAGCGTGGCGGTCTGGTCACCGGCTGGTGCTGCGGAGGAGAGGAGATCCTCTACTTCGATGCGGAGCGCTTCGCCGACCCCGCCAAGTCGGTGCGGGGAGGGATCCCGGTGCTCTTCCCCATCTGCGGCAATCTCCCCGGCGACGAGCTCGTGCTGAACCAGGGGCGCTTCCCCCTGCCCCAGCACGGCTTCGCCCGCGATCGGCCTTGGTCCATCGCCCCGCTGGCGGACGGCAGCGGCGTGGGCCTGCGCCTCGAGGACAGCCCGGCAACCCTCCGCCACTTCCCCTTCGCCTTCGCCCTGGAGCTGGAGCTGCGGCTGCAGCCCTCGGCCCTGGCGATCACGGCCCGGATCAGCCACCGGGGTGAGGTCGGCGCCGATCCCCTCCCCTTCAGCCTGGGCCTGCACCCCTACGTCGCCGTCGCCGATCTCTCCGCGGTCCGGATCGAAGGCCTGCCGGCGGACTGCTTCGACCACCTCAGCATGGCGCCGGCCGTCACCGCCGACCAGCTCTCCCGGCTCGAGCAGGGCGTGGATTTTCTCTGCAGCGGCCAGGGCCCGGTGCGGCTGGTGGATCCGGCGGGCGGCCGGGCGGTGACGCTGCATCCCGTGGCGCCGATGGATCTGGTGGTGGTGTGGAGCGACCCGCCCCGGCCGATGCTGTGCCTGGAGCCCTGGAGCGGTCCGCGGGGGGCCCTGAGCTCCGGGGAGCGGCGCCTGCTGGTGCCCGCCGGGGACTGCCTCGAACTGGGTTGCCGCTACACCGTCGAGAGGCTCTGAGCGACGCCGGGGAGCCGGCCCGGGGCCAGCTGGCCGGCGGGATCGAAGCGGTGCTTGATCGCCTCGATCAGGGGGCGGGCGGGGGCATCCAGCCAGGCCGGCAGGCCGGCGCCCGGGGGCTGGCGCAGCACGGTGAGATGGCCCCCGAGTTCGCCGCAGAGACGGCGCAGGGCGCCCACCTGGCTGGAGGTCAGGACCGGCTGGGACCCCGTCGGGTCTGACCAGGCCAGGCCGAGGCCGCTGCCGGCGGCCATGTCCACGGCCAGCCCCGCCAGGGCCGGCGCCGACATCAGGCTCGCGAGCCGATCGGGGCTGACCCCGAGGCGCAGCAGCCAGGCGGGCGCGGTGGCGGTGGCACCCGGAGGTGCGGGGCCCGCAGGCTCGGCGCCGCTGCCCCCCCGGGCGCGGGCCAGCCAGGCGCCGGTGCTGGCGCCATCCAGCACCCGAGCCGGCAGGCTGCAGCGCTCCTGCAGGCAGCGCACCTGCTCCTGGAGGGTGGCGGCATCGACGCTGGCCAGGCCGATCAGCAGCAGGGGATCCGGGTCCAGCCCGGCGGCGGCGGCGAGGCTGCCGTTCCACCAGTCGATCCGCTCCGGGCTGAGGCTGGAGCCCAGCAGCCAGCGGCTGAGGCCGGCCAGGTCCTCCGCCCCCCCCTGGAAGCAGACACTGCGCCGCAGGGGCGGCCGGGGCAGGGTGCGCAGGGTCAGCTCCGTGATCAGGCCCAGGGAGCCCCAGCTGCCGGTGAACAGCCGCATCAGGTCGTAGCCGGCCACGTTCTTGACCACCTTGCCGCCGGCCCTGGCCATCACCCCGTCGGCCCGCATCAGCGCCAGGCCGATCAGCTGGTCGCGCACCCCCAGGTAGCGCTGGCGGTAGCCCCCCGCCAGGCCCCGGGCCACCAGGCCGCCGATGCTGCCGGCGGCGGCGCCATCGTCGTCTCCCCAGGGGGCATCCACGGACAGCCACTGCCCGTGGTGTCCAAGCGCGTCCTGCACCTCCACCAGTGGTGTGCCGGCGGCCACGGTGATGGTGAAGTCGCCGGGGTTGAACTCCCGCACGCCCCGCAGGGCAGCGCAGCTGACCACCGTGCAAGGGGCCTGGAGGGGCGGGCCCCAGTCGAGCCGGGTGCCCAGGCCCGCCGGAAGCCAGGCGGAACCCTGCCGGTGCAGGTCCCGCACCAGCTCCTGCAGCTCACTGGGCTCAGGTCGCATCACGGCACGATGGTGCCATGGCGCAGGCAACGCTCGACCCCCGGCCCGGGCTCAAGATCGTCGTCATCGACGACGACCCCACCGGCTCCCAGACCGTGCACGGCTGTCCGTTGCTGCTGCGCTGGGACGCCGGGACCCTGGCGGCCGGCCTGGCCCACCCGTCGCCGCTGCTGTTCCTGCTGGCCAACACCCGCGCCCTGGCGCCGGCGGCGGCGGCGGAGCGGGTGCGGGAGATCTGCCGCGCCCTGGGGCCCGCCCTGGCCCAGGCCGTCGCCGCCGGCCGCATCGGCGGCTGGATCGTGGTGAGCCGCGGCGATTCCACCCTGCGGGGGCACTTCCCGCTGGAGGTGGAGGTGATCGCCGCCGAACTCGGCCCCTTCGACGCCACCCTGCTGGTGCCGGCCTTCCTCGAGGGGGGGCGCACCACGGTGGATGGGGTGCATCGGCTCCAGGGCCGGCCCGTGCACGAGAGCCCTTTCGCCCGGGACGGACTGTTCGCCTACGGCACCAGCCATCTCCCGGACTGGGTGGAGGAGAAGAGCGGCGGCCGCATCCCGGCCAGCGCCGTGGACCGCATCGGCTGGCGGGAACTGGAGACCGGCGGCCCCGCCCTCCTCCGCCACCTGGCCCGCCTGGAGCGCAATGTCTGCGTGGCGGTGGACGGCGCCTCCGAGGGCCAGCTGGCGTCCCTGGCCGCCGCGGTGCGCTGCCTGATCGCGGGATCCCCGGCGGAACAGGGCCCCGGCAACGGCCCAGGCGATGGCCTCGGTGTTGGGCGCCCCCGGCGCTTCCTGTTCCAGAGCGCCGCCAGCCTTATCCAGGCCCTGGCGTCGCTGCCGCCCCAGCCGCTGGCGCCGGCGGCCCTGGCCGGACTGCGCCGCCGTGGCGGCGCCGGCCCCCTGCCGGGGCTGGTGCTGGTGGGCTCCCACGTGCCCCTGGCCGACCGGCAGCTCGAACGGCTGCTGGCGGAGCCGGACTGCGTCGGGGTGGAACTGGAGGTGGCCAAGGTCCAGCGGTTGCTGGAGGGCCCGGAACCCGCCCTGCTGCTGGCCTCCCTGGAGCAGGCCTGGGGGCGGCGCCTGGCGGAGGTGCTGGCCGGGGGCCGCACGCCGGTGCTCTACACCAGCCGTGGCGAGGCCCGCTGCCGCCATGCCGGCGAGCGCCGGGCGCTGGGCCTGGCCCTGGCGGGGGTGATGGCCCGGCTGGCCGCCGCCGTGGCTCCCGCCCTGGGCTATCTGATCAGCAAGGGGGGCATCACGACCCACACCCTCCTGGCCGATGGGCTGGCCCTGGAGCTGGTGGAGCTCCAGGGCCAGCTGCTGCCGGGCCTGTCGCTGGTGCTGGCTGCCACCGACGGCGCCACCGAGCCAGCCCCTGATGCCCGGAAGGAGCCCCTGCCCGTGCTCACCTTCCCCGGCAATCTCGGCGACCCGGGCACCCTGTGGGAGGCCTGGCGCTGGATGGACACTCAGGCCGGACCGGCGTAGCTGCGATCGAGCAGCTCGATCGGATGGACCACCGGCAGCGGTCGCGGCTGCGCCTCCATCGCCTGGCGGATCTGCAGCGTGCAGCCGATGTTGGCGCTCACGGCCAGCTGGGCGCCCGTGCCGCTCAGATCGGCGGCCTTGATCCGCCCCAGTTCGGCGGCTTCCTCCGGCTGCACCAGGTTGTAGATGCCGGCGCTGCCGCAGCAGACGCCGGCTTCGGTGGCCTCGCGGATCCGCACATGGGGAATCCGGCCCAGCAGGCGCCGGGGCTGGGCCGCCAGGCCCTGGCCGTGGAGCTGGTGGCAGGCATCGTGATAAGCCAGTTGCATGGGGCGCTCGGCGCTGGCGGGGGTGCCGTCGTCGTGGAGCAGGGGCCGCAGACCCGCCTGGAAGCCCTCGCTGAGCCCGACCTTGTCGAGGAATTCCTGCAGGTCGGCCACCCTCCCCAGCACGGGGTGGCGGGTGCCGAGGATCTGGTCGTAGGCCTTCAGGGTGTGACCGCAGCCCGAGGCGGCCACCAGCAGGGCATCAAGGGGTTCGGGGCCGGCCGGTCGCCCCGGGCCGATCACCGCTTCGAAGCTGGCCATCAGGGCCGCCGCCAGCTCCCGGGTCTGCTCCAGTTCGCCCTGGTGGTGGGTCATGGCCCCGCAGCAGCCCTGATCAGGGGGAATCACCACCTCGATGCCGTTGGCGGCCAGCACCCGGACGGCGGCGGCGTTCACCCCCGGCTCGAAGACCCGCTGCACGCAGCCGAGCACCAGCCCGACCCGGTGGCGGCGGGGCCCCACCGCCGGCACCAGCACGGGCCAGTCGTCACGGAAGGACTGGGCGGGCAGGGGCGGCAGCAGGGTCTCCATCGCCGCGATCTGCGGACCGAACAGGCGGGTGAGGCCGCTGCGGCGCGCCAGGGCCTGCAGGGGCGTGCCGGCGTAGGCCCGCAGGGGGGCCAGCAGGGCCCGCAGCCGCCCGGGGTAGGGGAGCAGGGCGAACAGCAGGCGCCGGAAGGTGCGCTGGCCGGGGCTGCGCAGCTCGGGGGCGTTCAGCCGCGGCCGCATGGTCTCGATCAGTTCGTCGTAGCGCACCCCCGCCGGGCAGGCGGTTACACAGGCGAAACAGCCCAGGCAGGTGTCGAAATGCTTCGCCACCGTGGCATCGAGCACCAGCTCTCCGGCGTCGATGGCTTTGAGGGCATGGATGCGTCCCCGGGGTGAGTCCATCTCGGTGCCCAGCACCCGGTAGCTGGCGCAGGTGGGCAGGCAGAAGCCGCAGTGGACGCAGGGGTCGGCGGCGATGAAGCCGGCCCCGGGCTCCCCGGCAGCCGGGGACCCGCTGGTCGCGAGGGACGGAAGGCTCATGGCCGCCATTCTGATCGCTTGCACGTCCCCCTCAGGCCGTCGGGCACTCACTCCCAGAAGGCGCCGAACCAGGCATCCCACTGCCGCGGCATTCGCAACAGCAGGCCAGCCCCCGGATAGGGCGTCAGTTCCCCCACAAGGACGCCCCTGTCGCTCAGAAAGCCGTCCACCCTCAGGAAGGGCGTTTCGCAGGAGAGATCCTGGGCCAGGGCGCAGAAGGTCTGCAAGGGAGGACGATCAAGGCTGGCGAAGTCCCGGCAATGGTCGTGCTGGGGGCGTTCCAGTGGCAGCGGCCGGAGCGCCTCATCGAGAAAGCACTCCTTGGTGCGGGGTAGTTGTCGCTGGTTGCTGCGATGCCGGGCATGGGCGGACTCCGGGCGGAACAGCCGCAGGCCCCTGACACTGCCGTTGAAGCAGAAGGCGCTCATTTCGATGCACTGCCTGCCGGAGAAGCTGAGGAACTCCTCGGCCAGCAGCCGCCGCGGCAGGTTCCTGTAGCCCCATTCCTGAAAGACTTCGGAATAGTCCATGCTCAGCCACCGTTGGGCCTGCGCGATCACCAACTCATCCATGGGATGGGTGGTAGAGGCCACCAGTTGGTACCAGCCGGATCCATGGCTGGCCTTGAGCATCCAGCGATCAGGAAGCTGGTGGGCCCGCAGGGCCTCGACACTGTCCGCAATCGCCAGGGTGCGGGGGGTTCGGCCCGCTCCGATGCGGGTCGCAATCCATTGCTTGGCGGCGAGCTTGTCGCAGAACGTGCGTAGAAGGGGGTCCCGGTCCGTCAGGATCCGATGCAGGATCCGCTCACTCAACAGGCGTGGCTTACGCAGATCGGGAGCCACGCCGTTGATCTGCCGGAAGCGGGCGGCCATTTGCGTCCGCTTTGGCAGAAACCTGACGAGATGCCGGGCCGCCTGGGATTTGCATCTCCTTGCAGAAAGCATCTCCTCCATGACCAATCCGGAAGCGACCCTAAGGCGATCGTCTGGGGTTGGTTGGCAACTCGCCTTGAGACCCATGCGTCATCGTTGGCTCGTCCCATCCCCCATCCCCCAGGCCCCTTGCCCTCACCCTCCGAAGTGGCGCACCACGGCTTCGGCGAAGCCGGAGCAGCTGACGGCCTCGGAGCGGGGTTCCATCAGCCGGGCGAGGTCGTAGGTGACCTCCTTGTTGGCGATCGCGGCGCTGATCCCGGCGGTGATCAGGTCGGCGGCTTCCTGCCAGCCCATGTACTCGAGCATCATCACGCCGGAGAGGATCACCGATCCGGGGTTGATGCGGTCGAGGCCGGCGTGTTTGGGGGCGGTGCCGTGGGTGGCCTCGAAGATCGCCGCGTTGTCGCCGATGTTGGCCCCCGGTGCCATGCCCAGGCCGCCCACCACCGCCGCCGCCGCGTCGGAGATGTAGTCGCCGTTGAGGTTGAGGGTGCAGAGCACCGAATACTCCTGGGGCCGGGTCTGGATCTGCTGGAAGATGCTGTCGGCGATGCGGTCGTCGACCATCACCATCGCTTTCCATTTCCCTTCGCCGTGGCTGGCGCCGATGGCGTCGATCACGGCCTTCACCTCCGCGTCGACAGCCGCCTTCTTCTCGGGGGTGAGGCTGTCGTAGCCGGGTTCGATCAGGCGGGCGTTGTCCTCGATGCTGAGGCCGGGCTTCTCCTCCAGGTTCCCCAGGATCCAGCTCTCCCGTTCGGTGATGCACTGGTCGCGGAACTCGGTGGTGGCCAGCTCGTAGCCCCAGTCGCGGAAGGCCCCCTCCGTGAACTTCATGATGTTGCCCTTGTGCACCAGGGTCACGTGGCGCTTGGCGCCCTCCAGCCCCAGGGCGTGGCGGATGGCCTTGCGGACATGGCGCTGGGTGCCGGCCTTGCTCACCGGCTTGATGCCGATGCCGGCCCCTGCCGGGATGCGGCGGTTGCCCAGCTTGCCGTTGGCGGGGATCACCGTGTCATTGAGGTGGGCGATCAGCTCAAGGCAGACAGGATCCGTCGCCTCCCATTCGATCCCCATGTAGATGTCCTCGGTGTTCTCGCGGTAGACCACCACATCCAGGTCCTGGGGCCGCTTGTGGGGGCTGGGGGTGCCGTCGTAGTAGCGGCAGGGCCGCACGCAGCAGTAGAGGTCGAAGATCTGGCGCAGGGCCACGTTGAGGGAGCGGATGCCGCCGCCGATCGGGGTGGTGAGGGGGCCCTTGATGGCCACCCCGTACTGCTCGATCGCCGTGAGGGTGTCCTGGGGCAGGTACTGATAGGTGCCGTACAGCTCGCAGGCCTCGTCGCCGGCATACACCTTGAACCACTCGATGCGGCGCTCGCCGCCGTAGGCCTTGGCCACGGCCGCGTCCAGCACCCGCTGGGTGGCGGGCCAGATGTCCACGCCGGTGCCGTCGCCGCGGATGAAGGGAATGATCGGGTCGTTGGGAACGATCGGCTGGCCGCCCTCGAATCGGATCGCCGTGCCGCTGGCTGGGACGGTGAGCTTCTCGTATGTGGCCATTGAGTCGGCACGGAACGCGCCGATGAGCCTAGGTTTCGGGGACATCGGCTTTCTGCTCAGGGGAAACGGCATGAATGCGGCCGACCAGGCCCGATCGGTGGAACTGGCCGCCGCGATCGCCGCGGTGGTGGGGCACTTCCGCCTGCATTTCCCCGCCGCCCGGGCCAACCTCACCCCCTGGCGCGACGATCCCCTCACCCGGGCCTTCGATGAACGGGAGACGCTGGATCTCTCCTTCCACTTCCCCGGCTGGAGTCCCCGTCTGCAGTGCCGCTCGCTGCTGGTGCAGCTGCGCCTGGAGCGGGCGCCGGTCGGGTCCGGCGAACGGCCCCGGCTGCTCGGCGTGCTGATCCGCGGCCTCACCTACGAATCGGAGCGCTGGCGCCTGGCCACGGTGGGGGACTGGCAGCCGTCGGGTTCCCATCTCCCCAGTGAGGAGGTGGTCGGCGTGCTGCAGCAGGTGTGCCGCGAGCTGTTCGATCTCTTCGGCGATGTGTCGGCCGGCGGCAGCCGGGCCGCGTAATCCTTCGCAACCTTGCCGCGCCGTCCTGCAGGCCCCACCTACGTTTGTACGTCTGCCCGCGCAGCCTCCCGATCCCATGCCCGTCGCCCTTGCTTCCCAACTCCGTGAGGGAACGAAGAAAGCCCACACCATGGCCGAGAACACCGGCTTCGTGAGCTGTTTCCTCAAGGGGGTCGTCGACAAGGCCAGCTATCGCACCCTGGTGGCCGACCTGTGGTTCGTCTACAGCGCCATGGAGGAGGAGATCGGCAAGCTGGCCGACCATCCGGTGGTCGGTCCGATCGCCTCCCCCGAGCTCAACCGCCGCGAGTCCCTCGAGGCTGATCTCACCTTCTATTTCGGCGGTGACTGGCGCCAGCAGATCCGCGCCACCCCCGGGGCCCAGGAGTATGTGGCCCGCCTGCACCAGGTGGCGCGGGAGTGCCCCGAACTGCTGGTCGGCCACCACTACACCCGCTACATCGGTGACCTCTCGGGGGGCCAGATCCTCAAGAACATCGCCCAGAAGGCGATGAACCTGGGGGAGCACGATGGCCTGCGCTTCTACGAATTCGACGCCATCGACGACGAGAAGGCCTTCAAGGCCAACTACCGCGCCACCCTCGACAGCCTGCCCATCGACCAGGCCATGGCCGACCGGATCGTGGCGGAGGCCAATGAGGCCTTCCACTGCAACATGAAGATGTTCCAGGAGCTGGAAGGCAATCTGGTGGCGGCGATCGGCAAGGTGCTGTTCGGCTTCCTCACCCGCCGCACCCGCACCGGCAGCACCGAGGCCGTGCCCGCCTAGGTTTGCCAGGCCGGCGGCGGCCGCCGCCCTTTCGAACCGCGTGCGCCCGATCCGCTTCCTGCTTCCCGGCACCACCGGCCGCTTCCGCGGCGGTGGCCTGCTGGTGGAACTGCAGACCGCCCGGCTGACCTCCCAGCTGACCCCCACCGAGGTGGTCACCTACCGGAACCGTGAGCCCGACCACCCGTTCCTGGCTGACCTGCTGGCCCGGGAGTCGGCGCCCGGGGACGCCCTCTGGATCGTCAGCTGGGGATTTGATGTGCCCCGCCTGATGCGGCAGCTGCGGGGACGGCCCGTGGCCTACCACGCCCACAGCAGCGGCTACGGGTTTTCGCTGCCGCCCGGGGTGCCGGTGCTGGCGGTCAGCCGCAACACGCTCGGCTACTGGGGCGACAGGGGCCCCCGCCATCCCCTGTTCCTGGTGCCGAACGCCCTCCAGCCCCAGTGGCTGGAGCGGGGCAATCGGGCGGCCCCCGCGGGCGTCGGCCGCCCCATCGATGTGCTCGTACAGCAGCGCAAGAACAGCCGCTATGTCCTGGAGCGGCTGGTGCCGGCCCTGCGCCGGCGGGGGCTGCGGGTGGAGGTGCAGAGCGGCTGGGTGGACGACCTGGTGGACCTGTTCAACAGCGCGGCCGTCGTGCTCTACGACTCCGCCGACTACTGGCGCGGCCGGGGGGTGAGCGAGGGTTTCGGCCTGCCGCCGCTGGAGGCCATGGCCTGCGGCTGCGTGGTGTTCAGCAGCCTCAACCACGCCCTGGCCGACAGCCTTGACCCGGGGGTGGTGGGCCACCAGATCGGCTGCGGCAGCCTGGAGAACGACCTGGAGCGGATCCAGGCGGCGGTGACCGACCCGCTGGCCTGGCTGCCGCCGCCGGGCCGCCTCGCCAGCCTGCTGGAGGCCTGCAGCGAGCCGGTGCTGCAGGAACGCTGGCATTCGGCCCTGGAGGCCATCGACGCCCACTGGACCCACCTGCTGCGGGGAGGGGCGTCGCCGCTGCGCTCGCCCCCCCTGCTGGCCTTGCGGATCGACCAGTGGCGGCGCCGGTTTTCGGCCATGTGGCGATCACTGAACTGACTGGCTGGCGTGGCGGCGGCCCTTCTGGCCGCACGGGTACGATTTTCGCAAAAGTCTGACCAGATGTTTCGCAAAAGCCAAACCTTCAAGAGTTTGGTGCGACTTCTGGCCCAATTGCCGCGTCGCCGCAAGCGGGCGCTGATGCGTCTCATCCCGCTGGCGATCCTCGCCGGGGTGGCCGATCTGGTGGTGGTGGCCCTGGTGGCTCGCCTGTTCACGGTCGTCGTCGGCGGAGAGAACCGCCCCTCCATCCCCTGGGAGGGCCTGGTACCGGAAGATCCCCGGGTCAAGGTGGTGGTGCTGGTGGTGGCCTTCGTGGCGGCCGCCTGGTTTTCCTCGCTCTCCAAGCTGCTGCTGCGGGCGTTTCAGCTGCGGCTCAAGGCGTCAATCTGGCGCGATCTATCGGATATGGCGCAGCGCAAGTTGATCGCCCAGCCCTATGTCTACTTTCTGGGCGAATCGAAGTCAGATATCTCCTCCATGGTTCTCATCAATGTGTCGCGCGTCGCCGACATCGTCGTGCTCCCCCTGCTGCAGCTGGCCAGTGGTGTGTTCGTGATCGCCCTGCTCTCCGCCGGGATGCTGATCGTCGGCAAGCTGATGGCCGTTGTGCTGATCGTGGGCCTGCTGGGCGGCTATCTGCTCATCTCCACCGCCATCACCCCGTTCCTGCGCTTTGCCGCCCGTCAGAGGATCCTGCTGGAGGTGCGCACCAACACGATCCTTTCGGAATCGATGCGCACGATTCTCGATGTGCAGCTCACCGGCTCGGAGCCCTACTTCGAGCGCCATTACCAACAGGCCGGCCGTGAAACCATCCCCTTCATCTGGAAGGCTGATGTCCTGCCCGAGACCCCGCGAGCTCTGATCGAGCCGCTCGGGATCACGATGATCTTCGCGGCCGGGATGCTGCCCCTGCTTTCGAATCCCGACCCTGGGGCGCTGCTGAAGATCATTCCGTTCCTGGCCACGGTGGCTGTCACCTCCCTCAAGCTCACCCCTCCCCTGCAGGACAGCTTCCGCGCCATCACCTCCCTGCGGGCCGGCCTGCCCGACCTGGAGGAAACGCTCAAGCTGATCGAGCTTCCCGAGGCCCGCCTCACGATTCGCTCCGAGGGGGTGCCCTCCCCGGATGGTGTGATGCCCAAACGGGTGATCCGTCTCAACAGCATCTCCTATCGCTATCCCGGGTCGGACACGGATGTCCTTCGTGACGTCTCCATGTCGATTCCGGTGGGGTCCCGTGTCGCCTTCGTCGGTGCCACCGGCAGCGGCAAGACCACCACGGCCAACCAGCTCCTCTGCCTGCTGCGTCCCACCTCGGGCACCCTGCAGCTGGACGGCATCGATGTGGACGAGGCCGATGTACCGGCCTGGCAGGCGAACTGCGCCTACGTTCCCCAGGCGATCAACCTGCTCAACAGCAACATCATCGAGAATATCGCCTTCGCCGAGGAGGTCGATGAGGTCGATCAGATGCGGGTCTGGGAGGCCCTCCAGGCCGCCCAGCTCGCCGACATCGTCGCCGACCTCCCCCTCGGTCTGTTCACGCCGATCGGTGACAACGGCATCCGTCTGTCCGGAGGCCAGCGGCAACGGCTGGCCCTGGCCCGCGCCTTCTACCGCAATGCCAAGTTCCTGGTGCTGGATGAGGCCACCAGTGCGCTCGACAACCGCACCGAATCCGAGGTGATGGATGCCATCGAGGTGATCGGACGCCGCTGCACCCTGGTGGTGATCGCTCACCGGCTCTCCACCGTGATGCGCTCGGATTGCATCTTCGAATTCGAGGCTGGGCGCATCAAGGCCTCTGGAACCTTCGACCAGCTCCGCCAGCGCTCGGATACCTTCAATGATCTGGCCTCCTTTGAACGTCGCCTATCCAGCCCGCTCGGTTGATGGTGTTGAGGAGGAATCTGTGGCTGGAAGGCTATTGCTCCCATCGACAGACTCGCGCCGCCTTCTCTAGCTGAGCGACCCGCATCTGTCGGGACCGGCCCGCCCATCGGGAGGGGGCTGCTAGGGTCCGATTTCAACCTTCTCCGCCGGAGCCTGTGAGTTTTCTGGCCGGTCTGAACGAGGCCCAGCGGCGGGCGGTCGATCACCATACCGGCCCGCTGCTGGTGGTGGCCGGGGCCGGCAGCGGCAAGACCCGGGCCCTGACCCACCGGATCGCCCATCTGATCGGGCACCACGGCGTCGATCCGGCCCAGGTGCTGGCGGTCACCTTCACCAACAAGGCCGCCCGGGAGATGAAGGAGCGGCTGGAGGTGCTGCTGGCCCAGCGGCTGGCCCAGAGCCAGTTCGGCCAGCCCTGGAGCACCCTGCCGGCCCGGGAGCAGAAGCAGCTGCGCAGCCGTATCTACCGGGAGGTGATCAAGGACCTCTGGATCGGCACCTTCCACGCCCTGTTCGCCCGGCTGCTCCGCTTCGACATCGACAAGTTCCGCGACCCCGAGGGACTCACCTGGACGCGCCAGTTCTCCATCTATGACGAGAGCGACGCCCAGAGCCTGGTCAAGGAGATCGTCACCCAGGAGATGCAGCTCGACCCCAAGCGTTTTGAGCCCAAGAAGGTGCGCTGGGCGATCAGCAGCGCCAAGAACCAGGGCTGGCTGCCGGAGCGGCTCGAGGAGGAGCACCCCGGCCCCCGCGGCAAGCACGAGGCCGAGGCCTACCGCCGCTACCGGCGCGCCCTGGCCGCCAACAACGCCCTCGACTTCGACGACCTGCTGCTGATGCCGGTGCAGCTGCTGCAGCAGAACGAGCAGATCCGCCACTACTGGCACCGCCGCTTCCGCCACGTGCTGGTGGACGAGTACCAGGACACCAACCGCACCCAGTACGACCTGATCAAGCTGCTGGTGGCCAACGGCCATCCCCCCGAAACCTTCGATGACTGGGAGGGGCGCTCGGTGTTCGTGGTGGGCGACGCCGACCAGAGCATCTACAGCTTCCGGGCCGCCGACTTCACGATCCTGATGGGCTTCCAGAAGGAGTTCGGCGACGGCTCCCTCGACGGGGACACCGGCACGATGGTGAAGCTGGAGGAGAACTACCGCTCCACCGCCACGATCCTGGAGGCGGCCAACGCCCTGATCGCCAACAACAGCGAGCGCATCGACAAGGTGCTGCGCCCCACCCGCGGCGAGGGGGAGCCCATCAGCCTCACCCGCTGCGACGACGAGATCGCCGAGGCCGAGGCGGTGGTGCACCGGATGCGGATGCTGGAGGCGTCCCACCCCGACCTGCGCTGGGGCGATATGGCCGTGCTCTATCGCACCAACGCCCAGTCCCGCGCCATGGAGGAGTCGCTGGTGCGATGGGGGCTCCCCTACATCGTCGTGGGGGGCCTGCGCTTCTACGACCGGCGCGAGATCAAGGATGTGCTCGCCTACCTGCGCCTGCTGGTCAACCCGGCCGACACCGTCAGCCTGCTGCGGGTGCTGAACGTGCCCCGACGGGGCATCGGCAAGACCACCATCGAGCGGCTCACCGATGCGGCCAACCAGCTGGGGCTCCCCCTGTGGGAGGTGGTCAGCGATCCGGAGGCCGTCCGCTCCCTCGCCGGCCGCTCCGCCCGGGGGGTGCTGCAGTTCCAGGAGCTGATCACCGACCTCAGCCGCCGCCTGCAGGATGCTCCCCCCTCCGAGCTGGTGCAGCGGGTGATGGAGCAGAGCGGCTACCTGGCCGAACTGCTGGCCGAAGCCACCGATGAATCGGAGGAGCGGCGCCGCAACCTGCAGGAGCTGGTCAACGCAGCCCTCCAGTACCAGGAGGAGAACGAGGAAGGCTCCCTGGAGGGCTTCCTGGCCTCCGCCGCCCTGGCCAGCGACGCCGACAGCAAGGACACCGAGGCCGACCGGGTCACCTTGATGACCCTGCACGCCAGCAAGGGGCTGGAGTTTCCGGTGGTCTTCCTGGTGGGGCTGGAGCAGGGCCTGTTCCCCAGCTACCGCTCCCTGGAGGACCCGGCCGCCCTCGAGGAGGAGCGCCGCCTCTGCTACGTGGGGATCACCCGGGCCAAGGAACGGCTGTTCCTCTCCCATGCCAGCGAGCGGCGGCTCTGGGGCGGCATGCGGGAGCCGGCGGTGCCCTCGGTGTTCCTCTCCGAGCTGCCCGAGGCCCTGCTGCAGGGCGACATCCCCCGCAGCGGCGGCGCGGCCCTGCGGCGGGAGCAGCGGCTGGAGCGGCTCACCCGGGTGGATCGGGACGACAGCCAGCGGGTCGCGGCCGGTGGGTCGGCCGGCATTCCCGCCAATGCGGTGCGCCGCCGCGGCGCACCGCGCACCTGGGCCGTGGGGGATCGGGTGCGGCACAGCAGCTTCGGCGAGGGCCAGGTCACCCACCTGTTCGGCAGCGGCGACAAGACCTCCATCGCCGTGAAGTTCGAGGGCATGGGGCCGAAGATCCTCGACCCGCGCCTGGCCCCGATCGAGCCGGCATGACCCTGCCGCTGGTCACCGCCGTGGTGCCCACCCGCAACCGCCGCCAGACCACCCTGCGCTTCCTGGCCGCCATGGCCGGCCAGACCCACGGCGCTTTGCGGGTGGTGGTGGTCGATGCCAACTCCAGCGACGGCACCGTGGCGGCGATCCGCCGGCAGCATCCCAAGGTGACGGTGGTGGCGGCCGGGGACAGGGATTTCTGGGCCGGTGCCACCAACCGCGGCGTGCGGCGGGCCCTGGCGGCCGGCACCGACTACGTGCTCACCATCAACGATGACGCCGTCGTCCCGGCCGATTACGTGGAGCGGATGGTGGCCCTGGCCCAGCGCCACGGCTGCGGCATCCTCGGCAGCCGCATCGACCTGCTGGCCGAGCCCGGGCGCATCTGGGCCCTGGGCACCCGCACCGACTGGGGCACGGACCGCTTCCTGCGCCTGTCCCACCACGACGAGCTGGCCAGCCAGCTGGATCCGGCGCTGGCGGCCGCCGAGGTGCTCCCCACCGAGGCGATGCCGGGCAACGGGGTGCTGATCCGCCGGGAGGTCTTTGGCCGTGTCGGCCTCTACGACGCCCGCTGGCTGCCCCACTATCACGCCGATTCCGAGTGGGTGATGCGGGCGGTCCACCGGGGCGTCGAGGCCCGGGTGACCCCGGGGGTCGTGGTCCTCAACGACTTCGGCGACGAGCAGAAACGCCTGCCCCTGGGCAGCCTGCGGGGGCTGCTGTTCACCTTCTTCCACCCCAGGTCCCACCTCTACCTGCCGGCGGTGGCCGCCATCCTCTGGCGCTACTGTCCGCCGGCCCAGCGCTGGCCCACCCTGCGGGCCCTGGCGGGCCGCTTCCTCAGGATGAAACGGTGAAGGAGGTGCGCGGGTGGGGCGGCTCCGGCCGGCGCAGGAGCCCCCGCCAGCACCAGCGCAGGTAATCCCCCAGCCCCCACCAACGGCCCCGGGCCCGCTCCGGATCGGAGAGGCAGAAGCTCAGGGGGCGGACGGCGTAATAGATCAGGTTCAGCAGCAGGGCCAGCGGCGTGGCGTGGCGGTGCAGGAAGTAGAGCTTGCTGAAGGTGGCGTGCTGGTACTTGGCCCGGGGGGCCCGCTGGGTGATGGCGGACACCTGATGCTCCACCAGCACGGCCTGGGTGACCCGCAGGCGGTAGCCGAGCCGATGGTGGCGCTCGCAGATGTCGGCGTCCTCGTAGTCGAGGAAGTAGCGGGGGTCGAACTGGGGGCAGTCCCGCAGCACCCCCAGGCGGAAGATCAGGCTGCAGCCGGAGATCCAGCGGGTGGGCCAGGTGCGCACCGGAAGGGGGCGGCAGTCGTCGCCGGGGAAGCGATGGCCCAGCTGGCCGGTCCAGCGGTTGAAGCTGCCGTGGCTGAACCAGACGTCCCCCTGCGGGTCCCGGATCCGGGTGCCGAGCAGGGCGATCCGTTCGTCGTCGCGCAGGCACTGCCGGACGTAGGCGATCGCCCCGGCATCGAGGCGGGCATCGGGGTTGATCAGCCAGGCCACCGCCTGCCGGTCGGTCTGCCACACGTGGGCGAGCCCCAGGTTGCAGCCGCTGCCGAAGCCGAGATTTCCACCGGCCTCGATCAGGGTCACCCGCTGGCGGTTCGGCGTGGAAGGGAGCCAGTGCCGCAGGCCGGCGTCCCGGGGCGAGTTGTTGACGACGATGAAGTGCAGATCGGGGTCCCCTGAGGCGAACGTGTGCTCGATCAGCCCGATGATGAAATCACTGCAGTGATAATTGATCGTGATGAAATGGATCGCCTGCAGCGCCCGCCCGCCGGTCATTGATAGGTGGAGGGATAGACGAAGGCGCCTGTGATGCCCTTCAAGGCGGCTTCGCGCAGCCGGTTGTTGTAGCTCAGGGGAACGCCACGTGCGTAGATGAGATCACGGAATTCATCCGCGAGTGCCTTGATCTCCTGTTGGCGTTCTTCCCCCATGGAATCGAGAAGAGCTTCCTTGAACAGGCTGATGGCCTGGGCCATCGTGTAGCTGCCTGCGGTTCCGAGGTCATGCTTCACAAATGGACAGTGGAGATAGAAGGGATAGAGAAAGGCTGCGATGTGACTGGGATTGCCATTCTCAATCAGATCAGGAATGCTATAGAGTTCCACACGAGAAAGATGCTCGTTCTTATCGCTTTTCGCCATCAGCTGGTTGAGGGAGTAGCCAATCTTCTTCATCTGCGACGTCCTGGCCGGAGAGGGCATCAGCCGGAAGACTTCCCCAGCGGGCACTCCCGTTTTCTCCGGGCATGACTGCTCGATGGCCTCGAGTAGCTTGTCGCTGGTGTAGAGGGTCTCGACGGGATTGAAGCGTCGGTAGACCTGCTGAGACAGTTCGATTTCCCCCTTGTAGATGCAGTGGCCCCGATGGGACAAAGGCAAGTAGTTCTTCCAGAAACGGATGAATGGCTTGGCGAGGAAGACTTCGGGCTTGAGAACTTGAAAATAGGATTGATAGTGGGTCTGAATCTGATGGCTGATGTGGCTGAAGAGGGCTTTCCGGTCGGAGCTGGCGAAGGCCTCCACGGACCTGACCAGGGCATCGGCATTCCTGCCTGGGATGAACTGCATCGAATCATTCACGACGCAGAGGAGCTGGCATCGTTGCAGGTGGCCTTCCTCCAGAAGCAGCAGAATGCCGTCCTTGAAGCCACCAAAGTCCCGGCCGATGTTGCGCCTGTTGAAGGCGCGCCAGCTCAGCTGGCTGATGGCATCAAGCGACCCCTCCTCCGTGGTTTCGTTGTTGATGTAGAGGACTGCAAAGCCGGCCTTGTTGAGCGCTTCGAGATAGGCCCTGTTCGACAGTGTCAGCCGCTTTGAATAGGCAACGAAGACAGCAATGCGTGTTGGTGTGGAGCCATCGACGGACGGCTTCCCAATGGGCATCAGCCGCCTCGATGGACTGCTGCGGGAGCCGTTGGGGCCAAGCCAGTACTCGCACAGAGACGTAAGATAATCAACCAGAATAAACGCCTTGATCTTGATTCTTTTGTAGATACCAAGAGGCGCTTTGATGATTTTCTTGGCGCTGTCAGTCATGCGGTTTGGATGTGACTTGTTGGATGTCGTTGTTGGTGCTTGCCGTCACTGGTTCGGCCCATCGGTGGATGGTCTGGCGATGGGCGGGCGGCTGGCCGTGCCGACGGGCTGTGGTGACTGCCCGTGACGTCTGCCCGTGGCGGCTTCCAGGAGCAATGACCGGCGGACACCTTCCCGAGGTTTATGTATCGGGACGTCGCACGATGTCGTTGGCCCGAGTGTACCCTGCGCCTTCTGGACAGCGCTCCATGGGCCTGCCTCGATGACGGTCTCCGCGATCGATGCCGGAGAGCTCTCCCTGCCCCCCCGGCTGCTGGCCGCCTTCCATCGGTCGGCGGATTGCGCCGTGCTGGCCGTCGTGGGTGGCGCCGTGCGCGATCTGCTGCTGCATCGGGTGCATCGCGATCCCCTTCGGGGCCTGCCGGACATCGACCTGGTGGTGGAGCTGGCCCCGGGGGCCGATCCGGCCGATCCGCGACCGGCGGCCCATCGCCTGGCCGAAACCCTGCTGGCGGATGTCCCGGCCGCGGCGGTGGGTTTCTGCCAGTTTCACCAGGCCTTCGGCACCGTCGAGCTGGAGCTGGACGGGATCCTGCTCGACCTGGCCAGCGCCCGCCGCGAGACCTACCCGGCCCCCGGGGAGAACCCCGTGGTGATCGACGGGTCCCTGGAGGAGGATCTCGCCCGCCGCGACTTCAGCATCAACGCGATGGCCCTGGTGTTCGCCAGCTCTGGACCCAGCCTGTCCCTGCTCGATCCCCATGGCGGCTTGGCCGACCTGGGCCAGCGGCAGCTGCGCCTGCTCCACCCCAGGAGTGTGGAGGACGATCCCACCCGGATCGTGCGGGCCGCCCGCTATGCCGCCCGGCTGGGGTTCAGCCTGGCCCCCGCCAGCCTGGAGCAGCTCCGCGCCACCCTGGCGCGCTGGCCCTGGGGGGAGGCGAGCCGTGGCGCCGGCAGCGGACGGGTGCCGCCCGCCCTGGGCACGCGTTTGCGGATGGAGCTGGAGCTGTTGCTGGAGCGGGAACCGTGGGAGGCGGCGCTGGGCTGTCTGCAGGCGTGGGGCGCCCTGGTGCTGGTGGATCCGGCGCTGCAGAACGACAGGGGTTGGCGCCGCCGCCTCCGCTGGGCCCGGCGCTGCGGCCTCCCTCCCCTGGCGGCCCTGCTGGCCGGCAGCACGTCGGCGGTGACCGTGGCGGCACGGCTGCAGCTCCCCCACGGGCAGCAGCGGCTGCTGGCCCAGCTGGCCCTGCTGCGTCAGGGCTGGCAGGCCCTGGAGGCGCCACCCGCCACGGCCGAGGCCTGGACCCACTTCCTGGAGCGGCCCGGCTGGTCCGCCGAGGCCGTCGCCCTGGCGCTGGTGAGCGGGGCCCTGCCGCGGCGGCCCCTGCTGCGCTGGTGGTGCCGCTGGCGCCATCTCCCCTCCCCGGTGTCGGCGGGCGAGCTGATCGCCGCCGGCCTGCGGCCGGGACCGGCCCTGGGGGAGCGCCTGCGGGAGCTGCGGGGGGAGCGGCTGCGGGACGAGCGGCCCTGAGCCGTCGCCGCAACGGGCCATCCCGGCAGGTCCCCTAGGGTCACGGGGCAGCGGCTTCCCCTGCGCCGAATGGCAGCGCTGACCCAACCCTTTCTGCCGCTGCTGCTGGCCATCGCCGCACCGCTGCTGTGGGGATGGCGCTGGCGCCGGCCCAGCTGGCAGATGCTGCTGCTGGGGGTGGGCTCCTGGGCCGCCATCGGCTGGCTGTCCCTGCTGCCGGCGGGGCCCACGCTGCGCCAGGCCTATGGGCTGCTGGTCGTGATCGACCTGCTTGTGGTGGCGGCAACCGTGGGGATCCGGCCGCGGCGCTGGCGTCAGCGGCTGGCCGACCCGGCCCTGGGGCGGCCGTTGCTGGCGGTGCTGGCCCCCGCGCTGGTGTGTGCCATCGCCCTGGCCCTGCGCGGGGTGGTGCTGGAGTTTCCCTCCGATGGCTTCGTCTACTACACGACCTATTTCGGCAGCGACCTGCTCGACACGGTGCGCCTCGACCCGGTGCGCTACCGGGCCCCGGCCAACTGGTTCTTCACCGCGGCCAGCTATCTGTTCGGCTTCCCCGACGCCCTGGCCCCATGGCGGGCCAGCCTGGTGGCGGCGCTGAACACCTTCCTGGTGCTGACCGCCAGCTGCCAGCTCTGCCTGCGCCTCACCGGTCGGGTGGCCCTCGCCTGGCTCACGGCCCTGCTGTTCCTGCTGGGCATGGGGCACCAGAACTTCTCCTTCTTCCATCAGATCGCCCTCAACGGCACCCTGCCCGGACTGGCCCTGCTGCTGGCCGCCGCCACGCCGCTGCTGGGGCTGCTGCAGCGGCCGTGCTGGCCGGGTGCCCGCCCGCTGGGCGCGGCGACGGCTCTGCTGCTGGGGGCCGCTTACCTGGCCTATCACGCCCATGGCGTGACCGCCTTCCTGACGGTCAACCTGCTGATCGTCGCCACGGCCGCCAGCCTGGTGGTCTGGCCCTCCCGGCGGCGACTAGGGGTCTCTCTGGCGCTGGCGGGCCTGGTGCTGCTGGCCCTGAACAGGCTTCCCTGGCCGGAGCGGCTCGCCTCCTTCTACGCCTGGCCGGAGACGATGCGCTTCGTCCACGACTACCGGCTTCTGGGCCACCGCTTCTTCTATTTCTGGCCCAGTCTGCCGGTGGCCACCTGGGAGCCGGTGTTTCTGGCGGCCCTGGGGCTGTCCCTGGCCTGTGCCGTGGCCTGGAGGGGCCGGCGTCCCGTCCCCGGCGCGGTGCTGGCCCTGGCGCTGCTGCCGCCGCTGGTGCTGCTGGAGTGGTGGGCCCCCTTCGTCAGCGACCTGGTCTTCAAGCTGATCGAGCCGGACAGCGCCTACCGGCTGGTGTGGACGAGTCTGTTCTGGATCAGCATCCCGGCGATGGCCCGGGCCCTCGACCCCGGCGGGCGGCGGCACCGCTCCTGGGGGTTGTCATGGGCACGCGGGATCCTGATGGTGCTGCTGGCCGGACTGATCGCCGTGCTGGCGGTCCCGCTCGGGCTGCAGGGCGAGACCAATGTGTTCGCCTCCAAGGTGCCCCACCTGCTCACCCCCCTGGAGGAGGTGCGGCCGGCGGATGGCGCCACCATCGAGCCGATCCTCGAGCCGCTGCAGGAGCTGTGCGAGCGGGAACCGCGGCTCCAGGGCCGGACCCTGCTGAGCGATCCCTTCGTCGGCGCGGTGCTGGGCATGCGCCAGTGCCTGGTTCCGCTGGCCGCCAGGGACATCACCAGGCTGGCGGCGCCCACGGTGGAGACGGGCCAGTACCCGGGGCTGCGCAGCGCCCTGGCCTCCCCCGCCGCGCTGCGGGCCTGGCTCGATGGGCGGCGGGTGGATGTGGTGCTGCTCCGCGATGCCTACCCGCCCTACGAGAGCCGGATCGCCCGGGCCAGCAACCACTGGCAGCCGGATCTGGTCAGCCGCTACGGCGATCTCTCCATCAACCGGCTCTCCACGGCCCAGCTCGCTCGGGTGGGGTTTCCGCTGGTGCGGCACGCCCACGGGATGCGGCTGTACCTCAGGACACCCCCTGCACCTCGATGAGGGCCCGCCCGGGCTCGGCCTGCCGATCGCTGTCGCTGCGATAGCCCTCGGGATTGGCGCGCTGCCAGGCCCAGCCATCGCGGCAGATGTCCGCCAGGGAGCGCCGGGTCCGCCAGCCCATGCGCCGCGCCGCCTCGCGGGGATCGGCGACGCTGATGGCGGAATCCCCTGGCCGGCGTTCCACCACCGCGTAGGGCAGGGTCAGGTGGTTGGTGGCCTCGAAGCTGCGCACCAGATCGAGCACGGAGTGGCCGCGACCACTGCCGAGATTGAGGGTGAGCAGCTGGGGTGGCTCCGCCTGGAGCACCTCGAGGGCCCGGCCGTGGCCCTCGGCCAGATCCATGACGTGCAAGTAGTCGCGGACGCCCGTGCCGTCGGGGGTGGGCCAGTCGCCACCGAACACCTCCAGCCGCTGGCGGCGCCCCGCCGCCACCTGGCACAGGAAGGGAAACAGATTGTTGGGGGGGCCGGAGGGGTCCTCGCCGATGCGCCCGCTGGGGTGGGCGCCCACCGGATTGAAGTAACGCAGCAGGGCGATGCGCCAGCCGGGGGTGCTGGCGGCCAGATCGGCCAGCATCCGCTCCACCGCGGCCTTGGTGTAGCCGTAGGGATTGATCGGCTGCAGCGGGGCCGTCTCGGGGATCGGCACCCGGTCGGTGAGGCCGTAAAGGGTGGCGCTGCTGCTGAAGACGAGCGTCTGACACCCGTGGCGGTCCATGGCCTCCAGCAGCCGGACCGCCCCGACGACGTTCACGTCCCAGTAGCACAGGGGCTGGCCCATCGATTCCCCCACCGCCTTGAGGCCGGCGAAGTGGAGCACGGCGGCGATGCCGCCGCCGCCCATCGCCTCCCCCTCCCCGAAGGCCCGGTCGAGGTCGAGGGGGCAGCGCACATCTCCCTTCAGCAGGGTGAACCGGGCCGGGCCCCCATCCCCAGCGGCCCAGCGCTCCGGGGACAGCTGCCGCCAGCCCCCCAGCCCGGCCAGTTCGCTCACGCGGCGCAGGGCTTCGGGACGGCCGTTGCTGAAGTCGTCGATCACCACCACCCGGTGACCGGCCTCCAGCAGCGTCAGACAGGTGTGACTGCCGATGAATCCGGCTCCTCCCGTCAGCAGCACCGTGGTCAAGGACCGGCCCCCGTCAGGCTCTCGGCCACAACTTACCCGTCCTTAACCTCCGGCACCGCCCTCTCCCCGCCCGGCCACGGCCAAAGCCAGGCAATGGCGGTAATGTCCCCGCAGCACTGCCATCCCCCATGGACCCGGCCCATCCGCCGATTCGCACCATCTGTTGCATCTGGGCGGGCTATGTGGGGGGGCCGACGATGGCCGTGATCGCCGACCGTTGTCCCGGGATTCAGGTCACGGTGGTCGACCTCAATGCCGAGCGGATCGCGGCCTGGAACGACCCGGATCTGAGCCGCCTGCCGGTGTACGAACCCGGACTGGATGCGGTGGTGGGCCGGGCCAGGGGGCGCAACCTCCATTTCACCACCGAGGTGGATGCGGCCATCGCCGCCGCCGACATGGTGTTTCTCTCGGTGAACACCCCCACCAAGACCAAGGGCGTGGGGGCCGGCCAGGCGAGTGATCTGCGCTGGATCGAGGCTTCGGCCCGCCAGGTGGCCGCCTCCGCCCGGGGCCACACGATCGTGGTGGAGAAGAGCACCCTGCCCGTCCGCACCGCCGAGACGGTGAAGGCGATCCTGGGGGCCGCCCAGCAGAACCGCCCGGAGGGCGATCGCCGGCAAGCCAAGACCTTCGCCGTGCTCTCCAATCCCGAGTTCCTGGCCGAGGGCACGGCGATCGCCGACCTCGAGGCCCCCGATCGGGTGCTGATCGGCGGCGAGGACCCTGCGGCGATCGAATCCCTGGCCGGGATCTACGGCACCTGGGTGCCCCAGGAACGGATCCTGCGCACCAACCTCTGGAGCAGTGAGCTCTCCAAGCTCACCGCCAACGCCTATCTCGCCCAGCGGATCTCCTCGATCAACAGCATCGCCGCCCTGTGTGAGGCCACCGGGGCCGACGTGCGCGAGGTGGGCCGCGCCATCGGCACCGATTCCAGGATCGGCGCCAAGTTCCTGCAGGCCGGACCCGGCTTCGGCGGCAGCTGCTTCCAGAAGGACATCCTCAACCTGGTGTACCTCTGCCGTCACTACGGGCTCGAAGAGGTGGCGGGTTACTGGGAGCAGGTGGTGACCCTCAACACCTGGCAGCAGGACCGCATCGCCCGGCTGGTGGTCCAGCGCCTGTTCGGCACCGTCACCGGCAAGCGGCTGGCGGTGCTGGGCTTCGCCTTCAAGGCGGACACCAACGACACCCGCGAGGCCCCCGCCATCCGCATCTGCCAGGGCCTGATCGAGGAGGGGGCCCGTCTGGTGATCGTGGATCCGAAGGTGTCAGCTGCCCAGATCGCCGAGGACCTCGGCCAGCCCTCTTCGCCGGCCGACGGCGGCTGGCAGACGGCGCCATCGCCGCTGGAGGCGGCCGCCGGAGCCGATGCGGTGCTGATCCTCACCGAATGGCGTGACTACGCCCGGCTCGACTGGGGCGCGATCGCGGCGGTGATGCGCCGTCCGGCCTGGCTGTTCGACGCCAGGGCCATCGCCGATGCCGCGGCCGCCCGGGCGGCGGGTCTTAACGTCTGGCGGGTGGGTGAGGGCTGAGTGACGCGGCGCAATCTGATCACGGGCGGGGCCGGCTTCCTCGGATCCCATCTCGTCGACCGGCTGATGGAGGCCGGCGAGGAGGTGATCTGCCTCGACAACTTCTACACCGGTCGCAAGGACAACATCCGCCACTGGCTGGGCCACCCCAGCTTCGAGCTGATCCGCCACGACGTCACCGAGCCGATCCGCCTGGAGATCGACCGCATCTGGCACCTCGCCTGCCCGGCCTCGCCGGTGCACTACCAGTCGAACCCGATCAAGACCGCCAAGACCAGCTTCCTCGGCACCTACAACATGCTCGGGCTGGCGCGACGCGTCGGCGCCCGTCTGCTGCTGGCCAGCACCAGTGAGGTCTACGGCGATCCGGAGGTCCATCCCCAGCCCGAGAGCTACCGGGGCTGCGTCAACACCATCGGCATCCGCTCCTGCTACGACGAAGGCAAAAGGATCGCCGAGACGCTCTGCTTCGATTACCAGCGCATGCACGGCACCGAGATCCGGGTGATGCGCATCTTCAACACCTACGGCCCCCGCATGCTCCCCGACGACGGCCGGGTGGTGAGCAACTTCATCGTTCAGGCGTTGCAGGGTCTGCCCCTCACCCTCTATGGCGACGGCAGCCAGACCCGCTCCTTCTGCTACGTGGATGACCTGATCGAGGGCATGATCCGGCTGATGAACGGGGAGCACACCGGCCCGATCAACATCGGCAACCCCGGCGAGTTCACCATCCGCCAGCTGGCCGAGAAGGTCCGGGACCGGATTCAGCCCTCGCTGGAGCTCACCACCCAGCCCCTGCCCCAGGACGACCCGCTGCAGCGTCAGCCGGTGATCGACCGGGCCCGCGAGCTGCTCGGCTGGGAGCCGAAGGTGAGCCTGGAGGAGGGGCTGGAGCCCACCATCGCCTACTTCCGTCAACGGATGCAGGCAGTCCGTTGACGGCGAAGGGGCCGATCCTGGTCACCGGGGTCGCCGGCTTCATCGGGGCCGCGGCGGCCGGGCGCCTGCTGGCCCGGGGCGAGCGGGTGGTGGGGCTCGACAATCTCAACGCCTACTACGACCCGGCCCTGAAGCGGGCCCGGCTGGAGCGGCTGGAGGCCCTGGCTCCCGCCGGCGCCTTCGCCTTCCATCGCCTCGATCTGGTGGACGCCGAAGCGGTGGCGGCCCTGTTCGCCGCCGAGCGGCCCGCCCGGGTGCTGCATCTGGCCGCCCAGGCCGGGGTGCGGCATTCGATCGACAATCCGGCGCTCTACATCCAGAGCAATCTGGTGGGGTTCGGCACGGTGCTCGAAGGCTGCCGCCACGCGGGTGTCGAGCATCTGGTGTATGCCTCCAGCAGCTCGATCTACGGAGGCAACCGCCACATGCCCTTCCGCGAGCAGGACCCGGTGAACCATCCGGTGAGCCTGTATGCGGCCACCAAGAAGGCCAATGAGCTGATGGCCCACACCTACAGCCATCTCTACGGTCTGCCGGCCACCGGCCTGCGCTTCTTCACCGTCTACGGCCCCTGGGGTCGGCCCGACATGGCGCCGATGCTGTTCGCCCGCGCGATCCTGGCCGGGGAACCGATCCGGGTGTTCAACCAGGGCCGCATGGAGCGGGATTTCACCTTCATCGACGACATCGTCGAGGGGGTGATCCGCTGCCTCGACAAGCCCGCCACTCCGGACCCGGCCTTCGATCCCCTGCACCCCGATCCCGCCACGGCCGCCGCCCCCCACCGGGTCTTCAACATCGGCAATGCCCGGCCCGTGCCCCTGCTGCGGTTCATCGAACTGCTCGAGCAGGCCCTCGGACGTCCGGCGATCCGGGATCTGCAGCCCATGCAGCCCGGGGACGTGCCGGCCACCGCCGCCGACACCACCGCCCTGGAGTCCTGGGTGGGGTTCCGCCCCTCCACGGCGATCGAGTCCGGGATCGGTTCCTTTGCGGCCTGGTACCGCGCCTTCCACGACGTCTGAGCCGAGCCCTTCGGGCACAATGGGGCGCTCGCCGATCCGCACCGTCTTGAAACCGCTCCAGAGCCTGCGGGGCATGGTCGACCTGCTGCCCGGTCAGACCCCCTTCTGGCAGCGGATCGAGGCCACCGCCAGGGAGCACTTCCGCCGGGCCGCCGTCGAGGAGATCCGCACGCCCCTGCTCGAGGTGACGGAGCTGTTCGCCCGGGGCATCGGTGAGGCCACCGACGTGGTGGGCAAGGAGATGTACAGCTTCGAGGACCGCGGCGCCCGCAGCTGCACCCTGCGGCCCGAGGGCACCGCCTCGGTGGTGCGGGCCGCGATCCAGCATGGCCTGGTGGCCCAGGGACCCCAGCGGCTCTGGTACGGCGGGCCGATGTTCCGCTACGAGCGGCCCCAGGCCGGCCGGCAGCGCCAGTTCCACCAGATCGGTCTGGAGTTCCTCGGCCACGCCGATCCCCGCAGCGACGTCGAGGCCATCGCCATCGCCTGGGATCTGCTGATGGACCTGGGGGTGGGCGGCCTGTCCCTGGAGCTCAATTCCCTGGGCAGTCCCGAGGACCGGCAGCGCTACCGGGCCGAACTGTTGGCCTGGCTGGAGGCCCATCGGGAGCGTCTGGATCCCGATTCCCAGAACCGGATCACCACCAACCCCCTGCGGGTGCTCGATTCCAAGAACCCCGACACCCAGGCGCTGCTGGCCGGAGCCCCCACCCTGGCCGATGCCCTCAGCGGCGAGAGCCATGGGCGCTTTCTGCGGGTGCGCCAGGGTCTGGAGGCCCTCGCCATCCCGTTCGAGCTCAACCCGCGCCTGGTGCGGGGCCTCGACTACTACGGCCACACCGCCTTCGAGATCACCAGCAGCCAGCTGGGGGCCCAGGCGACCGTGTGTGGCGGTGGGCGCTACGACGGCCTGGTGGAGCAGCTGGGCGGCCCCCCCACGCCCGCCATCGGCTGGGCCATGGGCATGGAGCGGCTGGTGCTGCTGCTCAGCCAGGCCATGGAGGCGGGCACCCAGGCTCCGGTGACGGCCGCCCAGCCTGACCTCTACCTGGTGAACCGGGGGGCCCTGGGCGAGGCCTGCGCCCTGGAGCTCGCCCGTCGCTGCCGCCAGCGCCCCGGGGCGCCCCTGGCGGTGCAGCTGGATCTCAGCGGCGCCGGCTTCGACAAGCAGCTCAAGCGGGCCCGCAGGAGCGGCGCCCGCTGGGCCCTGGTGCTGGGCGACGAGGAGGCCGGGGCCGGCCAGGTGCGGCTGCTGCCCCTGGATGCCGAGGCTGGATCAGGGGATCGGGTGCTGAGCCGGGAGGCGTTCCTGGCGCTGCCGCCCCATGAGCTGAAGCGCCTGGGCTGAACGGCGGGCCATCGGGTGTCGTGACAGGCTGGGCACGCTGTAGGGCTGGCTCAGCGAGCCATGGCGATCGATGCGCACGGGAGCGGCCAATTTCGTGATCTTCTTTGATGAGAAGGAGGGCACCACGGCCTTGATGTCGCTGCTCGACAAGCTCCCGGGGATCACGATCCTGAGGAAGGACCGGGGCCATGGACTCACGAGCGTGGAACCCTTTGACCTCCACTCCTGTGGACGGATGTCCGATGCTGATCTGAGATTTTGCCTGCATGGCCTGCTGGGCTCCCAACCTGTTGATCCAGAGGCCATCCAGGCACGGTATGGCCGAACGGCCATGGGCCGTTTACTGGGGGTTCGTCAAGGGGCCGTGACAGGCTTGAAGATGCGATTCCGGGTGTTGACATTGCCGTGGTATCCCGACCGCCTTCCAATAGTGCATCGTGTCCTGAGTCGTACTCTGCCGCGAGTCAGTAAACAGCTAGAGGATCTTTCACAAAGAATCAATCTCAGGAACTACAGGAGATTGATGATCAAGATTCTGAAAAGGAATCAAGTCGTCGTCTTCCTTGCTGTTCGGCAGGATGTCTTTCGATGGGCCCTCTCGAAGTATCACGGTGATGGAACGGGCCAGCCTGGTCACCTGCAGTTCAGGCTGGCCAGAGGTGAACTTCAGAGAAGCGAGATTGGGAAGATCCATGTTGACCCCGTCCGTTTCGAGACCATCGTTGCCAGCTGCGAAGCCTTTCTGGCTCGAAAGCGGGAACTCAGGCAGGTGCTCGTCAGGGCAGGACTGGAGGTCTATCCCATCTGTTATGAAGACTTTTTGAGCAGTCCGTACGAGACGCTGGCGCGTATCTGTCGGTTGATTCGATTTGAGGTTCCCGAAGATGATCTGCGCAGGGTCGTTGCTGAGGGAGCCGACGTCCAGAAGGTTCATTCTGAGGACATTTCCGAGTTCGTGGAAAACGATCGCCAGATGATCGAACGTTTCGGCCACCGCTTTGTCCCATGGCAATGAAAGGCGCGTGATCCGGTTCCGTTTCACGTCAGCATCGCCTGGCAGGACGGCAGCAGGGCTTTTGCCGCTTTTTGATGCATTTCTGGTGAAGGGTAGTAGCGGTTGTAGTCGACGATGATGCCCTGGCTGTTCAGCAAGGGCTGGGGCATGCCCGCAGCGGTGCTGCACTCCACGAAGGCATCGGCGAAGGGGCGAATCATCTTCAGCATGGGTTCCGTGACGAGATGGGGGAACTTGCCGAGAAGCGAGGGCTTGGGGCTGCGGTCCCACATCCCTAGCTTGTAGAGGACTTTCGCAGAGAGCCGTCCTTGGGGCGTGCGAGAAAATCTCAACTCTTCCAGCCGTTGTCGACTTGGAAACCGATAGCTTTCCGGTGCGCGCTCCGAAAACCAGAAGAGAATCTTGGGCACGGAGATCTTGTTGAGGAGTTGAACCATTTTTTCTACATACGCCCTGGAATTCTCTTCGATGAGCTTCTCGATGAACTCGGGATCATCCCCCCGTTTATCCCCACCCAGGAAAAGGTCACTCCAGACCTGCTCAGATCTCATGGGCTGGCCATCGGGAAGCCGATGGCCTTTGGAAGCGCCCAGACCACAGAAAAACACCGAATTGTTGATGCTTCTCCCCGACATGACCTGGACAACGACCAAGCGGGCCTGGTTGGCCAGGCCCAGCAGCGCCTGTGAATCCTGGGAGGAGAGGTAGTAATCCGGGCCTGCTCCCCCTCTGCCGAGATTCATGGTGCCCACGCCCAGCGTTCTGCCGATGATGGTGGGGAAAGGGTCCTCGCAATACGTGCCGAACGTCTGAGCTGCACCCAGGTAGGCGATGCCGTCGGAGCGGCTGGACTGGGGACCTCGCAGGGTGAGCCCGTCCAGCTGATACAGCTGATAATCGATGAACTCTTTGTCCCGGGCCTGATAGAACTTGCCCATGCCATCCCTCGTCGCCGTGGGTCCTGGCGGAAGCTTAGGGATTGGGTCGGATACCGCCTGCTCTGCCGTTGTCAGTGGTCTGTTGTCCGCCGTGGTGCATGGCCAAAAAAAAGCGGATCCCAGAGGATCCGCTGCAGAGCATTGGAGAACGATGGACGCCGTTCAGTCAGGCCGAACCGACACCCACGTAGGAGCCGTAGAAGAACAGGCCGACCACGAAGATCACGGCCATGCCACCGGCGGTGGCGACCATCCAGAGCGGCAGGACCCCTTCGGTCCACCGGCTCTTCCAGGCCACGGCCGGGCGGCCGTCGGGAAGGCGGTCGGGGATCCGGCCGTCAGGAAGTGAGGATTTCTTGCCGCTCATGGATGGGGTGCCTCCCGATCAGTTGAAGAAGTAGCTGGAGAAGAGGATGCCGATGACGAACACGAACAGCAGCCCGAGATAGAGGCTCGTGCGGTTCAGCTCGACCGGCAGGTTGTTGGGGTTGGGATTGCGCTGCATGGATGTCTCAGCGACGGACGAACTGCATGGCCGCCAAGGCACCCAGGAAGAAGACCGTGGGGATGCCGAGGGCGTGGACGGAAAGCCAGCGCACCGTGAAGATCGGGTAATTGCGCGGCGTGGTGGGAGCGGTGGACTGGGTCATGGTTCCTGGAGGCGCAGATCAAGGCTGCTCTTGCCCTCGTAACGCTGGCTCACGACGGGAGCCTTGGTTTCCTGGGCCTGGAAGTAGGCATCCGGACGGGGCGTGCCGAAGGCGTCGTAGGCCAGGCCGGTGGACACGAACAGGAAGCCCGCCAGGAAGATGGCCGGCAGGGTCACCGCATGGATGACCCAGTAGCGGATGCTTGTGATGATCTCGAAGAACGGGCGTTCCCCTGTGGAGCCGGCAGCCATAGCAACAAGCGTTCAGCCCGGCAATCCTAGGGGTCGGCCAGCGGCTGGCGGGAGCGGGTCGGGGGGTTGGTTACAGAGGGATGCAGTTGCCCCCCGCCCTCAGCCCACCCAGCGCAGCAGCACGCCCCGCTCCCCCAGGACGAAGCCCTTGCCATCGGCGGCGAAGACGATCCGGGAGAAGTTGGTGGGCTGCTCGCTGCCCACCGGATCCCGCTGCCAGCTGGCGCCGGCATCGTTGCTCACGAGCAGGGTGCCGTTGCCACCGCCGGTCCAGACGGCGCCGCGGGGATCCCAGGCCATGTCGAGGTAGCCGTAGCCGTTGGTGATCGGGATCACGGGCTTGCTCCAGTCGCCGCTTTCGGTGCTTTCGGCAGTGCTCGGGTCGCCGTCGAAGCGCAGCTGGGCGCCCCGGGCCACCATCCAGAGGTGGCCGTCGGGCTGGAAGCCCATCGACTGCAGCCGCTGGCTGCTGACCCGCTGGTGCACCTGCCAGGCGGGCAGGCCGGGTTCCCAGGTGGCGAAGAAGTTGCCCAGGCTGCTGACGCTGACGTAGTCGCCGTCGGCGCTGCGGCGCAGGTCGCGGATGGCGCCGGCGGCATCGCCCACCAGGGCCTGCCAGCTGGAGCCGGCATCGGTGGTGCGGTACACCGCGCCGACGTTGGTGGCCAGCTCGGCGGTCTTCGGCCCCAGGGCCGTCACCAGGTAGGGCTCGCCGGGCAGCTTGGTGTCGAGCAGCAGCCGGCTCCAGCTGCTGCCGGCGTCGTCGCTGTGCAGCAGCAGGCCGGGCTGGCCCACGATCCAGCCCTCAGGCCCGTTGAAGTCGATGCTGATCAGCCGGAAATTCTCCTCCTCCGGCAGGTCCAGGGCCCGCTCCTGCCAGCTGGCACCGCCGTCGTCGGTTTCCATGATCAGCCGGTTGCTGCCCACGAGGAAGCCGTGGTCGGCGCTGCTGAAGGCCACGTCGAGGGGGTTGGAGCGGGTGTCCAGGGGAACCGCCTGCCAGGGGCTGGCGGCGGCGGTGGGCAGTCCGGTGGTGACGCAGCCCGTGAGGCCGAGGGCGAGCACGAGGGACAGGGCCAGGCTGAGCAGGGGCCGCAGCGGGCGAAGGATGGCCGGCAGGGCGGGGAGGAGCGCAGGCATCAACGCAGGGAATAGAGGGAGAGGAAGAAAGCGAAGGCCAGGGCGAACCCCCCGAAGATCAGCACGTTCTTCTGGCCGGGGGTGAGGCGGTTCACCCCCAGGCCGAAGTTGAGGTTCTCCTCGAAGCCACTGGGCTTGTTGCGGGGGCCGATGTCCTTGAAGGCTCCCACCCGGCTGCGGCAGACCGGGCAGCGGAACCCGACCGGGTCGAGATCGAGAAAGGAGGTGCCGGCCGCGATCCCCAGTTTCTTCACCCCCTCGGCCGGGTCGTACACGAAGCCGCAGCTGCGGCACTCGAAGCGGTGGCTGGAGGGGTCTTCGGCGACGGGTTCGGCCGCCTCGCCGAGGGTGCCGGCGGCCCCGCTGGGGAGCTCTTCGGTGGATGTCTCCGTCGGCGGTTCCGTGCTCATCCCGTGCCTGGCCATACCAGGGGACTCTATCGAGGGCGACCCCGGGCCCAGCGGCCCCTCCCGGCGGCCGGCCGGGCCGGTCGTCCCGGCGACCGCCGCCCCCGGAGGCAGGTGGCAGAATGCGCGCCAGGTTGGGTCTGCCGATGTTCGTGCTCTCCGGCTACGACGCCTTTCTGGGCTTCCTGCTGATTTCGGCGGCGGTTCCGGTGCTGGCGCTGGTGGCCAACAAGCTGCTGGCTCCCAAGAGCCGCCAGGGGGAGCGACAGCTCACCTATGAATCGGGCATGGAACCGATCGGCGGGGCCTGGATCCAGTTCAACATCCGCTACTACATGTTCGCCCTGGTCTTCGTCATCTTCGATGTCGAGACCGTCTTCCTCTATCCCTGGGCGGTGGCCTTCCACCGACTCGGGCTGCTGGCCTTCATCGAGGCTCTGATCTTCATCTCCATCCTGGTGCTGGCCCTGGCGTATGCCTGGCGGAAGGGCGCCCTCGAGTGGAGCTGAGCACCTCCCCACCATGACCCTCACACCCCCTGCCGGCTCCCTTTCCGTCGATGCCCTGCGCGATGTGCGCGAGGCCAGCTGCGGTCCCGTGGGCGCCCCCGGCGTCACCGCCGACCTCTCCGAGAACATCATTCTCACCAGCCTCGACGATCTCCACAACTGGGCCCGGCTCAGCAGCCTCTGGCCGCTGCTCTACGGCACGGCCTGCTGTTTCATCGAGTTCGCGGCCCTGATCGGCTCCCGCTTCGACTTCGACCGCTTCGGTCTGGTGCCCCGCTCCAGCCCCCGCCAGGCCGATCTGCTGATCGTGGCCGGCACGGTGACGATGAAGATGGCGCCGGCCCTGGTGCGGCTCTATGAGCAGATGCCGGAACCCAAATACGTGATCGCCATGGGGGCCTGCACCATCACGGGCGGCATGTTCTCCGCCGACTCCACCACGGCGGTGCGCGGCGTCGACAAGCTCATCCCCGTCGATCTCTACCTGCCCGGCTGCCCGCCCCGTCCTGAAGCGATCTTCGATGCGGTGATCAAGCTGCGCAAGAAGGTCGGCAACGAAGCCCTGGCCGAGCGCGGCAACCTGCGTCCCACCCACCGCTACTGCACGATCCCCCACCAGATGAAGCGGATCGACCCGATCGTCACCGGGGCCTACCTGCGGGCGGAAACCCAGCAGGCCGCCCTGGCCGCCGCCGCCGGTCTGCCGATGGGCGCCGCCGCTGACACCGCCACCGTCTCCGCCCCCACCGCCCCCACCGCCCCCACCACCGATGCCTGAGGAGTCCCCCGTCACCCCTGGTGCCGCGGACGGCACGGCCTCCGAAGCCAGTGCCCTGCAGGCCGCCGCCCCTGGGCCCGTGGCCACTTGGCTGAGCGGCCAGGGTTTTGATGCCGTCAGCCTCGGCCCGGACCACTCGGGCGTCGAGATGCTCGGGGTGGAGCCCGCCGCCCTGCCCCTGGTGGCCACGGCCCTGAAGGCGGCCGGCTACGACTACCTCCAGTGCCAGGGGGGCTACGACGAGGGCCCGGGGGGCCGGCTGGTGAGCTTCTATCACCTGGTCAAGCTGGCGACGATGGTCGATCAGTTTTCGGCCATGGCCGATGGCCACGGCCCCCTGCCGGCCGAGGCGCGTCCCGAGGAAGTGCGACTCAAGGTGTTCCTCCCTCGGGACGGTGCCCTGTCGATCCCCAGCCTCTATGGCCTGTTCCGCGGGGCCGACTGGCAGGAGCGCGAGACCTTCGACATGTTCGGCATCGCCTACGAGGGCCATCCCCATCCCAAGCGGCTGCTGATGCCTGAGGACTGGAAGGGCTATCCGCTGCGCAAGGATTACGTGCAGCCTGATTTCTATGAGATGCAGGATGCCTATTGATGGCGCCGCCTATGGGAGACCTGAGCCGCTGAGGGCGGCGAGCGTTTCCTGCAGATAGCGGCTACCCCAGCGTTGATCGGGTTCGAGGTGGTTGCCTTCGGCCCACTCGTTCCAGGCGTTGATGAACACGATCGGTTCAGGCAGACCGCAGGCCGGGAGGCGTGCCAGGGTCTGCCTGAGCCAGTGGCCGTAGCGCTCCGGCGTTGCATCCTGGAGGATGATGCCCCCCCAGCGTCGCCGGGCGGTGTTGTCCCAGCACGGGGTGACACAGGGGAAGCGGGGATAGGGGGGGACAGGCCTGGAAAGGGCGGCCTCACTGACCTTGTCGTAATCGACGACCCGGTGGATGCTTTTCCCCGGTGACTCCTTCTTGATCAAGCCCTTGACCCTTTCCCGCAGACTGGGGGTCTGGTGCGGGAGAGAGCCGAGCATCGGCCAGCAGGGCTGAAACTCCACCGCGGCATCAAAGCCGAAGTCCTGAGGGTTCCTGATCTCAGTCTCCTTCGATTCAACGGAAACGAGATAGAGATCTCCCAGGCCATGGTCATGGGCCATGGATCGCCAGATCTCTGCCGTTCGGGCCGGATGGGGCAGGGCGCTGGTGCGATAGACGAGAAACAGAGGTTTACCTGCGATCCTGATGTAGCGAGGATCCCTGAAGGCCGTCAACAGGGACAACAGGTGCTCGCGGTCGTCCTGTTCGCTGTAGATCTGCTCCAGAAGAATCTCATCATCGGACCCGTCCCAGCGCCGGGTCCAGTTTTCATTGGCCCAGCAGACACAGAAGGGAAAGTCCGGTTCACCGGAAGCCAGCACGTCTTCGAACGGCCGCTGCAGCACGCGCCGACCATTGAACCAATAGTGGTAGTAGCAGAAACCATGCAGGCCGAAAGATTGCGCCAGCTCAGCCTGGGCCTGGCGGACTTCCGGCAGCCTCAGGTCGTAAAAGCCCAGATCGGCGGGCAGGTGCGGCTGGTAATGCCGGGGGTACAGCGGCCTTGCCCTGGTGACATTTCGCCATTCCGTGAATCCCTTACCCCACCACGCATCATTCTCAGGAATCGGGTGATATTGGGGAAGATAGAAGGCAATGGCTTTGGCTGAATTCACGGGGAATGAAGGCCTGGCGTTTCGGACATCTATGCAGTGGAGCGAGCTGGATGCAGCGGAGCGAGCTGGATGGACACCATCGGGCTCACCCTAGGGCCGGATACGCTGCACCACCCTCTCAGTGTTGCCGGGGTGAGGTGAATCACCATTCGCTGCACTACCTCCAGGGGCTCCCGGCCGGTGCTGCCGGCTCTGGCCTGAGGGGGCGGCCCCCCACGGTTGGCTGCGCCGAACGGCCGCCAGGAGCAGATGCAGCAGTCGCCTCAGCAACCGCGTTTTGGAGCTGAGGACGGCGTCCTGGGCCCGGATGGTTTCGGCCTGTGCCCTGATGGACCTCTCGCGGTCATCGAGGCAATGGACCATGGAGGCGAACCAGAGGTCCGTGGCTGGCGCGGTGGGTTGCGGTGTGGCGTCTTTCAGTCGCGGCCGCTCGCTGCTGGGCGCGGCGGCCTTGATGATTCCGGTGATGGTCTCGATATGGCTGTCGATGATACTCAGATCCTTCATCTGGGCACGGTCATCCACCATCCTGACGGGATGGACCGAAGCGATCAGAGAGTTGACGGCGAACGCCAGCCCGTCGGGCTCAACGCCGAATGGATAGCCGCCATCATTGCTTTCTGACCAGCAGTTGACCTTGTGCACATTCATGGTCAGCCGAGGCACGCCATAGGATCTGGCGACGATGCGGTAATGCAGGCTGGTCGATACGACTGCCGCAGCGCTGGCAATCTGCTGACAGATGGTGAAGATGTCAACCGACGGCAGGACTTCCACAGGAACGGAAGATTCATCGGCCAGCTGCTTGAATCGATAGAGACCCTCCAGGGAATCGTGATAGTTGGCCGTGCCGGCAAGGCCGATCTTCAGGCCGCCTGCGAAGCCGCCGGCAATCTGCGAGAGTGATTGGATGAGGGCGGCGGCGTGTCTTTGCAGATAGCCGCCATTGAAATGCAGCAGCAGATAGGGTGGATTCCCAGGGTTGGCAACGGGCATCAATCGGCTGATGGACAAAACAATGTCCGGGGCGTATGTGGTCTGGTCAACTCCCAGGCTCTTGGCGTTGCTTAGGGAGTGGGCATCTCGGAAGCCGATCATTCTCGCGGCGGTCAATGAGGCTTTCAGGTGTTCGTTCTGGGCGCTGTCGTCTGCCAGCTGGGTGAGGCCGATGCCGTAAAACAGTCTGTTCTCCCATCGCTTCAACTCCTTGTCGATACGTTCTTCGGTTGGTGTCAGATAGGGAAAGGGGCGGTCCGTGCCCAGCTGCTGATGGACATCGGAGCTGACCACGTCCTTGAGGTGGAAGGGCAGAGGGGCAGGGGAGTCGCAGGCCAGCGCCTCCATGAAGGAGCAGGACGCCGTTTCACCTCCGACATGCAGAATCGGGATGCTGGTCTCCAGGCCGCTGGCCAGCAATCGGAAGATGGAGTGGACCCTGGTGCCGCCCCACGCCGTCAGATCATTTTCAAGGATGCTGGCGTGAATCGTGCGGATTCCTTTTTGTTGGAGCAGCTTCTCAAAGGCAAAGCCCATGAGGAGATCTCCAAAATTGTGCCTTTCAAAAGCGCCGAACAGAATGGCGTCGGGATTCATTCGCTAGCGGCACCGGCCGGGTTGGGGACGCATCGGAAGCTGCGGAGCCCATCCCTGGAAGCTGTTTGGATGGTCCCCAGGCACCTCATCGCTCAGGAGCTCCAGATGCACCGGCCTGGATGATCGCTGGTTGATGGTCGTGAGGGCTCCGGCACCTGCATTCCGCCCTGACAGCGACGGGAGTCTATGCCTTCAATCCCTTCTGTGCTTCCGATAGAAGCGGATCACTTCCTTGGCCACGCTGCGGGGTTCATGGCGCAGGGTGGCGCTGGGGCGGGCCCCCTGCAGTGGCGCCAGGATCACTTCGTAGCCCTGCTCCCGCAGCACGGAGGCTTCGCAGGTCACCGGTTCGGCGCCCCGCAGCCGGTAGATGTCGAGCAGGCTGGAGTCGTCCAGGTCCTCCTGGGCCAGCACGGCCGTGAACAGGCGCTGCTCCACCCCCAGGCTCGCCAGCTGGGCTTCGATCGCCCGCAGGTGGCCGCCCACGTCCAGGCCGTCGGTTTCGCCGGGCTGGGTCATGAGATTGCAGATGTACAGCCGCGGCGCCTTGCTGGCGCTGATGGCGCTCACCAGCTCCGGCACCAGCAGGTTGGGCAGCAGGGAGGTGTAGAGGCTCCCCGGTCCCAGCACGATCAGTTCCGCGTTGGCGATCGCCTCCAGGGCCCGCGGCAGGGCCGGCGGACGCTCCGGGGTGCAGCCCAGGCGCACGATCGGGCAGGGGGCGTGGCCGATCTGGGATTCCCCCTCGATCCGCTCGCCGTTCTCCAGCTCCGCCCACAGGCGCACGTCGGCGTTGGTGGCGGGCACCACCTGCCCCTGCACCGCCAGCACCCGGCTGCTGGCGATGATCGCCGATTCCAGACTGCCGGTGATCGCCGTCAGGGCGCTCAGGAACAGGTTGCCGAAGCTGTGGCCCTCCAGGCCGCTGCCCGCCTTGAAGCGGTACTGGAACAGGCGGGTCAGGAGGGGCTCCTCCCGCGCCAGGGCCGCCAGGCAGTTGCGGATGTCGCCGGGGGGCTGCACCCCCAGCTCCCGCCGCAGCACGCCGCTGCTGCCGCCGTCGTCGGCCACCGTGACGATGGCGGTGAGGTTGCTGCTGTAGCGCTTCAGGCCGCTCAGCAGGGTGGCCAGTCCGGTGCCGCCACCGATGGCCACGATGGTGGGGCCCCGGTTCAGGCGCCGCTGGGCGAGCAGGGCATCCACCAGCAGGGTGTCCTTCTCCGGGGCCAGGGCCTGCTGGATGGCGCCGAAGCTGCGGCTCTGGCCCAGCCAGATCATGGCGGCGCCGATCAGCAGCACCAGCGGGCCGGTGATCCCCCGGGGCATCACCTGGGTGAGGCGGTTGAGGCCCCACCGGATCGTCTCCAGGGTCCAGTAGATCGGCTGCAGGTCGGCCCACACCGCCGCCCCCAGCAGGGCGATCACCAGGCCCAGGCCCGAGGTGATCATCCAGCGCTTCACCACCAGCCCCGGCTGCAGCCAGCGGGCCGCCCGCCGCGAGCGGCTCATCAGGTCCTGCTGACGCAGGTCGCCGCGGCCCACCCAGCGGGGGCGCCCCGGGCGGGAGCCGCCCCGGCGCCGACGGGCGTTCGCAGCGGGGCCTCGAACCGTCAAGGGCAGGGCGTGGCGACGCGGCACAGACCAACGGAACTGTACGGATGAAAAGCCCGTCCTGAACCGGCAGGATGGGAGCCGGGCCCCAGGGGCCCCCTCGCCGTGGTTCCTTGGCCTCCAGTCAACTCGCGCTGAAAGTTCCCCCGGCCATCCCACCGGTGGCCCAGATGGAGAACCTCAGCATGCGCTGGGGACCCAACATGGTCCTCGACCGCGTCGACCTCAGCCTCACGCCGGGCGAGCGCCTCGTCGTGGTGGGACCCTCGGGCTCCGGCAAATCCACCCTGCTGCGCCTGCTGGCGGGGCTGCAGCTGCCCACCTCCGGCCTGCTGCGCATCCACGGCGAACCCCAGACCTACCTGCGCCTGGACCAGCGCCACCCCCCGGACGTGCGCCTGGTCTTCCAGAACCCCGCCCTGCTGGCCTCGCTGTCCGTGCGCGAGAACGTCGGCTTCCTGCTTTACCGCTTCAGCCGCCTGGGGGAGCGGGAGATCGCCGAGCGGGTGGACCAGGCCCTGCACGCCGTGGGGCTGGCAGGCATCGCCGACCGCATGCCGGGGGAGCTCAGCGGCGGCATGCAGAAGCGGGTGAGCTTCGCCCGTGCCCTGATCGACGACCCCACCCTGGCCTCGGCCCGCACCCCCCTGCTCCTCTTCGACGAGCCCACCGCCGGCCTCGACCCGGTGGCCTGCACCCGCATCGAGGACCTGATCGTGCGCACCTCCCGCATCGTGCACGCCTCCACCCTGGTGGTCAGCCATGTGATGAGCACGATCGACCGCTGCGCCGAACGCGTCGCCCTCCTCTACGACGGCCGCTTCCGCTGGGTCGGCACGGTGGAGGACTTCCGGGTCAGCACCAATCCCTATGTGGTGCAGTTTCGGAGCGGTAGTCTGCACGGACCGATGCAGCCGGCCGAGAACTGAGCCCATGCGCCGGAGTGTCCGTGAAGCCCTGGTTGGATTTTCCCTGCTGGCCGCCATCGCCAGTGGCCTGGGTCTGTGGTTCTGGCTGCGGGGGATCTCCCTGAGAGGCAACACCTGGACGATCCGCGCCAGCTTCGCCGATGCCGCCGGTCTGGCCGACCGTTCGCCGGTCACCTTCCGCGGCGTGCTGGTGGGCAGCGTGCGTCGGGTCACCGTCACCGACGCGGCCGTGGTGGCCGACCTGGAGATCACCGACCCGCGCCTGCGGCTGGCCCGCCCCCTGGTGGCCCGGGTCGGCAATGCCTCCCTGCTCGGGGGCGACGCCCAGGTGTCCCTGCTGGTGGGCGGCCCCCCCCTGCCGGCCAGCCTGCCGGGGCCACGGGAGCGGGGCTGCAACAACACCCGCATGGTCTGCAATGGCGGCCAGGTCAAGGGAATCGCGGCGGCCAGCCTCGACACGGTCACCGAAACGGTCCAGGGTCTGCTCGACCAGGCCGAGAAGGAACAGCTCGTCCAGCAGATGGTGGCGGCCACCGCCGCCTTCTCCAAGACCGCCAAGGAGACCGAACTGCTCACCAAGAGTGGCCAGGTCTTCCTGCGGGACGCCCAGGTGCTGGTCAACCAGCTGAATCGTTCGGTGGGCAAGGTGGACCCGATCCTGAGCAACCTCAACCTGGCCAGCGCCGATGCCGCCCGGGCCAGCAAGCACGTGGGCAACCTGGCGGCGGCATTGGACAACCCGAAGACCGTGGCCGATCTGCAGGCCACGCTCACCAACGCCAAGCAGCTCACCGACCGCTGGTCGGCCGTCGGCGGCGACGTGAGCAAGCTCACGGGGGATCCCAAGTTCCTCGACGGCATCCGCAGCGTCTCGATCGGCTTGGGCCGGTTCTTCGAAGAGCTCTACCCCGCCGAGGTGGATGCGGCGCGCGACCGCAAGGCCCGCCAGGACGCCCGCCAGCAGGAGGCCAGGGCCGCCCGCCAGGCCGCCCAGGACCGGCTGGCTCCCACGGTCAGAAACCGTTGATCGCCTCCAGGGCGATGGCGGCGATGGCCTGGTCGCTCGCCTTGGGCAGCTGCACATAGCGGCCGCCGGCCGCCTCGGCCAGCACCTTGCCCATGCCGCTGCCGATGAACTTGCGCTCCGTGTCGATCACCAGCAGCCGCAGACCCAGGTTCTGGTAGCTGCTGGCCACCTGGCGCAGCTCCTCCTTGAGGTCCACCGGTTCCTCCCCCTCCAGCACCGGCTGGCCCAGGGAGCGGCTCAGGGGCACGTTGCCGCGGCCATCGGTGATGGCCACCACCACCACCTGGCCCAGGTCGCCGGTGGCCAGGGCGTTCGCCCCCACCCGGGCCGCCTGGGCAAGGCCGTGGGCCAGGGGTGAGCCGCCGCCGCAGGGCATCGATTCCAGCCGCCGGCGGGCGGCGGTGATCGAGCGGGTGGGTGGCAGCAGCACCTCGGCCTGCTCGCCGCGGAAGGTGATCAGGGCCACCTCATCGCGGTTTTCGTAGGCCTCGGTGAGCAGGCGGATCACGGCCCCCTTGGCGCTCTGCATCCTGTTCAGGGCCATCGAGCCGCTGGCATCCACCAGGAAGATCACCAGGGCGCCGGCCTTGCGCTGCAGCTGCTTGGCCCGCAGGTCCCCCTCCTCCACGATCACCTTGCGGTGCGGCTCCCGGGCGCGGCGGGCCTTCTGGTAAGGCGCGGCGGCCCGCAGGGTGGCGTCGATGGCGATGCGGCGCACGGGGCCCCGGGGCAGCATCGGCTTGACGTAGCGGCCGCGGCTGTCGCTGAACACCACCGCCCGGCTGCCGCTGCCGCCGCTCCTGGCCTTCGCCGAAGCGAACACCAGCAGGTCGGGGTCGATGGCGGTGGCCTCGGGATCCAGGAGGAATTCCTCGGGGATCTGGGGCGGGGCCTGGTCCTCTGGGCTGTCGTCCTCGTCCTCCTCGTCCTGATCCTCGGGCTCCTCGTTCTCCGGCTCCTGCTCGGGCGGTTCCGGGTCCTCGGGGGGCTGCTCCCCCTGGGGCGGTGGCGGTGGCGGCGGCTCCATGGGCTGGTCGGGATCCTGCGGCGGCAGCTGCAGGGCCCGCGGGGCGATCACCAGGCGCACCGCCACCTGCAGATCGTCCGCGTCCACCCGGTCGCGGCCGGAGAGGGCCGCATGGGCCCGGGCCACCCGCACCGCGTAGAGCTCGGCCCGGTGGCCCTCGACGCCGCCGCGGATGGCTTCGGTGACCAGGTAGCGGATCTGCTCCCGGTCGATGGTCACGTCCGGCAGCCACTGGCGGGCCAGCAGCAGCTGGGTGGCCAGGGCCTCGGTTTCCTCCTGCCAGCGGGCGCCGAAGGCGCTGCTGGAGGCGCCGTGGTCGAGGGCCGAGCGGGTGATCGCCACCCGCTGGTCGGTGTCGAGCAGCTGGTTGGCCGACAGGGCGATGGCGAAACGGTCGAGCAGGTGGTCGCGCACCGCCCCCTCCTCCGGGTTGTAGGTGGCGATCAGCAGGCAGCGGCAGGGGTGGGACAGGCTCAGCCCCTCCCGTTCGATGCGGTTCTCGCCGGAGCCCACCGCCGCCAGCAGCAGGTTGGTGATGCCGTCATCGAGCAGGTTGAGCTCGTCGACGTAGAGCACCCCCCGGTGGGCCTCCGCCAGCAGTCCGGGCTGGAACACCGGCGCCCCGGCGGTCAGGGAGGCGGCCACGTCCACCGAGCCGATCAGCCGGTCTTCGGTGACGCCGAGGGGCACCTGGATGAACGGGGCCGGAATCACCCGGGTGGGCAGCAGGGCCTCCGGATCGGCGCCGCTGGGATCGCCGCCCAGCTCGGTGATGCGCTGCCGGGTGGGGCCGTCCCACTCGTCGGGCCGGGAGGGATCCGCCTGCCGCAGCCCCGGACCATCGGCCAGATCGATCACGTCGATCGGCGGCAGCAGGGCATGGAGCCCCCGGGCCAGCACCGACTTGCCGGTGCCGCGCCCGCCGGCGATCACCACCCCGCCCAGGCCGGGGTCCACCGCCGCCAGCAGCAGGGCCAGCTTCAGGGTGCCGTGGCCGGTGATGGCGGCCAGCGGAAAGCTGCCGGTGGGGGCGGCACCGGCGGGCGCGGCAGGGGACCCGCTGACGACCATGGGGCAGTGGCTGGGTGGGGTGGCCAGTCTCGCCGACCGGGTGGCGGCGGGGCCATGGCCGTCGTCTATCCGTTCCGCCAGCTCCAGATCAGCCCCTGAAGCACATAGAACCCCCCCGCCGCCAGCAGCACCAGCGCACTGAGCCGCGTGAGGGTGGCGCCATGGCGCAGCAGCTTCCGGGAGGCCCCCATCAGACCGGCCCAGAGGCTGGTGGCCGCGATCAGGGCCGTGTACCCGAGGGCGTAGCTCACCATCGTGACCACCGACAGCAGACCGGAGCCGGTGCCGGCGGCAGCGGCCAGCACCGAGAACAGCACGGGGCTGGCACAGGGGGAACTCACCAGGGCGAAGCCCATCCCCACGAGGAACGGCCCTCCCGATGGGGGCAGTGCCGGCAGGCGGGGCAGCCGCAGCGGCAGCCATCCCCCCAGATGGAGCCCCATCAGCAGGATCACCAGACCCACCCCGAGGTGGACAGGGCCGCGGTGGTCCACCACCACCGCCGAGGCGAACGAGGCGACCAGGCCGAACAGGCTCAGCACCAGAACGGTCCCGGCCACGAAGCCGGCCACCCTGACCACGGCCTGGCCACGGCTGAGCGGCCCGAGGGTGCCGATGTAGCCGAGGTTCAACGGCAGCATCGCCAGCACGCAGGGCGACACGCTCGCCAGCAGCCCACCGAGGAACGCGGCCATCGGAACCAGCAGCGGTGGGGGCGAAGGCCAGGCCTCGAACCGTTCGGCGTAGGCCTGCGACGCGGCCAGGATCGCCTGATCCAGCTGGGCCCCGATCCGCGGCAGGCCCTCCAGCGCCAGTGCCGCCGCCAGGGACGCCGCGGCCAGGACCACCAGCAACGCCGGTCCGGTGCGGTTCAGGGGGGACCGGATCATCGCCGGATCATCGACTGGGCCTTGCCGATGGCGGCGACGTAGGCGCCCGCATCCGTGCTGGCCCGGAAGGTCTGCACGCTGGTGCCGCTGCGGGGGTCGATGACGGCCACCAGGGAGGTCTGGCTGCGGTTGGCTTCCAGGAACGCGCCAAGCCCGAGCGACCTGGCCCGTTCGCGGGAGGTCTTCAACGTGGCGGCATCGGACACGTCGAAGGTCACGAACGTGGCTTTGCCGGCCTGACTCTTCGCGAGGGAGCGCAGCGTTGGCGCGATCGTGCGGCAGGCGGGGCACCAGCTGGCATAGATATCCACCACCACCGGGCGGCCCTGCAGCGACGGGGCGAGCGCCCCGGCCGGCTTCTGGGCCAGCCACGCCCCAGCGCCGTCCACCGGAAGCGGTGCGCCGAGGGACGCCGGTCCAGCCAGGCCGCCGGGCAGCGGGTTGGCGAGGGAGAGCAGCAGCACGGACAGGGGGAAGGACATCGGGGCGGCGTCGATGGACGCCTCAAGTACCGCCGGCCCCTTCCGGTGGATTGCCGCAGCGCCGCCCCGCCGCCGGCCGTTGGCCAGGATGGCTCCCACCGGCCCGGAAGGGTCTTGCTGGCGAAGGCCCGAGGGCGACGGTCGATGGTCCACTCCCCTGCCGATCCCCTCTCCGTCAGCCTGGCCATCGCCCTCGGGGCCAACCTCGGCGACCCCGTCGCCACCTTCACGGCCGTGCGACCGCGGCTGGAGGCCGAGCTGCGGGCCTGGGCAGCGGCCCCAGTGCAGCTGAGCTGGTCGCCCCGGTTCCTCACCCAGCCGGTGGGGGGGCCGCCGGGACAGCCCCCGTACCTCAACGCCGTCCTGCTGGCGCGGCTCGCAGCGGCCTCACTGCCGGGGGAGCGATGGCCTGATCCCCCCCGGTTGCTGGCGCGGCTGCTGCAGCTGGAGGCGACGTTCGGCCGGGAGCGCCGCGAGCGCTGGGGACCACGCCGTCTCGATCTCGACCTGCTCTGGTGCGGGCCCTTCACCTGCGGCAGCCCGGAGCTGGAGCTGCCCCATCCGCGCCTGGGGGAGCGGGCCTTCGTGCTCGCCCCCCTGGCGGCGATCGACCCGGACCTGCCCCTTCCCGTGGCGCCCACCGGCACCCCCCTCACGGCCTCCGCAGGGCTGGCGGCCCTGCCGCGGGCCGCCCTGGAGCCGCCGCCCCTGGTACTGCCGGGGGAGCCGGGCTGGCCGGAAGGCCCATGATACCGCGCCCAGCGGCCCCCGCCCGTCACACTGGGGGCCCCGATGGCCTGCCCCATGGCTCCCCTGCCGCCCCCCGAGCCCTGCACCCATCTGGAAACCACCGCCGCCCTCCAGGCCCGCAAGGTGCGCTTCGAGCTCAACCGGGTGGTGCTGCCGATCGGCATCGAGGGCACCTACGGCGTGATCCGCCATCCGGGGGCGTCCCTGGCGGTGCCCGTGCTCGAGGACGGCCGGGTGGTGATCCTGCGCCAGTACCGCTTCGCCGTGGCCGGCCGGCTGCTGGAGTTCCCGGCCGGAACCCTGGAGGAGGGGGAGGAGCCCCTGGGCTCGATGCGGCGGGAGCTGGAGGAGGAGACCGGCTACAGCGCCAGCCGCTGGGACCCCCTCGGCGCCATGCACCCCTGCCCCGGCTACTCCGACGAGGTGATCCACCTGTTCCTGGCCCGCGATCTCACCCTGCTGCAGGACCGCCCCCCCGGTGACGACGACGAGGACATGGAGGTGCTGCTGCTGGAGCCTGCCCAGCTGGATGCGCTCCTGGCCAGCGGCGACGAGGCCCTGGACGGCAAGACCGTGACCGCCTGGTACCGCGCCCGCCAGCTGCTGGGATCCTGATGGCCCCGGAGCGCTGGCTGTTCTGGCATCGCCGCGACCTGCGCCTGGCCGACAACCTGGGCCTGGCGGCGGCGGCCGCCGCCACGCCGGCGGTCACCGGCCTCTACGTGCTCGATCCGGCGATCGTCTCAGGCCCACTGATGGCTCCGGCCCGGGCCTGGTTTCTGTGCGAGAGCCTGCGGGAGCTGGCGGTCCGCTGGCGGGCGGCGGGCAGCCGGCTTCTGATCCTGCAGGGCGATCCGGCGGTCCTGGTGGCCCAGGCGGCCCTGGCGACGGGGGCCTCGGTGGTGGCCTGGAACCGGGAGGTGGAGCCCTACGGCCGCGAGCGCGACCGGCAGGTGGCGGCGGCGCTGCGGGCCCAGGACACCCGGGTGCTGGTGGACTGGGACCAGCTGCTGGTGGCCCCGGAGGCGATCCGCACCGGCGCCGGGGAGCCCTATCGGGTCTACGGCCCCTTCCTGCGCAACTGGCGCGGCCAGGTGGAGGGCCGGGCCGCCCTCGGCGCCGGATCCGCCGGCGGCCTGGAGCCGGTGGCGGCGCCGGGCGGTCTGCTGGATCTCGAGCCCAGCGCCCTGCCGGCGGAGCGGGCGCCCCTGTGGCAGGCCCTGCCCATGCTGAGTGCCGTGCCCAGTGCCGAGGAACTCGGTTTCCCCTTCAGCGGCGCCGATCTCTGCCCCTGCCGTCCCGGGGAGGCGGCCGCCCTGGCGCAGCTGCAGGCCTTCGCCGACGGCGGCGTCAACGGCGGTCCCCTGGCCGCCTACGAGCCGGGCCGCAACCTGCCGGGTGAGGCCGGCACCTCCGCGCTGTCCGCCGCCCTCAGCGTCGGCACCCTCAGCCCCCGCCAGGCCTGGGCCGCCGCCCGGGGCGCCCGGGCCCTCGCCCGCAGCGCCGAGGCCCTCACCTCCATCGGCGTCTGGGAGCAGGAGCTGGCCTGGCGCGAGTTCTACCAGCAGGCCCTGTTCCATTTCCCGGAACTGGCCGAGGGGCCCTACCGGCCCCAGTGGAAGGTCTTCCCATGGGAGAACGATCCCGAGCGGCTGCGGGCCTGGCGCGAGGGGTGTACCGGCTTCCCGATCGTGGACGCGGCGATGCGGCAGCTGAACACCAGCGGCTGGATGCACAACCGCTGCCGCATGATCGTGGCCTCCTTCCTGGTGAAGGATCTGATCTGCGACTGGCGCCAAGGCGAGCAGGGGTTCATGCAGCGGCTGGTGGACGGCGACCTGGCGGCCAACAACGGCGGCTGGCAGTGGAGCGCCAGCAGCGGCATGGATCCCCGGCCCCTGCGCATCTTCAATCCCGCCACCCAGGCGGCGAAGTTCGACCCTGAGGCCACCTACATCCGCCGCTGGTTGCCGGAGCTGGCCCATGTGGCCACCGCCGACCTGATCAGCGGCGCGATCGGACCGCTGGAGCGCCGGGGTTACCCCGAGCCGATCGTCAGCCACAAGGTCCAGCAGGCCCGCTTCAAGGCGCTCCACGCCGCCCTGCCCCGGGGTTAGGCGGGGGCTGCCTCAGGCGACGACCGCTTCGGCCCCCACCAGGCTGCGCACAGCGGCGATGACGCTGTCCTGCTGCTCGGCGCTCAGTTCCGGGAAGATCGGCAGGCTCAGCACTTCGGCGCAGAGCCGTTCGGTGATCGGCAAACTGCCGGGCCCGTAGCCGAGGGCGGCGTAGGCGGGCTGCCGGTGGATGGGGATCGGGTAGTAGATGATCGTCGTCACGCCCGCCTCCTGGAGCTGCTGCTTGAGCCAGTCGCGGCAGCAGGCTTCGGGCAGCCCGTAGCTGGCGCTGTCGGCGGCCGGGGTGCAGCGCCCCCCGCAGGCGCTCGTGGCGGCAGGGCAGCGGGGCACCCGCACCACGAACTGGTTCCAGCTGTGGCCCTCCGGCCCGGGCGCCGCGGGCACCAGCCCCGGCAGGCCCGCCAGTTCGCGCTGGTAGCGCTCGGCGATGGCCCGACGCCGGTCCACCCAGCCGGCCAGGTGGGGCAGCTTCACCATCAGGACGGCGGCCTGCATGGCGTCGAGGCGGCTGTTGTAGCCCAGATCGGTGTGCAGGTAGCGGCGGGGCATGCCGTGCACGGCCAGCTCCCGGATCCGCTGGGCCAGCTGCGCGTCACCGCAGACCACCATGCCGCCGTCGCCCGCCGCGCCCAGGTTCTTGGTGGGAAAGAAGCTGAAGCAGCCGGCGTCGCCCCAGCCGCCCACCGGCCGCCCGGCCCAGCTGGCGCCGCTGGCCTGGGCGCAGTCCTCGATCACCCGCAGGCCATGGGCGGTGGCGATGGCCATGATCCGCTCCATGTCCACCGGGCGGCCGAACAGGTGCACCGGCATCAGGGCCCGGGTGGCGGGGGTGATCGCGGCCTCGACCCCCTCCGGATCGATCAGGTAGGTGTCCGGGTCCACGTCCACGAACACCGGGGTGGCCCCCACGGCGCTGATCGCTTCGGCGGTGGCGAAGAAGCTGAAGGAGCTGGTGATCACCTCGTCACCGGGGCCGATCCCCAGGGCCCGCAGGGCCAGGACCAGGGCATCGGTGCCGCTGTTGCAGCCGATGGCGTGGGGGACCCCGCAGGCCTCGGCGAAGGCGGCCTCAAAGCCGCTGATGGTGCTCCCCCCGATGTACTGGCCACTGCGCAGGACCTCCAGGACGGCCTGATCGAGGGCGTCTCCCAGCTGCTGCAGTTGCTCGCTGAGACTGAAGGGGGGCACATGCATGGCGGCAACATTAAGCCTGCGGATCCGACCGCCGCCGCCGGCCCCCTGGAAGCGTCAGCCGCTGAACCAGGGGGGCTCGGCACCCGCCTGCCACTTGATGTTGCAGCCGATCGCCGGCCGCTGCGGTTCCGGCACCGGCCGTCCCTCCAGCAGGGCGGTCACGGCCGCCCGCAGATCCCGGCCGTCGCAGGGCTCGCCGCCGGGCCGGCTGCCATCCAGCTGGCCCCGGTAGGCGAGGCGGTGGGCCCCATCGAAGAGGAAGACGTCCGGGGTGCAGGCGGCCCGGAAGGCGCGGGCCACGCTCTGGTCAGGGTCCTGCAGGTAGGGGAAGGTCCAGCCGCAGGCCGCGGCCTGGGCCGCCATCCCCGCCGGCCCGTCCTGGGGGTGGCTGGCGGTGCTGTTGCTGCAGACGCCGATCAGGCTCACCCGCCCCTCCAGGTCGCCCTGCAGCCGGGTGAGCTCCGTCTCCACGTGCTTCACGAACGGGCAGTGGGGGCAGAGGAACAGCACCAGCACCGGGCTCCCGGCCAGGGCGGCGGCCGCGAGCGGACCGCCCGTGACCGGCCGCAGAGCGGCCCGCATGGCGGCCAGCGGCAGGGGTGTGCCGAGGGGCAGCATGGTGGAGCTCGTCAGGACCATGGCTGTGCTGCCGCCCTTGCTGCAGAGCGGATGGGGGAGAGCGGGTCAGGATCATCGCCGCCACCGAGCCGTTCCCGCCGTGCCGCCGTCGAGCCCGCTGGCCCGCCGCCCGTGGGCGACCCTCCCGCCGGCCTCGCGCCTGCTGGCCCTGCCGCTTCTGGCGGCCCTGCTCGCCGGCTGTGTGCCCGCCGATCAGCGCCCCAGCGGCCGGGTGTATCCCCTGCCGCGACACCAGCCCAACGATGGGCTCGCCGTGGTGAGCCGGCCGGGCGGCGAGGGTCTGCACATCTGGATCGAGACGGACACCGCCCGCCCCGGGGTCTGCCGGCCGCGCTGGCTCCCCGACGCGGCCCGGCTGCGGGACGGCAACGGCCCCCGGCCCACCAGCTTCGGGCTGGCCCCCCGGGAGGAGTTCTTCCAGGTCCTGGAGCGGGGCAGGGTGCGTCTGGCCCTGCGCCGCCAGATGGAGGCGCTCTGCCGCCAGCGGGCCCCGGGCAGCACCTTCCTCTGGGAGCCGCCGCCGCGGACGGCGGCCGACCACCGGCCGCCGGTCCTGCCCCTGCTGGAGGAGCCCGATCTGCTCAGCGATCCCCGGGCGATCCGGAGGGCCGAAAAGCAGCTGCTGGGGCTGCCCCTCACCCCCGAGGACCTCGAGGAGCCCGGGGCGACGGACCACGGGGGCTGGTGACGGCCACGGCCCGAGCGGCTCAGGCCAGGGCCGCGGCGCCCACGTACCCCTCCGGCAGCACCAGGGGCCAGACCACCGGCGCCGGTTCCCCCGGGGCGGGAGGCGGGCCGAACAGACCCTGGCCCCTGGCCTTGAGCTGGGCCTCCAGCCGGCACCAGGCGGCCAGGAAGGCCTGCTCACGCCGCGGCTCCGGCAGGCGGCCGATCGCCTCCCGCTCCCCCGGCGGCAGGCAGCGGCGGGCGATGCCCTCCCACTCCGGCACCGGTCGCCGCTGCTCCACATCCACCCCCACCGGCCGCCGGGGGTGAAAGCCGAGAAGGATCAGGTCACCCGAATGGGAGACGTTGAAGCGGGGGGCGGCCGGCGGCGCGGTGAGCAGCTCCGGCTTGCCATGGGGACCACTCCCCAGCACGAGTCCGGCGGGGTCGCACCCCAGCCAGCTCCCCAGGAACAGCCGCAGGGCGCCGCGACCGAGCAGGAAGCGCTCGCCATCCCCCTCGCCCCGGAGCCGTCCCAGCCGTTGCCGTTCCCCTGGATCCAGCAGATCCCCCAGGGGGGGGCGCAGCGCCCGGACGTCCGGGTCGCGGCGATCGATCAGCACCAGCAGGGGAGGCCCCTCGGGCCCAACGGGGGGCCAGGGCGGTGGGTCCGGGGCCGGGCCCGTCCGCTCTGGCCAGCGCTGGGGAATCAGGCCCATCAGCTCCCGTGCCGGCCGCCGTCGGACCCGGGCGAGGGCAGGCAGGGGGCCCCCGCGGGTGGGGGAGAATCGCCGGACTGCATTCCTTCGCCCTCCGGCGCTCCGTTTCCCATGCTCCTTGATCTGCGCGGCAAGAAGGCTCTCGTCACCGGCATCGCCAATAACCGCTCGATCGCCTGGGGCATCGCCCAGCAGCTGGCGGCGGCAGGCTGCGAACTGGGCATCACCTACCTGCCGGACGACCGGGGTCGCTTCGAGGGCAAGGTGCGCGAACTCACCGCCCCCCTGAACCCCACCCTGTTCGAGCCCCTCGATGTGCAGAACCCTGCCCAGATCGAGGCCCTGTTCCAACGCATCGCCGAGCAGTGGGGAACGCTGGATGTGCTGATTCACTGCCTGGCCTTCGCCGGCAAGGACGAGCTGGTGGGCGATTTCAGCGCCATCAGTCCGGAGGGCTTCGCCCGGGCGCTGGAGGTGAGCGCCTATTCCCTGGCGCCCCTCTGCCGCCACGCCAAGCCCCTGTTCAGCCCGGGGGCCAGCGTGATCACCCTGAGCTACCTGGGCGCCGAGCGGGCGATCCCCAACTACAACGTGATGGGCGTCGCCAAGGCGGCCCTGGAGGCCTCGGTCCGCTACCTGGCGGCGGAGCTGGGCCCCGAGCAGCAGGTGCGGGTGAACGCCATCAGCGCCGGCCCGATCCGCACCCTGGCCAGCTCGGCGATCGGCGGCATCCTTGACATGATCCACAACGTCGAGGCGAAGGCCCCCCTGCGCCGCACCGTCACCCAGGACGAGGTGGGCGCCACCGCCGCCTTCTTGGCCAGCCCCCTGGCCAGCGGCATCACCGGCCAGGTGATCTACGTGGATGCCGGGTACTGCATCACGGGGATGTGAGTCCCGGCCGGTGCACGGTTCGCTCAGAACAGGTCGGGTCTGGGGGCGAGCAGCGGATCCTGCTGGACCCCAAGAACGCCCAGGGCAACATCCTCCACCGACGTCGGAACAACCTGGAGGCTTCCCAGGTTCTGCACCAGGGGTTGGACCTGGAAGTTGTCGGTGCCACCAACCCCGGTTACGGGGAGAGCTGATGGGTCGACCAGGGCACGGGACGCCCCGCCAATGATGGGATCGGTCGTCCTTGACTGACTGGTGTCGATGATGAGGGAGGAGGCTTCCGAGCTGTCGAGGGCGAGGACCTTGAGATCGGGGCCGTTGTAGCGGACGGCGCCATCACCGGGTGTTTCCTGAATGGCGGAGAAGCGGAAGGTGTTGAC
>NZ_JAGQCK010000012.1:0-54133 GCF_024346155.1 Cyanobium sp. Candia 9D4 | reverse complement strand
GTTGGCGGCGATGGTGAGGCTGCCGACGCCGGCGATGGTGGTCGGGCTGCCGAGGGGGAAGGGACCGCTCAGGCCGGCGATGGAGAACGAAGCGATCGAGACCGGGCCATCGGGGCTGGTGGTGCCGACCAGGAGGCTGCCCGTGGCGGTGCCGCTGTCCTCGGCGATGGAGCGGGTTTCGTTGGCGTCGGTGAAATCGTCGTTGACCGGCGTCACCGTGATCAGGAACGTCTGGATGGCGCTGGTGTCGACGCCGCCATTGGCGGTGCCGCCGCTGTCGCGAAGGCGCACGGAAACGGTGGCCGTGCCGCTGGCGTTGGCCGCCGGGGTGTAGGTGAGTCGCCCGCTGGCGTCGATGGTGGGTTGGACGCTGAACAGGGCGCTGTTGTTGTTGGTGACCAGGAAGTTCAGGGCCTGGGCGGCTTCATCGCTGCCGCCGCCGCGGCTCAGGCCCGTGGCCCACCCGACCACGCTTTGGGCGCCGGCGTCCTCCAGCAGCACCTGATCCGCCCCCTTGCTGAAGGCCGGCACGTCGTTGACGGGGGTGACGGTGGTGGCCAGGGACGTGGGGTCCGAGTAGCGGCCGGTGGGCCCCAGCAGGGCCGTGAGGTTGGTGGCGGCGCTGAAGGCCAGGGGGGTGTCGGCGACGCGGAGGGTAAGGCCGCCCGGGGTGCCGTTGGCATTCGGGCTGCTGGGGAGGAAGCGGAGCGAGGCGGAGGTGGGCAGCAGCAGGGCGGCGCTGTCGGAGGGGGAGCCGATGGTGACCCAGCCGGAGCCGGTGTTGAGGTTGTACTGCCAGACGCCCTGGTTGGCGGTGGCGGCATTGCCGGTGATGGCGATGCCCCCGAAGGCGGTGGCGGCATTGGCGCCGCCGGTGACGGCGCGCTGGTCGTCGGCCGCATCCCTGAAGCCGAAGCCGAGGGCGGCGATGGTGGCGCCGGGCGGGTTGGGGTTGTCCTCGGTGGTGGCGGCGAGGCTGGCGGCGGTGGCCGTGGGCCGGTCGTTGATGTTGGTGACGCTGGTGCCGATGGTGCGGTTGACGGCGCTCCAGGCACCGGTGCTGGTGGTGCCGCCGGCCGTGGCGAGGTTGAAGCTGCTGGTGGCCGAAACGCTGGTGGTGAGGGGGGCGCTGGCATCAGCAAGACGCACCAGGAGGCGGCCGGGGGTGCCGTGGAAGTTGGCGGCAGGCAGGAACCGGACCCGGCTGGCGGCGCTGAAGACGAGGGCGGCGCTGGTGGAGAGACCGGCGCTGGGGAGGTTGATCCAGTCGCCGGGGACGGCGGGGTTGGGCGTGGCGGAGGTGGAGATCTGCCAGACCCCCTGGGCGGCGGTGTAGCTCGTGGAGCCGACGACGGCAAGGAAGGAGAAGGGGGTGGCGGTGTTGCCGCCGCCGCGGGCGGTCTGGTTATCGGTGGCGTCGGTGTAGCCGAAGCCCAGGCTGCTGAGGGTGGTGCCGGCGATGGCGCCGGCGGCGACGTCTTCCGAAATGGCAGGCAGGACGACGTTGGTGCTGGCGACGGGCTGGTCGTTGAGCGGCGTCACCGTCAAGGCCACGGTCTTCACGTCCTGCCGGGCGCCGCCGCTGCCGGTGCTGCCCTGGTCATTGACGGTCACCGTCAGGGTGGCGCTGCCGTGGAAGTTGGCCGTGGGGGTGTAGGTGAGCGAGGCCAGGGCCGCGTTGAGGTTGGCCTTGGTGCCGGTCACCGTCAGCGAACCGGTGCCGTAATTTCCCGCTGTCCGGGTCAGTCCCGTGCGGCTGACCAGGTTGATGCTGCCGCGGTTGACGCTGAGGGTGAGTCGCTCGAGGGCGCCGAAGTCGTCGGGGTCGGTGAAGCTGATCAGGTTGGCGCCGCTGAAGGCGTTGGCGGAGCTGTCCTCGACCACGATGCGGGTGGCCGGCACCGTCAGCACCGGGGCCTCGTTGGTGGCCGACACGTTCACCGTGAAGGACGCGACGCTGGTGTTGTTGCCGGTCACCCCCACGCCCTCGGCCCCGTTGTCGACGTCGAAGGCGGTGGCGGTGATCGTCACCACCCGATCCACGTTGGGATTGGCCGGGGTGTAACGGAGGGTGTTCAGGGCCGCCTGCACCTGGGCCCGCGTCCCGCGCACCTGCAGGCTGGCCGTGCCGTTGCTGGTGAGGGTGGCGCCGTTGGCGTTCCGGATCAGCAGGGTGCCGTAGGCGCTGCCGGCGTCGGTGGCGCTCAGGGTCACCCGGATGTCATCGGTGGCCCCCTGGCTGGTGTCCCTGGTGTCCTGGACGGCGAAGCCGCTGCTGATGTCGACGAAGGTGCCGCTGGCGATCACGGTGTTGGCGGGAACCGCCAGCACTGGCGCATCGTTGACCGGGGTGATGCGCACGCTGTTGTCGACGGTCACCCGGTTGCCCGCCGGCACATTGGCGTGGCCGAAATCGGTGAGGCTGGTGCGCAGATACAGGTTCCCCAGGCCACCACCGGCACCGTTGAAGTCGGGGGCCCCCGCAAAGCGCAGCAGGTTGAGGGCGGTCTGCACCGCGCCCAGCGGGCCGGTGAGGGTGATCGTGTTGGTGCCATCGCCGCTGGCGGTGCTCAGGCCGGCGATGGCGCCCAGCAGCAGCCGCCCTTCGCTGGTGGCATTGGCCAGAACCGTTCGCGCGGCATCGCGGAACAGCTGCACCTGCACGGTCACGTTGCGACCGAAGCTGTCGGCGTCGGCCAGCACGAAGCCGCCCAAGCTGACGCTGGCGTCCTCGTTGACGCTGAAGAGCGTGGGGTTGGTGATCGTGGGCAGATCGTTGAGGTTGGAGGCCGTCAGCGCGATGTCGCGGCTGATCCGGTTGCTGGCGGCGCCGATGGGCACCGGATTGCCGGCCCCATCGTTCTGGTTCACCGGTCCACCATTGGCCCCCACCCCCAGGACGCCCACGGCGCTGTAGAGGCGGTCGTCGACACTGACCCGCAACTTGAGGCTGCTGGCGTCCAGGTCGGCGCCGAAGGCCACCGTGAGGCTGGCGAGCACCGCATGGATTTCGCTGCGGGTGCCCTGCACCACCAGGCTGTTGCTGCCCTTGCCGCTCAGGAAGGCCCGCGCTGAGCTGGGATTGGCTGAGGTGAAGGAGATCAGCCCGGAGGGCACCACCGCATTGGCCCCATCGAGCAGCTGGGCCTCGATCCGCAGCACATCGGTTTCTCCGCTCCCGATCGTGTCCAGATCGCTGTCGGTGGCGCGCAGCAGCCCGCCGCTGGCCACGGCCACCGGGGTGGAGCCGCTGCCGAAGACGTCAAGGGAGCCCGGGGAACTCAGGCTGGGCAGGTCGTTGGCGGGCGTGACGGCGATGACAAAGGTGCCGGGAATTTCGTTGGTGGCACCGCTGATCGGGTTGTCGCCACCGCCGTCGCTCACCCGGAAGCTGAAGGCATCGCTGCTGGTCTCGGTCCCGTCGTGCAGGTAGGTGATCAGGTTGTTGTCGAGATCGGCCTGGGTGAACACGCTGTTCACACCCAGGGCACGGCCGTTGAGGAACAGTCGACCGTTGCTGGTGGGGGACGTGATCCGGTACTGGCGCTGGATCGGACTGTTATCGGAATCGCCGTACGCCAGCCGGAGTGCCGTGCTGCTGCTGGCGCTTCCAGTGATCACACCGCGGGAACCTTCCGCCACGGTGAGGGGGGTGTTTTCGATCTCAGCCGGCGGGTCGTTCAGGGGCGCGATCGTCAGGGGCACCGTCACCGGGGCGCCGGGGGCGTCGAAGCGGTCGAGGGGGGTGAAGACGAAGCTGTCGGCCAGTTCCCCGGGCCCGTCGTTGCCGCTGTGGCGGTAGCGCAGACGCCCCGCCGACAGCTGGCTCTGGCTGAGGCGGAGCGTGGCGCGATTGAGGCTGCCGCCGCTGCCATCGCCGATCACGGTCCAGGCGCCGCTGCCGGTGGCGTCGAACTCGAGCACGCCGTTGGCTGGCAGGGTGTCGATCCGCAGCCGTCGCTGGTCGGCTGTGTCGGCCTGGGAGAAGCTGCCCGGATCCCAGAGGGCATCGGCGCCGGGGTTGGGGTTGCCGGGAGCTCCGGCGAACACCTGCTGTCCCGAACCATCCACGTCGGCGATGGTGATGTCGCGGCGCTCCGCCGCCCCCAGCAGCGGTCCGGGGCTGGAACTGTTGAAGGTCAAGGTGCCCCCTTCCACCAGCAGGCTGGTGCTGCCACTGACGCTGGCGCTGGGGGCATCGTTGATCGGCGTGACCCGGATCGCGAAGCGGAAATCGCTGGCTCCGTTGCTGACGACGCTGCGGCCATCACTGATGTTGAAGCGGAAGCCGGAATCGAAGACTTCCCCTCCACCGTGCACGAAGGTGAGCCGCCCGTTGTTGATGTCGTCCTGGGTGAAGACGTCCAGGTTGTTGAGGACCACGCCGTTGCGCTGCAGGCTGCCTCCTGCGGGCGCGGCCGTGAGCCGGTAGACCCGCTCGGCCGGGTTGCTGTCGCTGTCGCTGATCGCCAGATCCGTCGCCCGGATCGTCACCGTGGCACCTTCACTGGTGCGCAGCAGGTTGTTGGTGGCCAGGCTGGGGGCGGCATTGGCTGGCAGGGTGGTGGGCGCGTTGCCGCCGCCGCTGCTGCTGGTGCCGAGGGGATTGCGGTAGGTGAGGCTGAAGCTGATCGGCGTCAGCGGATCCCCCGGCAGGGGCTGGGGCGAGCTGTTGGTGTGGATGCCGCCGTCGCGGGTCTGGGTGAAGCCGCCGGGAAGCAGGCCGATGGCGCCGTCCTCCACCGTGAACGTGAAGTCCGCCGTGGTGCCCGATGGGGTGCCGTTGACGAAGTTGAACCGCAGCCGACCGGTGTCGATGTCGTCCTGGCTGAAGCTGCCGCCGCTGAGCAGGCCCACCCAAGTGCCGCCACGGAACACCTGCAGCTGCCCCCGGGCCGGATCCGCTGCCGCCGTAAGGGTGTAGGTGAGGTTGGAGGACGGCGAATCCGCATCGCTGACCCTCAGGGCGGCGGCCGTGATCGCCGTGCTGCCGGTGGGGGTGACGATCGGGTTGTTGGCGGTGAGGGTGGGGTCATCGTTGACCCGCTGCACCGCCAGGGTGATGACGGCGTTGCCGCTGAGCACCCCGCCGGTTCCCTGGCCGCCGCCGTCGTCGCTGACGCGGACGCCGAAGCTCTCGTTCGGGGGGAAGCCGCCGTTGAGGTCGTTGCCGTCGTGGTCGTAGGTGAGGCCCGCCAGCGAAGGAAGGGTGAACGGTGCCGTGATCGGGGTGCCGTTGTAGCGGAGCGTGCCGCGCAGGGGCAGGGAGGTGATCACGACCGTGTGGGCCACGCCCGCGGCCTGGTCGGCATCACTGATGCTGAGGGTGACCGGCACCCCCCGCTGGCCCTCGAAGACGGCAACCGAGCCACTCACGGCCGGTGCCTGGTTGACGGGGGTGAGGCTGATCGGCACGGTCGCCGAAGCGATCCGCCCGCCGGCTCCATCGTCGACGGAGACGGTGACGGCATCACTGTCGCTGCCGGCGATCACCCCGGGCAGCACCTGGGAGCCGTCATGGGTGTAGGTGAAACTTCCCCTGAAGCTGCCTGAGAAGCTGGAGCCCACCACCAGGGGATTGCCATTGAGCCTGATGGTTCCTTTGCCCGGCAGGGAGGTGATCCGGTAGATCACCTGCTCGGGCAGGTTGTCCACATCCGAGAGGGTGAAGTTCGCCAGCGTGAAGTTGGAAGTGCCGCCTTCCGCCACCACCAGGGGGCTGGTGACCAGGGTGGGGGCATCGTTGACCGGGGTGACCTGGATCGGCCCGGTGGTGAGGCTGATGGGGCCGTCGTCATTGGTGAGATCGGTGGCGGTCAGGGTGAGGCTGGGCGCCAGCGGCGTGTTGACGCTGTTGGCGTTGGCCGCCGGCGTGAACAGGAGGCTGGCGATCGCCGCATTGATGGCGGCCAGGCTGCCTTCCAGGGTGAGATCGGCGCTGCCGTTGCTGCCGCTGGTGATCAGGGCGGCGCTGGCCAGGGTGGCGGTGCCCCCCGTGGTGGTGATCCGCAGCCGCAGCGTGATGGGGCCCCCACCGTTGTCGCTGTCGGCCACGCTCAGGCCGGTGATGGCCAGGGGGGTGTCCTCGGCGGTGATGCGGGTGCCGACGAAGCTGTCGCTCAGCACCGGGGCGGCGGCGAACTCCGCGGCCAGCCAGCGGCCATCGATCAGGAGCTGGTGCTGGTCGTTGTCGGCCAGGATCGCCGCCCGCTGCGCCTCAACCAGGGGAGCACCGGTGACCAGGGCGGCGAACAGGGCGCCCTCATCCCCCCGGGTATCAAGGGGGCCGTTCAGCCACTGATCGATGGCGTGACCCACTTCCTCCAGCAGGACGCGTTGGATGGCCTCCACGGAGGTGGCCAGGGACAGCCAGTTGGCATTGATGTAGATCCTCTGCCGCCCATCAGGATCGCCGGGTGTGTAGGCACCGCTGGCGCCTGAGAGTTCCTCTCCGCTGCGCCGTTCGATCGCCAGCTGAAGGCCTGGCCCCCGCAACACCTGAGCGAGCGAAATCACCCGGGACTGGAACTGATCGGAATCGGTGCCGGCGGTGGCGAACGACTCATTCAGCAGATCCTCATAGTCATCCCGGAGGGGTAGGTCTTCGAGGATTCTGTTGACGTTCGACAGGGCGCTGGTCCAGAGCCGCTCGATGTCTCCCGGCAGGGTCAGATCGAGAGATTGTTGCGGCACGAACTGTCGATACAGGGGTTCGCTCCAGGCCGCAGCGGAAAGACTGGCTTGACCCGAAAGTCCTGCCAGGAGCTCAAGCCTGAGGATGTTCATGCCTTGATCTGGCCAACAGTTCGCGTTGTCGGGATCTTATTCCACCGACCTCACTTGTCAGGAGCATGAACAGGAGATGGGCTGTTTCGATGTCACGGGGAAGTTCTAGAAATCACGGGTTAAGAACATTAAAGCTGTCGTAGAAAATCTTTATAGCGCCCCAAGAAAACACGTTTTCAGCCACGACATACGCGGTTTATCGCTAGGAAATCGAAAACAAAAGTGTGATCAGAAACTTGCTTCGGTGTCTCTATGGCCTTGAATCCCCGGTCTCGCTGTCCCCCGCTTCCGCCCGGTCTTCGAAGTCCATCGGAGGTCCCCTCTCCCTCCTTCCTTGCTTCGTCCTCGCAGCGGCCGTCGCCATCGGCCCGGCCCGCGCGGCGACCTGCCCCGATGGAACCGAGGCGGAGTTCTGCCTGCCCCCCGTCACCCCACTGCCCCCGACGCCTTCGCCGTCCACCCCGTCGCCTTCGCCGGCGGCCTCGGTGGCGCCAGGCCCCGCCGCGCCGATCCTCCCCCTGCGGGTCGATGTCGACCGACTCGATGCACGGCTGCTTCCCCTGGGGATGGGCATGGGCTGGCGCAGCTTCAGCCGTGATCTGCTGGAGCCCCTGCCCCAGAAGGTGCGTGAGTCCTCCCCCCTGGCCGCCCCGGAGGCCGAGGGGCCTTCCGCCTCAGCCTTCCGCTTCAGTGTTCAGCCGGGGGGCTACTTCGGTGCGCGGGACGGCTGGCGGTTTCAGGTGTTCGCCAATGGCTTCGGCGGTCCCCTCCTGGGCGGTGTCGCCGGCGGCCCCTCATCGGCGGGCGGGGCCCAGACGGGTCTGCGTCTCGACTACGCCCTGGGCGATCTGGTGATCGGCGCCTTCGGTCGCTTCGGATCGCTTCAGGCGGAGGCAGGCGCTGTCAGTGATGTCGGTGTCCCCTTCGAAGGCCGCTCCGCCAACGGCACCCTGGCTGGTGGCGGGGTGCTGATGCAGTTCTCCAAACCCCGTTGGTTCGTCGGGGCGGCCCTGGGAGGCGATGCGCTGACGACCGATCAACCGTTCGGCATCAGCAGCTCCAACGCCATCGGTGCCCGCTACAGCACGGCCTCGGTCGGCGGCAGCGCTCTCCATCTGGCCACCCATGTCGGGGGCAGGATCCGGCTGTCCGATCGTCAGGTTCTCGAACCCAGCGCTCTGCTCACCCTGACCAGCCTCTCGCTGGGGGGTGCGACGGTCTTCGACGGGTTCACCAACCGCTTCTGGAGTGTGCCCGCCTCCAGCAGCACCGTCGGCACCGCCGACATCGGTGTCACCTGGAGGGCCCCCCTGCCCCAGGGCAGGAATCTGCTCACGCCCTCGGTGCGCCTCAGCTGGCTGGGGGCAGGATTTCTGGGCCAGGTCCCTCCCAATGGGGTCACGGACGAAACCGCTCTGGCCACCACGCTGCCCGCGGGCCCCATCAGCCAGAGCGGTGGACTGGGACTGCAGGCGGGCCTGGCCTACACCCTGAAGGACAACACCACGTTCTTCATCCGAGGCGGCGCCGGGTTCTATGGCGCCGGCACCGCCTGGGATGTCGGGGGCGGGGTGCAGCTCCGCTGGGGGGGGAGCACCCCGGTTGTCCGCAGGCAAGGCGAGGGGATCCGAGCCATCCACGGCCAATCCCTGAACGCTCCCACCGGACCTGGTCAGGACGGTGGCTGGAGGGCCCTCAGGCCCCTTCCCCCATCAGTCCGTAAGCCGGGGTCTCTTCCGTTGCAACGTCCTCGACAGCGAGGGAATCGCCGGTGTCCTCCAGCAGCCCCGCGACGATGCCGGCATCAAACGAGTAGCGGCCCGGGCCGACCAGCAGCAGGGCCAGGCTGCCGCCCAGATAGAGCACCACCAGCTCCAGCACGTAGATGTTGAAACCGCTGGTGAGAATGTGGTGGTAGGAGGCCACGGCCATCGTGCCGGTGAGGGCCAGGGCCCCGAGAGGGGACAGCAGACCGAGAATCAGCAGCCAGCTGCCGAAGATTTCCGAGTAGCCCGCCACGTGGGCGAGGACCAGGGGGAAGGGCAGGTGCAGGGGGACCACGTAGTTGGTGGCGAAGGCCTGCGGGTCGGCCAGCTTGTCCTGGCCGTGGTGGATCATCATCGCCCCGATCGCCAGGCGGAGGATCAGCAGTCCGAGGTTGGCCAGCCGTCCCTCCCGCAGGACGTAGGCCTTCAGGGCCTGGCGCACCGTGGCGGCGATGGGGGTGGCAGGGGCCGGATCCGCACGCTCCTCCAGGCTGCTGGGCACGAGTGCGGCGGCCGTCGGACGGTTGAGCGCCAGCACCCACAGGGCGATGAAGGCGGTGAAGAAGCCTGCGAAGAGCTCGAGCAGGAGCGTGGTGGTCATGGCACCGGGAGATTTATGAAGATTCTGGCGATTTAGGTAAAGGAACGTGAAGCACCCTCCAGGTCCAGGCCCAGGTCCAGGCTGAGCTGGCCCTCGGCCACCGGCGGCTGCCGGCGACGGCTGCCGCCGCTTCTCCCCCTGCCGGAGGGGGGTAGGCCCGAGCGGCGCGAGCCGTGCCGTTCCTGGATCGCATCGGCGGCGTCGCCGAAGCCGGGCTGGCGGCGCAGGCCCCAGAGCCGTTCCCGGGCCTCCCGGGCGGCGGCGGCCACCTCCACGATCGGGGCCGGGTAGTCGAGGCCGATGCGGCAGCCGCTGGCGGCCTGGGTGGCCGAATCCATCCGCCATGGCTCGTGGCGCCAGATCGCGGGCACCCCGGCCAGTTCCGGCAGCCAGCGCCCCAGAAACGCACCCTCGGGGTCGTGGTCGCGGCCCTGCTTGATGGGGTTGTAGATCCGGATCGTGTTGATGCCCGTGGTGCCGCTCTGCATCTGGCACTGGCTCCAGTGGATGCCGGGTTCGTAGTCCACGAACTGGCGGGCCAGGTGCAGGCCGCTGTCGCGCCAGTCGATCCAGAGGTGATGGCTGGCGAACGACAGCAGCATCGCCCGCATGCGGAAGTTGATCCAGCCGCTGGCCCGCAGGGCGCGCATGCAGGCATCCACGAACGGCACCCCGGTGCGCCCCTCGCTCCAGGCCGCCAGCCGCCCGGGGTCGGTGACGCGCAGGTGGCGGGTGGCGGGGTGGAGCTCCAGGACCTCGATCGTTGGCTCGCTCTCCAGCTTCTGGATGAAGTGGCAGTGCCAGTGCAGGCGTGACAGGAAGGCGTCCAGGGCCCGGGGCCAGCCCGCGGCGACCTCGGCCGGCACCGTCGCCAGGGCCGCCCGTCGGGCCCGGGTGGCCTGGGTCACCTCCCCCATCGACAGGGTGCCCCAGGCCAGGTGGGGCGAGAGCCGCGAGCAGCCCTCGAAGGCCGTCAGGGGACTGGAGAGCCGGCGGTGGTAGCTCCGGCCCCGCTGGCGAAGAAAGCCATCCAGCAGCTCAAGGCCGGCCCGCCGACCACCCCGCTGCCGGGCCGGACAGGGGTCCGCCGCCAGGCCCAGATCGGCGGCGCTGGGCAGCTCCCGGGGGGCGATCCCCGCCAGGGGTGGCAGGGCGACGGGCGCCTCCAGCAGCGGTTCGGCCATGCGCCGCTCCCAGTCCCGGGCCCAGCCGCGGCGATCCCGTCGTCCCCGGGTCACCCCGAAGCTGGCCACCTCCTGCCAGGGGATCCCCCGTTCGCGGGCCCAGGCGGCCACCCGCCGGTCCCGGGCATAGGTCCAGAGGTTGCCGGTCTCCTGGTGGCTCCAGAGGCCGGCGATACCAAGGCGGCGGTGGGCGGCCTCCAGCACGGCCACCACCTCGCCGACCCGCACCACCAGCGGCTGCCCCCGTTCGGCCAGCGCCTGCCGCAGCTCCTCCAGCGCCTCCCGGCAGAAGCTCCACTGGCGGCCCGAGCTGTCCGGTTGGCGCCACAGCTCCGGTTCGACCACGTAGAGGGGCAGCACCGGTCCGCGCCGGGCCGCTTCCACCAGGGGGCGGTGGTCGGCGAGGCGCAGATCGCGCTTGAACCAGACCACCTGAAGCGCCATCACCACAGCCCAGGAGTCCGTTTCAGCGTTTCGGCAGGTCGCTGGGCCGCAGCACCACCACCACCACGCCCACCACCACCATCACGATCAGCACCGCCGCCCCGGCCAGGGGCAGCACCGTTTCCGTCTCCATCCGCCCGGCCGCCGACTGCCCCCCCATCCTGGTGCGGCCACCCGGGCAGCGCGCCAAAAAAAAAGGACAGGTCAGCCAGACCCGCCCCCGATGAACGTCTTAAGAATTGTAAAGCTTGTGTTGTGTCGGCCGTGAGCGGCCCTCCAGCCGCAGCCTCTGGCGCGTTCCGCCGCGGTCCGCGGTTGCCCGGAAGCCGCGCCACAATCTTCACGTTCCGTTACATCAGCCATGACGGTCGGCGAGCTCTACCTCGAATCCCTGTCCACTGGCGTCATCACCCCCGCCGAGCTCTCCTGGCTCACCCACGGCCAGGACCGCTTCTCCCGGCTGGAGGAGGCCACGGCCCTGCGGCTGGGCCGCCTGCTTGACCAGGGGGACATCCAGCTGGGCTGTCGCCTGGCCCCCACGGCCGACGCCTCCGAAGCCATCGCCTCGCCGGCCCCGGCCGCCGGGGTGCTGGAGGAGTGGATCGAGCCCCTGGGTCGCCGACGGCATCGTTGACGACAGTCACAACGCTTCACGATCGTTTACACTCCCTTCAAGTTTCGCAACGAACCCACCCATGTCTGACTCCACCACCCGCTTCGGCTTCGTCGCCTTCGCTGAAACCTGGAATGGCCGCCTCGCCATGCTCGGCTTCGTGATCGGCCTCGGCACCGAAATCCTCACCGGCCAGGGCATCCTTGCCCAGATCGGCCTCGGCTGAGTCTGGCTCCTGCCTTCGTCCGCATCGGCCCGGGTGGTTCTGCCATCCGGGCTTTGATGTCTGCGGCGTTCCCCCCGCTTCCCCATGGCGCACGCTCTCGTCTTCGTACTGGCTCCCGAGGGAGGCCTTCCCGGTGACGGCGCCGCCTGGGAGGACCTACTGGCGGCCCAGCGTCTCGGCGTCCGCAGCGGCATTGCCCTGCGCATGTTCCGGGTGCCCGGCGAGACATCCCTCAACCTGGACGACCTGGTGAGCGCCGGCCAGGCCAACGTCAGTGGGGCCGACCCCTTCGAGCCCCTGCGCCCCTCCCCCTGCCCCGAGGAGCCGGCGGTCCCGCCTGCAGATCCGGTGCCGCCTGCAGATCCGGTTCCGGCGCGGCGGCTGATCTGCGATGCGGTGGTGCCCCACCTCGAGCCCCGCGCCCTCTGGCTTGGCGCCTACGAGCTCAGCGGCCCGGTGCGGCCGCCGAACGGAGGCCATCCGGCCGAGGGCCTGGCGATCGCGTCGGTCCGCTGTCTCGACCAGTTCTCCCTGAGGGAAGCGGACAACGAGACCTGCTGGTTCTACCCCACGGAGAACGGCGACTATCTCTGCTGGGAAAATCAACGCGCCCTCGAGCTCTCCCCTGGCTACCCCGCCGATTCCTGCCTGCAGGAGGGGCCTGTCGCCTATCAGCGCAGCGACCTGCAGCTGCTCTGGTCCCTGATGGCTGACGACCAGGCTCTGACCTGTGTGGGGCTCACGTATCAGAAGCGGCGCATCGAATGGCCGGTGGCCGCCAGTGATCCGGAACCCTTCGCCACCTGGACCGCGTTCCGGGTGGATGCCATGGCCGATGACACCTACCGGGAGATGGCGAACATCACTGTTTTCCCGGCCTGAGCGGCGGCCTCAGCCGGCCTGCTCGTAGAGCTTCTCGAGCCTCTCTCGGCTGAGGTCGACGTAGAGCACCTCCTCGCCCTGGGCCGGTGCTTCCGGGTGGCGCTGCCGTGGCGAGGGGGTGGAGGCGGCGCTGCGCAGGTTCTGGGTCATCAGGGCGAAGGCCCCGCCGGCGATCACCGCGAAGCTCACCATGTAAACGATGGGAAACAGGGCATCCAGCATGGGTCGCTCGCTTTCCCCCACAATAATGTAACGATCTGTTAACTGTGGCTGCCGCGGCGGCGGGGCAAGCTCCCGGGCTCAGCTCAAGGACGCGATTCAGGGAACCAGTTCAGGGATTGAGCCACTCCTCCTGCCAGCCGTCGTCGGCCCGCCAGTGGCGGCGCCGGTGCGGGTGACCGCTCAGTTCCAGCAGCTCCACCCGCTGCAGCCGCACCCGCAGCAGCTCGAAGTGCTCCGGACGCGGGGTGTCCTCCCCCAGTTCCCGCGGGAACGGGCCCACGCTCTGGAGGGGTTCCCCCGGCGCCGGCCAGCCCCACAGGGCCCGGCCCCGGGGGGTGAGGGCCTGCCAGTGGAAGGTCAGGGCCCGTTGCTCCTCGTCGCCATCGAGCGGCAGCCGCTGGCCCCGCAGACGGAACTGGCTGCGGGCCCTGGGCAGCAGCCAGCAAAGCTCCACAGGGGCGGTGCCGGCGAGCTCGCCACTCTTGGCGCTGCGACGGTCGGTGAGCAGGTCGAGGCAGGCCGCGCCGGCCCAGCAGCGGAACACCAGGGTGCGCACCCGCGGGGTGCCGTCCGCCGCCACGGACGCCAGCTGCAGCCAGCGGGCCTGGGGGGAGCGGCCCTGCCGCTCCAGGGCGCCGCGCAGCAGCGCTCGCCAGGGGGGCAGCGGCTCCACTGGTTTCGGTGACGGGAGGGATTCGGACATCGGCAGGACCTATGGCGTCGGTTTTTCGGCCACCACGGCGAAGAAGGGATCCCCCTGCCCCCCCAGCCAGCCCATGGGCCCCTCGGCCCGGGTCGGCTCGGCGATCAGCTGCGGTGCCGGCCAGCCCTGGGCCTGCAGCACCCGGCTCACATAGGCCAGATGGTCCCGGTCACTGCCGTCGGTCCAGATCTGGGGGGCCTTCTGGAAGAACATCCGGTTCGAGAAGGCCACGATCACCTGGCCGCCGGGGCGCACCACCCGCAGCAGTTCGGCCGCCACCGGCTCGGGGCGCTGCAGGTACTGCCAGCCCGCCACCATCAGGATCGCATCGACGCTGGCGTCCGCCAGGGGCAGGTGCTGGTCCTGGTTGAGGTTCTGCAACCAGTACCGATCCAGTCGCGGGTTCGCCGCCAGTTCGGCCCCGTTGAGGCCATGGCCGATCACCTCTTCATAGGTGATGTCCTCCGGCAGGTGGCTCACCCAGCTGCTCATCAGATCCAGCACCACCGCGCAGGGGGGGATCCGCTCCCGGTAGAGCGCCGTCAGCCGGCGGCGGAAGGCAGCGTCGAGGTGCTGCACGAAGCGGGGTTCGGCATAGAAGAGGGCGTCATCGGAGCTGTCCAGCTTGCGCCGCTCCGCCTCGTTCAGCACCTGCACCGCCATGGCCACCGGGGATCCGTTCTGCTGCCATGGTGGCGAGCCCCGGCTGCTTCCGTCATGACGCCCCCCGCCCCGGCGCCCTTCCTGGTGCTGGCCGCCGATGCCCCCGAGCGGCTGGCCGCCTTCTACGGCGCCCTGCTGGGGACGGACCCCCTGAGGGGCTTCAGCTCCAGCCACTGGCGTCTGCCCTGGCCGGGAGGGGGCCATCTGGAGATCTACGCCCCCTCTCGGCAGCGTCCCCGCCCCCGCGCCGAAGGCCGGCTGGCCCTCTGTTTCTCCCGCCCGGCGGGTGAGGCCCCGCCCCTGCAGGTGCTCCACGACTGGCTCGCCGTGGTGCTGGCCCTGGGCGCGGTGCCGGTGGAGCCGCCGCGGCAGGAACCCTTCGGGGCCGAGGCCTGGCTGGCCGATCCGGAGGGCAACCGCCTGCTGCTGCTGGTCAGCGGCGGCTGAGCCGCAGCTGGCTGGCGTAGGGCCCGCGGCCATCAAGGCAGGCCGCCCCGCAGTGGGCGCCGAGGCTGATCGCCTGCCGCAGGTCCCAGCCGGCGGCCAGGGCGGTGGTGACGCCGGCGGCGAAGCTGTCGCCGGCGCCATAGGCATCCCGCACCGGCCCCGTGCGGTGCACGGCGGCATAGCGGCCGCCGGGAACCAGCACCCCGCCCCGCTCGGCCTCGGTGCCGATGCGCAGCCGTGGCGGCAGATCGAGATCCTCGGGCCGGTAGGCCTCGCCGGGGTCGGTGGCGCTGCCGATCAGGGCGTCGAGGGTCACACCCGCCTGCCGCAGGGCCGCCAGCCGCACGCGCGGCGTCGCGGCCAGCACCCGGGCCCGCCGCGCCAGCCGCAGGCCGCCGGCATCGGTGGCGGTGACGAAGACGCCGTCGGTCTGAGCCAGCCGGTCCCAGGGCAGTCCATCGGCGGCGGTGGGCATCAGCCGCTCGCCGATCACCGTGATCGTGCGCTCGCCGGCGGCGTCGATGAAGGTGAGGCCCCGCCGGGTCGGGGCCGCCCGCCAGGCGATGTGCAGCTCCAGTCCCAGGGCCTCGAGCTCCTCGGCGGCCCGGCGCCCTAGGGCGTCCTCGCCCAGGGCGGTGAAGAAAGGAACCCGCGCTCCCGTGAGCCGGGCCATCTGCACGGCCACCACGGCACCGCCACCGGCGGGCAGCTCACAGAAATCCTCGGCATGGAGGATCTCGCCGGCCGCCGGCAGATGGTCCACGCCGATGAAGCTCACCATCTCCACGTGGCCCACCACCGCCAGGGCCAGCGGGGGAAGCTCCGGCAGTTCCTCCAGAGGCAGGGGGACGAGGGGCTCCATTCAGCTGGAGGCGGAGGTGTAGAAGCGCAGGGCGAACTGCCAGAAGCGGCGGCTCACCAGCACCGAGGCGATGGCCACCGCGCCACCGGCCAGCAGCCAGGGGCCGGAGGCCCGTCCCAGGATCGCCTCGGCCGGCACGGTGGTGAGGAAGGCCACCGGCACGATGAAGGTGAAGAAGGCCCGCAGGCCGGCCGGGAAGGCGCTCACCGGAAAGCGGCCCGCCACCAGCACGCTGCGCAGCACTTCGGTGGCGTTCCAGATCTTCACGAACCAGATGCTGCTGGCCGCCAGCACGAACCAGAGGCTGTACAGGATCATCAGGCTGGCCACCAGCATCAGGGCCGCCCCCAGCAGGGTGAGGGGCGCCGGGGTGGCGCCGGCCTTCCAGGCGGCGTAGCCGATCAGGCCGGCCCCCAGGGCGATGCCGGGCAGCCCCCAGGGGGAGAAGGTGCGGGCCGAGAGCCAGAACTGGCTGTCGATCGGCTTGAGCAGGACGAAATCCAGGCTGCCCGTGCGCACGTGGGCCACGATCGTGCTGAGATTCGGCTGCAGCAGGGTGCTGGTGATCCCCTCCAGCAGGGTGTAGACCCCCAGGACCACCAGGGCCCCCTCCCAGCTCCAGCCCCCCAGGGACTGGCCGCGCCCGTAGAACAGCGACAGCACGAAGATGCTGCCCACGAGATTGCCGGCCGTGGCCACCAGCTCGATCAGTAAATTGGCCTGGTACTCCAGCTCGGCCGTCAGCGAGGCGATCCAGAACACCCGCAGGGTGGTGAGATAGCGGCCCATCACGCCCCCATGGCCGAATAGTGGCGCAGGCCCCGCCGCCACAGCAGCAGGTTGATCGGCAGCAGCAGGGCGGCCCATGCGGCCATGGCCGCGAAACTCTGGAGCACCGGCACGGTTTCACCGGCCAGGATCCTGGCGGGCACATCCACCATGTACGGAAAGGGGGTCCAGAAGGCGAAGTTGCGCACCCCCTCGGGATAGAGGGCCAGGGGGGCCACCAGGCCGGAGAGATAGAGGTAGGGCAGATAGAGGAGGCGCTCCAGGGCGCTGGCCTTCTCGCTCCAGAAGCACACCATCGTCAGGGTGAACTGCATCAGGAAGCGCAGGGCGAAGGCCGCCAGGGTGGCCAGCAGCGTCAGCAGCAGCGATGGCAGCGAGGGCCACCAGAAGGCGGCGGGATAGAGCAGGAAGAACAGTCCCACCAGCAGCGCCACGAAGGGGAGCCGGGTGGCCTGCTCCGAGAGGTGGGCGGCCACGTAGCGCCACACCAGGGGCAGGGGCTGGAGCAGATACGGGGACAGGCGGCCGTTGAGGTTGTCCTCCTCGAAGGTGTACATCACCCACACGATCGTGAACTGGCGCACCACGAACGCCGACAGGAAGTAGCGGGCCAGCTGCAGGGAGCTCATCCCCAGCCCGCCGCCGGCATCCACGGCGCTCCACAGGCCCAGCATGATGAACGGCAGCACCCCCGAGAGCGCCCACAGCACGATCTCGGCCCGGTACTCGAGCATGTAGGCGTACTGGCTGGAGAGCAGCACGGCGGCGATGCGGCGGGCGTGGCCCAGCCGCTGGCGCAGGGGGCGGCGCAGGCCAGGGACCCCGCTCATGCCAGGGCCCCCTGATGGAACAGCCGGCCGATGATGTCCTCGATCGGTGGGTCGGACACCGACAGGTCGACCACGGCCAGGTCGGCCAGCAAGCGACCCACCTGCTCGGTGAGCCGCTCCCGCGGGATCAGCAGCCGCACCTCCCGGCCCTCGATGGCCTCGACCTCGCCGTAGCTGGCGAAGGCCTCGGCCCCCATGGGTGCATGCAGCTCCAGGCGCACCTCCCGGCAGGGCGCCAGCCGCTGGGTGAGCGTCTCGAGGCTGCCGTCGTAGAAGAGGTGGCCCTCGTGGATCAGCAGCACCCGGGGGCACAGGGCGGTGATGTCGGCCATGTAGTGGCTGGTGAGCAGCACGGTGGCGCCGAAGCGGCGGTTGTAGTCGGCCAGAAAGGTGCGCACCCGGGCCTGGGCGTTCACATCCAGCCCAAGGGTGGGTTCATCCAGGAACAGCACCGAGGGGCGGTGCAGCAGGGCCGCCAGCAGCTCCGCCTTCATCCGCTGGCCGAGGGAGAGCTTGCGTACCGGCCGGCGCAGTTCGTCCCCCAGTTCGAGCATCTCCGCCAGCTCGGCGATGCGGCGGCGGCTTTCCGCCGGAGGGATGCCGTAGACGGCCGCGTTGACCCGCAGGGAATCGAGCGGCGGCAGATCCCAGATCAGCTGCTGCTTCTGGCCCATCACCAGGGTGATCTGACCGAGAAACGCCGCCTCGCGGCGGTGGGGCTGGCAGCCCGCCACCTCCACCGTGCCGCTGGTGGGGTGGATCAACCCCGTGAGCATCTTGAGGGTGGTGGTCTTGCCGGCGCCGTTGGCCCCCAGGAAACCGACGAACTCCCCCGGCTCGATCGAGAAGCTCACGTCCTGCACGGCCGCGATCAGGCGCTCGCGGCGATTCACGAAGTGACGCAGGGTGCCGGCCAGTCCGGGTTGCTTGTCGGCCACCCGGTAGGTCTTGCCGAGGCCCTGCGCGCGGACGATGGCCATGCGGTCGGGGGCCATGCGGACGGGATCGGGCAGGGCTCACCCTAATGAGGGCCCCGCCTCCTCCGGAGGATGACCTCAGGCGGCCTCCGGGCACCAGCCGGAGCTTCGCTGCCGGGGCTCGAGCCAGCTCGGACAGCGCTGGGTGAGATGGTCGCCGTGGCAGATCAGGGCCTGATGCCACTGGCAGCTCAGCAGGGGGACGTCGTCGGCGCCGGCGTGGTGACGGAACCACTGGCAGGTGAGGCAGACGTGCCGGCTGCGGCTGGGGAGCAGCTGCTCGGGCCCCAGATAGGGCCAGGCGTCGCGGTGCGAAGCGGGGTGTGGTGCGGGGTGCGGTGCGTGGTGCGGTGCGGGATCTGGAGCGGGATCCGGAGCGGGGACTGGGAAGGAGGCCATGGCCGCGGAAAAAGTACATCCGTACTAGCAGGAATCGGTCCTGGAGGCCAGCGCCGCGGCCAGTGCCGCCACGGGGGAGCGGCTGTCGAGTGGCTGCGGCGCTGGCCGCCGCCGTGGCGCTGCAGTTCCCCCGCGCTGCCGCCGCCGTTCCGCTGCCGTTCCCTCCCCGGCGACGTCGCCACGGCCACCGCACCGATCCGGGCCACGGATCCCGGCGCGGAGTGCCGCCACGGAACCCCGCCCGGGGGGCGACAATCGACCGCTGGGGCCGCCCCCGTTCGCCATGCCCTTTCCATGCTGATCCGGCTCGGTTGCGAACTGACCCTCTCCTGCTGGGCGCCGACGCCGGTGCTGGCCCTGGTCCACCCCCATGGCAGTCGCCTGGACGACCGGCGCGGTCCCGAGCGGCTGCGGCTGAGCCCCGACCGGATCGCCGAGGTGCTCACCGATGCCGACGGCAACCGGGCCTGCCGCTTCGTGGCCTCCACGGGCAGCACCACCCTGGGATTCGAAGTGGTGGTGGCCGACCCCGGCCTGCCCGATCCGGTGGCGCCGGAGGTGGGGGAGTGCCCTGTGGGGGCCCTGCCGATCGTGACCTACCCCTACCTCAACCCCAGCCGTTACTGCGACACCGATCGCCTCGCCCAGGTCGCCTGGGGACGCTTCGGTGGGGTCCGGCCTGGCTGGTCGCGGGTGCAGGCCATCTGCGACTGGGTGCACGAGCAGCTCCGCTTTGACTACGGCGCCGCCCGCAGCGACAAGACCGCCCACGACGCCCTGCGAGAGGGGCGCGGCGTCTGCCGCGATTTCGCCCATCTGGCCATCAGCCTCTGCCGCTGCCTCAACATCCCCGCCCGCTACTGCACCGGCTACCTGGGTTACACGGGCACGGCGCCCCTGCCCGAACCGGTGGACTACTCGGCCTGGTTCGAGGCGTTCCTCGAGGATCGCTGGCATGTCTTCGACCCTCGCCACAACCGGCCCCGCATCGGCCGGGTGCTGATCGCCCGGGGTCGGGATGCGGCGGATGTGCCCTTCCTGCGCTCCTTCGGCGACCACCAGCTCACCGGCTTCCGCGTCATCACCGAGGAGCTGGCCGGCCCCGAGTCGCCCCGCCCCTGATCGCGGCGGCGCCGATCCGGCCGGGCCCGGGCGCCGGCGAAGTGTGGAGAATTCATGCGCTGGGCCAGCCTGGTGGGCTTCGGGGGCAGAATCGCCCTGAGCTCAGGCGCCATCGAGCCCGTCGAACGGTTCCTGATCGCAACCCCTGACACCAGGCGGCCGGGTCCGCCTTCTGCCCCCCGCAGCCCCTGGGGCCCGCCCATGGGGTCGGGGTTGGTGCCCCTGTTCAGCCTGACCACTTCAGCCTTGGGTTTTTCTCCCTGACTCCCGCGGATAAACCAATGGGTTTACGGATCGATGAAGCCACGTTTCTGGAGCGAGCCCTGTCCCGATTTGGCGGGAAATATGATTATTCGCAGATCAACTACAAGAGCTATCGCAGCCCAGTCAAGATACGTTGTCTGGAGCATCCTGTCCGGGAGATTGTGATCACACCGGAACGCCATCTCCAGACCACCGGAGGTTGCAAGTACTGTCTCAGAAACTATCGCAACCAGACCCTCGAGCGGGTCCTGAGGCTGGACTGCGAGCCCACCGAGCGCCCTGCACCCCTGCAGGGGTCCCCCTTGGCGACCCCGAAAAGTAAAGCTGTGTGAGGGATCCGGCCGGTCGCCCAAGGCCACTTTTGTTCACGGTTATCTTTCCGGGTCATTCACCCTGACTCCCTCCATGGCCCTTCCTCTGCTCGCCGCCCGACCCTCGAGCCTCAATGCCAGGGTGCCGAGTTTCGCGATCGCCAGTGAGGAATCCCCCCGCCAGGCCGTCGCCACCCTGGAGACCCGCAAGGCCTCCGGAGATCGCCTCAGCCTCGACGTCCAGATCGAGCAGGCCTACCGCCAGATCTTCTTTCACGCCTTCAAGGTGGATCGTGAAGTGGTGCTGGAATCCCAGCTGCGCAGCGGACAGATCACCATGAGGGATTTCATCCGTGGTCTGCTGCTGTCCCGGCGATTCCGCGAAGGTTTCTATGAATGCAACAGCAACTATCGCCTGGTTGAACAACTGGTGGGCCGGGTGCTGGGGCGGCCGGTCTATGGCGACCAGGAACGGATCCGCTATTCGATTCTGATCGCCGAGCACGGGCTCGTGGCCCTGGTCGATGCCCTGCTCGATTCGCCCGAGTATCTCGAAGCCTTCGGGTACGACACCGTTCCCTACCAGCGCTCGCGGGTGCTGCCCGGGCGGGCCCAGGGGGAGCGCCCCTTCAACCAGCAGGCGCCCCGCTACGACGGCCGCTGGCGTGACGTCATCGCCAGCAGGGCCCCCCGCGGCTCCAGCCCCTGGTCCCCCGGCACGCCCCGTCCCGCCTGGCTCGGGGAGCAGCCCTCGCCCCTGGCCCGCCAGATCTGGCAGGGTCTGGTCACCGCCGGTGGCTTCGCCATCACCGGGCTGGTGCTCTGGACGGCGGCCGCCATGCTCAGCACCGGGGCGCCCTGAGCGTCGCCCGCCGTCAGGAATCAGCGGAGCGTTCCGCTCCGCAGCACGGTGATGGGGATGGGTGTCTGTCTTGCTGTGCTGACGGACACAAAATCGTGCTTCCCTTGACGTCAGGCGGTGGCAGCGCCCTCGCCGCCACCGCCATGCATTAGGATTTGTAAAGATTTCTTGACCTTCCGGAGGTGCCTGTCATGTTCACGCTCGAAAAAGCGACCCAGATCTTTCCGGACACCCTTTCGGCCGATGTGGTGCCGGCCCTCACCGCCCGCTTCAGCCTCCTGTGCGCCGAGGACCAGCTGGCCCTGATCTGGTTCGCCTATCTCGAGATGGGCAAGACCATCACCATCGCAGCCCCCGGCGCGGCCCGCATGCAGTTCGCCGAGCCGGTGCTCAACCGGATCAAGGCGATGACCTTTGCCGAGCAGAGCCAGGTGATGGTCGACCTGGCCAACCGCTCGGACACCGAGATCTGCCGCACCTACGCCATCTGGTCGGTCAACATCAAGCTCGGCTTCTGGTACCGCCTGGGTGAGTGGATGGAGGAGGGCATCGTCGCCCCCATCCCCGAGGGCTACCAGCTCTCCGCCAATGCCGCTGCGGTTCTGTCCTCCCTCAAGGGCATCGACGCAGGGCAGCAGATCACCGTGCTGCGCAACTTCGTCGTCGACATGGGCTTCGACCCCAGCAAGGTGGACGGCAGCGAGCGCATCGCCGAGCCGATCGTGCTGCCGACGGCGCCCGAGCAGCGCACCAAGGTCTCGATCGCCGGCGTCGACAACGCCACGATCCTCTCCTATATGGATCTGCTGAATGCCAACGACTTCGACCAGCTGATCCAGCTGTTCCTCCCCGATGGCGCCCTGCAGCCCCCCTTCCAGCGGCCCATCGTCGGCACCGACGCCATCCTGCGCTTCTTCCGCGAGGACTGCCAGAACCTCAAGCTGCTGCCCGAAACCGGCGTGAGCGAGCCCTCCGATGGCGGTTTCACCCAGATCAAGGTGACCGGAAAGGTGCAGACCCCCTGGTTCGGGGCCGGCGTCGGCATGAACGTGGCCTGGCGTTTCCTGCTCGATCCCGAGAACAAGATCTACTTCGTGGCGATCGACCTGCTGGCCTCCCCCGCCGAACTGCTCAAGTTCGCCCGCTGAGCCGTCCATCCATCCTCCCCATGCCGGCGGGTCCCGTGACCGGGGAGGCGATGGCCGCTCCGGTTTCTCTGGCAGGGGGAGGTACGGGTCTGCTGCTCGGCACCGGCATCTTCGCGGCCTGGCTCGCCACCCTGGTGCTGGCCCTGCTGGCCGATCCCGCGGGCTGGACGCCGTTGACGCTCGCGCTGACCATTGCCCTGCGCACGTACCTGCAGACGGGCCTGTTCATCCTTGGCCACGATGCGATGCATCGCACCCTGGTGCCCGGCAGTTCCCAGCTGAATGATGGACTGGGCCGGCTGGCTCTGCTCCTCTACGCCGGCCTTCCCTATGGCCGCTGCCGCCGCCAGCATCTGCGCCATCACCGGGTCCCCGGCAGCCGCCGCGACCCCGACTTCCGTCGAGCCAGCGGGGATGGGGCCCTGCGCTGGTACGCACGGTTCATGGGCAACTACCTGTGTCTGGGGCAGCTGGTGCTGCTGCTGGCCAGCTGGCTGGCCGTGGGCGGAGGCCTGATGCTGCTGGAACCGGGACGGGCGCTGGCGGTCCCCACCTTCTGGGTGCTGCCGCTGGTTCTCAGCTCGTTCCAGCTGTTTCTGTTCGGCACCTATCTTCCCCATCGCAGTGGGGGATTCACTGCGGATGGCCGCCATACCGTTCGCACGCTGGGGTACCCCCACCTGCTTTCACTGCTGGCCTGTTACCACTTCGGGTACCACCGGGAGCACCATGCCCACCCGACGGTGCCCTGGTTCCGACTGCCGGAATTGCGGCAGCGGCTGTCCGGCCGTCACGGCCCAGGTCGTGGCCACCCTGATGACCAGGGTGATGGGCTGGGTCCTGGCCCAGTTGACGGCTCGCGGGCGCTCCGGCCCGGGCGTTAAGGTCCGAATTCAGCTGTTGAGACCCATGGTGAGTGCGGTGCTGGAGTGGACGGATCAGGAGCAGCAGGTGGCACGCCGCGCCTTCGACAAGGCCCACTCCAGAGCCGCCATCGGCATCATCCGGGCCGTCCAAGACCATGCCGACCGCATGGATACCGTGGAGGACTGCTGGAAACTGCATGACTTCCTCAGCATTCAGCGCCATGAGATCGAAGGACGTTTTGATTTCCGCCTCCCTGGCCTGCTGTTCGTCTTTGCCAGCCTGGTGAAGGATGGCCTGCTGCAGGTCGAGGAACTGGAAGGACTCGAGCGGGACAAGCTCAACAAGATCACGGCGATGTCCCGCATGTGAGGGGGACGCTGCAGATCTGCTGCACCCCCCGGGCGGGATCCCAGTCACCGGCGCCCTGGGGTCGGTGCCCGCTTTTCCAGACGGTTCCCCCGACCCGGGCCCCCCGGGGTTGGGGGCCGCGGGGGCTGTAGGGTAAGGAAGATTCCAAGATTTCTCTCCAGCGAGCTCATCACTTTCGAAAAGGGCTGTCGAAGGATCGGTTCATAGTTTTTTTCAGGTTCATGACCATTTACATCGGAAATCTTTCCTTCGACGCCGAAGTGGAAGACGTGAAGAATCTTTTCGCTCAGTACGGCGAACTTCGCCAGTGCACCCTGCCCCTCGATCGCGACACGGGTCGTAAGCGCGGTTTTGCGTTCGTCGAGATGACCAACGACGCCGACGAGACCAAGGCCATCGATGACCTCCAGGATGTCGAGTGGATGGGCCGCAGCATCCGGGTGAACAAGGCCGAGCCCCGCACCGGCGGCGGCGGTGGCGGTGGTCGCTCCGGCGGCGGCGGCGGTTACGGCGGTGGTGGTGGCGGCTATGGCGGCGGCGGTGGCCGCAGCCGCTACTGAGTCATTCCCGGCTGATCGGCCCCTTGCGGGGGGCCTTCTTTTCACCGCTCCCGGTTCTCCGGGGGCGGTTTTCTGTTTTCCGGGGTGGTTCCCGGCCCGTTGGTCCCCCCGCCCGCCGCCGGCGCCCCGTGTGGGGAGTCCGGCACGGATCGAAAGACACTCTGCTGCTGGGGCCGCTTGGGGTGGTCGGGGAGCAGATTGGGCGCATGAGTGATGCAAGCCCTCGCGGCCGTTACCGGGTCCGACCCGCTGACCAGAACGAGACCACCGTGCCCAGCGAGGTGACCGGCCCCACCTTCGACCACCGCGACGAGGCTGAGCGGTACGCCCACAACCTGGTGCTCACCCACCGGGCCCCGGTGGTGGTGGAGAAGCTGGCGCCCGCCGGCTGCTGGCTTCAGCTCGGGATCATCGGCTGAGGCGGAACCCCCAGCTCCCCGAGCTCCTCGGCGGCCTGCAGGCGGATCAGGTAGGCCAGGCTGGAGCCCACACCGGTGCCCCGGTAGCGACCGCTGACCGGCGCCGCCAGGTGATGATCTGGCGCGGCAGCCAGGATGACGTGGCCGTCGGCCACCGCCAGGCCCAGGCTGGGGTCGAAGCCCCTCCACCCGCCTCCGGGCAGATACACCTCCGCCCAGGCGTGCAGTTCGTGCTCGCTCACCTCGGGGGGATGGTGCATCGAGTAGCCGCTCACGAACCGGGCCGCCAGTCCCTGGCTGCGGCAGGCCGCCACGAAGAGCATGGCGGTGTCCCGGCAGGCTCCCGTGCGCGTGCGCAGCGTCTCGGCCGCATCGGTGGGTTCCCCTTCCAGCCGGCCGACATGGTGAAACCCGTGGTGGATCCCATCGGCGAGGGCGCTGAGGAAGGCGGTGGCCGACCCGTCGACACCGTCGGCGATGGCCTGGGCCCAGTCGCGCACGCTGGAGTCGGTCCGATCCTGCAGGCAGCCCGCCAGGGAGCGGGCCTCCGCCTCCGGGTAGGTCACCGGCAGCTGCTGGGCCCCTCGGTGGGTGACGATCCAGTCGAAGGGGTTGCAGCGCAGGGTCTCCACCAGCATGTCCACCGTGATCGTGAGCTGGTCGCGCTCCTGCTGGAACCAGGCCACCATCGCGTCGGTGCCATCGGGCTCCAGCACCCGGCTCAGGCCCGCTGGAGCCTCCTCCAGCCGCAGATGGTGCTCAAGGATCCTCTGGCTGCCGTCCTGCCGGGGAGTGAGCCGCAGGGCCATCGGCTCCAGGAAGACGGGGCGCTCGTAGGTGTAGCTGAGACGGTGGTGGATGCGGAAGAACATCGCTCAGCCCATGGCCTCGCGCAGGACGTCCTGGAGGTCGTCATCGATGACGTAGGTGTGCAGCGGTTCCGTGTCCAGGTCCTCGACGAGGGGGAAGAAGCGCACGGAAAACCAGGCCTCGAAGAGTTCCAGGCTGCGGGGGTGGGGCCAGCGGCTGCGGTCGCGGCACCAGAGGTCGAGCTCGGCGGCGAAGATGTCCCCGTAGCTGTCGAGCAGCCGGTCCTGGGCCTCGAGCTCGCTGTCGTAGGTGGGGATCAGGTAGAGGCTGTGGTCCTCCCCCAGCCCTTCCATGTCCTCCCGGGTCCAGAAGGGCCGGGTCCAGTCCACCATCGGCTGCCGGGGGGCCACCGCGATCGCGCAGCGGTTGAGAACGGCCATCGATGGGTTGTCTGTGGCTGCTTCAACGCTAGCGAGGTCGGGCCTGGCGAGCAGCGACCATCGATCAGGCATCGGCCAGGCATCGATCAGGGATCCGCCAGGCATCGGCCGGCCTTCGATGGTTGCCAGCCCGGACCCCCCATGGCCACGATGTGTTCATCGCTACCCAGCCATCGGCGCCTGCCGCTGCCCGCCCGTCCCATGCCTCTCCGCCGGAACCCCCTTCGCCCCAGCGCCCACCCCACAGGCCGCCGAGCCCGGTGCCCGATCCCGGCGGGGGTCAGCCCTGCGGCCGGCCTGATGGCCGCAGGGCTGCTGGCTGTGGCGCCGGCGAGCCTGGCCCAGCAGGATCCCTCCGCCACGGTGCTCTACACCCTGGCGACCCAGTGCGCGCTGAAGGGCGCGGCCCCTGTGCCCTGCACCGTGGAGGCGGTGGACAGCGGCGGCGCCACCCTCTACCGCCATCGCATCGGCACCGGCGTCGAAACGGTCCGCATCACCTCGGAGCCGGTGACCATGGCGATCTGGGCCCACGACGCCCGCAGCTGGCGGCCCCTGCGGGGGGCCTCGGCCCGTTTCTCCACCAACACGGTCTGCTTCAACGGCCAGGACCTCTGCGTGGTCAACCCCAATTACCTCAACAGCGTCCGGCAGGATCGCGCCAACACCCGCCTCCAGGGCCGTGATCTGGTGATGGTGCATTTCGGCGCTGACGGCCGGGTGGACGCCAGCTGTTACGACGACGCCTGCGCCCTGTTGCTGAAATGAAGAACCTCAGCGGATTCGCCCTGTTGCTGGCCGGTGTGATCGCCTCCCCGGTCGGGGCTGGCCTGGCCTTGGAGCTTTCCTCCCCCCACGGCGGTGAGTTGATCGCCCGCGGCGGCGGCGGTGGCGCCCGCGGCGGTGGTGGCGCCCGGATGGGCGGCGGTGGTGGCGGCGCGAGAGTCGGGGGCGGTGGCGGTGGCCTCGGCCGCGCTGGCAGTGGCGGATCCCTGGGCCGCAGCGGTTTCCAGGGATCCGGCGGGGCCGGCGGACTGAACCGGGGCGTCACCCGGCCCGCCGGAGGCTGGAGCAGCGGCGTCGCCGGCGGTGGCCTGGGCGGCCCCTCGTTGAATCGTCCTGCGGCGCGCCCCGGGGGCGTGGTCGGCAACCCGGGCCTCAACAGGCCCGCCGGAACCGGAACGCTCAACCGCAACGTCAACGCCAACCTGAACCGGAACGTCAACGTCAACCGGAACATCAACCGCAGCGTCAACGTCAACCGCAACTGGAACCGTGCCGTCAACGTCAACGCCATCGGCGTGCGGCCCGGCTGGGCCCGTCCGGGCTGGGGCGTGGCCCGGCCCTGGAACCACGGCTGGTACGGCGGCTGGGCCACCCCGTCCTGGGGCTGGTGGGGGGCCAGCGCCGCCGCCTGGGGGGTGGGTGCCCTGGCGACGGCTTCGATCATCAACAGCGCGGTGGATGCGGCGGTGGCCAGCAACCAGACCGTGATCGTGGTGCCCAACACCCAGTACCAGCTGCTGTTCGGCACGGTCCAGCCGACCGGCACCAGCACGGTGGCCTTTGATGTCAGCGCCAACGGCAGCGTCTACCAGCTGTCGGCCGACTGTCAGTCGGGGCTGCTGAACGGCCAGGTGCCGGGCAATGCCCAGGAAGCGGAACTCCTCAATGCCGCCTGTCAGGTGGCCTTCGGAACCGCTTCCTGAGCCGGGGGCTCACCAGGGCAGGGGAGCCCGCTGGGAGCCGATGCTGCAGCCCATCTGCTGACCCAGCAGGGCCCCGAGCGGCACGGCCCAGGTGCGGCCGTCCTGGCGGGAGGCCGCGTAGCCCAGGCCACCGCCGATGATGCCGCCCACCAGCCGACCCACGTTGCAGCGCTGGGCCGTCTGGGCCTGGATGTAGTCGGGGGCCACCGGCAGGTTGGCCCGGTAGCGGTCGACGTCATAGTCGGCCCGGTAGCCGCCGCCGTAGCCGTCGCCGTAGGAGGAGGGGCTGGGGAGGGTCGGCACGGGGTAGGGAACGCGGCGGCTGTCGACCTGACGGGTGGCGCCGGACGGGCCCCAGGGACCGGCCAAGGCCTCCAGGGGAGCGGCGAGAAGGGCCAGGACGCCGGTGGTGCCCAGCAGGCCCGCGACGCGGCGGGACGCCTGGCGAAGGAAGGTGTTCATGGTGTTCGCGTTGTGAGGAGCGACCCCTGAGGTGGGGCTGACATCAATCAAGCGAAGCGATGTGACCGATCCATGAACGGCTGGCGGCCGATGTCCGACAGGATGCGACTCCGGCCCCAGCCATGGCCTCTGCCCCGCTGGCGGGGTCCAGTGCATCGCTTGTTTGACGACCCCTGGCCGGATCGCTCCGCCGTTGCCAGCGTGAACGGGAGGGTGGGAGAACCCGATGAGCTGGAGCGAACTGGAGCGCCTCGTCGATGAGGCCGAGACGGATGAGGTGATCCGCCGCGGGTTGCGCCATTGCCGCTCCTGCCCGGAGCTGATCCTGGCCGCCCGCCGGCTGGGTTACCACGTCACGCGGGTGGATCTGCAGCGGGCCTGGCAGCTGCACCGGCTGGCGGCACCGTCCCGGTCCGTTCCGGCGCAACGGCGGCCGGCTCCAGGAGGCTGATCTCGGCGTGCACGCACTCGGCCGTGGGCCGGAGCTGGAAGCCCAGCTTCCGGCACACGTGCTGCATGCCCCGGTTCTCGTGCAGGATCTCGGCGCTGATGCGCTCGAGCCCCTCGGATCGGCCGATCTCCAGCAGCAGACCCAGCAGGGCCGTGCCCAGTCCCTGCCGCTGCCACGGATCGGCGATCAGCATGGCGAACTCGGCCGCGTTCTCGTCGTGGATCCGGCTGAGCCGGCCCACCCCTAGCAGCTCGGCCGCCGCCCCGTTCTCCCCCGCCCGCTCCGCCACCAGGGCCATCTCCCGGTCGTAGTCGGTGAAGCAGATGCGGGTGAGCCGCTCGTGGGCGATCCGGTGGCCCAGGGTCATCAGATGGAAGTAGCGGAAGTAGACGCTCTGCTCCGAGAGGGTGCGATGGAACGCCACCACCAGGGGTTCGTCCTCCGGCCGGATCGGCCGCAGCGTCACCGGGGAGCCGTCGGGCAGGCGCCAGTCGCGGACGTAGGCGCTGGGGTAGGGCCGGATCGCCGGCCTGGGGGTGAAGCAGCTGGCTCCGGAGGAGGCCTGCAGCAGCACCCGGGCGTCGAGGGCCACCAGGGCGCCGTCCCCGCCCCCCGGCGCCACCCGCAGCGGATTGATGTCGAGTTCGAGGATGGCGGGGTGCTCCAGCACCAGCCGGCTCAGGCGCACCAGCAGCCGTTCGAGCGCCGCCAGATCCACCGGCGGTCGTCCGCGCACCCCCTGCAGCGCCGCATAGATCCGGGTGCGCTCCATCAGCCGCCGGGCCAGGGTGGTGTTCAGCGGCGGCAGGGCCACGGCACTGTCCTGGAACACCTCCACCAGCAGGCCGCCGGTGCCGAACAGGATCACCGGTCCGAACTGGGGATCGATGCTGCTGCCGACGATCAGTTCGTAGGTTCCGGTCAGGTCCAGCATCGGCTGGACGGTCACCCCGCCGAAGGCGCTCGCCCCGTGCCGGGCGACGATCGCGCGCTCCATGGTCCGGTAGGCCCGGGCCACCGCCTCCCCGTCGGGCAGGTTCAGCTGCACCCCGCCGACGTCACTCTTGTGGGTGAGCTCCGCGGAGAGCAGCTTCACCACCACCGGGTAGCCCATGGCCTCGGCGGCGGCGCTGGCCGCCTCGGCGCTCAGGGCCATGTGGGTGGGGAGCGTGGGAATGCCGTAGGCCGTCAGCACCTGCTTGGCTTCCCATTCGTTGAGCAGGGTGCGCCCTTCGGCCTGCACAGCGCCCAGCAGCTCCTCCACCCGCCGGCGGTCGACGTGGGGCTCGTCGGCACCGGCCGCCACCGCGGCGTCCGTGGTGGCGGCCGGCTCCATTTCCGGCACCAGGGCCGGCGTTTCGTAGAGGGCGCGCAGGTTGTCGCTGTAGCGCCACATGGCATCGAACAGCCGCACGGCCGCGTCCGGGTAGCGGTAGGTGGCGATGCCGGCGGCATTGAGCAGGCGCTCCCCCGGCTCCACGTCCGGGCCCCCCATCCAGCTGGCCAGCAGGGGCTTGGTGGTCGTGGCCGCCAGGGCCACCAGCCGTTCGGCCGTGGCGGTCGGGTCGGTCATGGCCTGGGGGGTGAGCACCACCAGCAGCCCGTCGCTGTCGGGGTTCTCCAGGGCCAGGCGGATGGCCTGCCCGTAGCGCTCCGGATCGGCGTCCCCGAGGATGTCGATCGGGTTGGCCCGGCTCCAGTGCTCCGGCAGCACGGCATCGAGGGCCGTCAGGGTCGCCTCCGGGAGCCTGGCCAGGGCGCCCCCGTGGCGCACCAGGGCGTCGGTGGCGAGCACGCCCGGGCCGCCGGCATTGGTGAGGATCGTCAGCCGCGGCCCCAGGGGACGGCGGCGCTGCTTGGAGAGCACCTCGGCCAGGTCGAAGAGGTCGGCGATGCTGTCCACCCGCAGCACGCCGCAGCGCCGGAAGGCGGCATCGAGCACGGCGTCGCTGCCGGTCAGGGCGCCGGTGTGGGAGGCCGCCGCCTGGGCCGCCTCCGCCGTGCGCCCGGCCTTGATCACCACGATCGGCTTGGTGAGGGCCACCTCCCGCGCCGCCGAGAGGAACGAGCGGGGATCCCCGATCGACTCCATGTAGATGACGATGCTGTGGGTCTGGGGGTCGTCCCCCAGGTAGGTGATCAGATCCCCCCAGTCCACATCGAGCATCGAGCCCATCGAGACGAAGGCGCTGAAGCCCACGTTCTCCTGCAGGCTCCAGTCGAGGACCGCGGTGCAGATCGCCCCCGACTGGCTCAGGAAGCCCACATGGCCGGGGCGGGCGAAGGTGCCGGCGAAGGTGGCGTTGAGGCCGGTGCGGGGATTCATCAGCCCCAGGCAGTTGGGGCCCACCAGCCGCATGCCGGAGCGGCGCAGACCATCGCGGATGCGGGCCTCCAGGGCGATGCCGGCGGCGCCGATCTCGCGGAAGCCCGCGGAGAGCACGATCACCCCCTTCACCCCCGCCGCCGCACAGGCCTCGATCAGGGCCGGCACCGTGGCGGCCGGGGTGGCGATCACCGCCAGATCCACCGCCTCGGGCACCTCCGCCACCGTGGCGTAGGCCCGGATCCCCAGCACACTGGAACGCTTCGGGTTGACGGGGTAGACGGTGCCGCCGAAGGGATGGCTGATCAGGTTCCACAGCACCCCCCGGCCGACGCTGCCCGGCCGGTCGGAGGCGCCGATCACCGCCACGCTGCGGGGGGAGAAGAGCGCCGCCAGCGGCTGGTGCTGGGAGCGCAGGATGTCGTAGGCCCGATCGGAGGCGCCGTCGCCCCCTGCGGAGGCGAGAGCGCTCATCGGTACACCAGGACCGGACAGGGGGACTGGACCAGCACCCGCTGGGTCTCGCTGCCGATCAGCATCCCCACCAGGCCGCGGCGGCCGTGGGAGGCCATCAGGATCAGATCACATCCCAGCCGGGTGGCGGCCTCGACGATGGCCTGGTGGGGCAGGTCGCTCATCACCTTCTCGCCGGTGGCGCTGACGCCGGCCTGCTTCGCCACCGCCAGGGACTCCTCCAGGATCCGCTCCACGTCCTTGCGGCTGGCACTCATCAGGGCCTCCATCGTGGTGGCATCGAGCATCTCGCCGAGCCCCACCACCTGCACCGGCACGCTGGCCTGGGCATGGAAGAAGGTGATGCGGGCCCCCAGGGCCGCGGCCAGGGCCACGGCATGGCGCACGGCCTGCATCGAGAGCTCGGAGCCGTCGCTGGGAACCAGGAGGTGGCTGTAGGGCATGGGAGCTGGGGTTCTCCCCTCTGTCTACTCATGGCCCCGGATCAGTGCCGGGGTCAGTGGAGTGGATCGCTGATCACCAGAACCGAGCAGGCCAGCCGCCGCAGCAGCCCGGTGGCCTGGTCGCTGGCGGGAATCGGCAGGCCCTCCACCAGGCGCCGCAGGGAGCGCAGGATCACCAGATCGTGGCTCTCGCTGCTGCGCTCGATCGCATCGGCCACGTTCGGATCGGCCAGGAGTTCCACCGCCACCGGCACGGCCCTACCGGTACCGGGCGGGGACGGGATCCAGGCCTGGAGCTGGCGGGTCAGCCGCTCCCGCTCCGCCTGGGGCAGCCAGGGCTCGTGCACGTGCAGCAGGGTGATGGCGGCCCCCTCTCCGGACGGGCAGCCCCTCAGCAGCCGCTCCGCCAGCTGGAACTGCTCCAGGGCGCCGGCGGAAAGGTCCTTCACCGGCACGAGCAGCCGCCGGAAGCCGGCCGGATCCTCCCCCAGCCGGGCCATCACCACCGGACAGTGGGCCTGGCGGCAGATGGCGGCCACCAGATCGCCGAACAGCCAGCGTCCCAGGCGGGGGCCCCTCGCCACCCCGACCAGCACCAGATCGGCGCCCTGCTCCAGGGCCGTGCGGGCAATGCCGCCCGGGATGTCGTTGTCGACCCGCAGCAGGCAGCGGCTGGGCACCCCCGCCGCCGCCGTGCAGGCATCGGCCTGCTCCAGCCGCTGCCGCCCCTCCGCCAGGGCCCGGTGCACCACGGGGGGATGGGGGCCGCGGCCCGCCCCGGCCTGGCGGGGGGACACCACCGCCAGGGGCAGCACCAGGCCCTGGCGGCCCGCCTCGCCGTCGATCAGACGGCCGGCCAGCGCCAGCAGGAACCCCTCGCTGCGGGCGTCGCTGACGGGCACCAGCACCCGCAGGGCCCGTCGCACCAGGGCCAGCTGGCCGGTCTCCTGCAGGCTGAGCTCCCGGGAGCGGCGGCTGGCCATCCGGGTCATCGCCACCGTGGTCAGGATCGGCCCCAGGGTCGCCGTCACCACCATCAGGGCCAGCACACTGTTGAGCATCCGCTCATCCAGCAGCCCCTGGCGGAACCCCACGTAGGTGGCGGCCAGGGTGGCCGCCACCTGGGGGATCGACAGCGACCAGAGGGTGAGCATCTGTGGCCCGTCGTAGCGGTACAGCAGACCCGACCACCAGGAGGCCAGCCCCTTGCTGGCGATCAGGGTCAGGATCAGGGCGACGGCGAAGACCGAGCCCGTCATGGTGCTCAGGAACACCGGCACATCGAGCAGCAGGCCCAGATCGATGAAGAACAGGGGGATGAACAGGCTCGCCCCCACCACCACCACTTGCTCCTTGACGCGGCCGTCCGGCAGCACACCGTTCACGGCCAGGCCGGCGAGGAAGGCACCGACGATCTTCTCCACACCGGCCAGTTCCGCGCCCACCGCCGCCAGAAACAGGGCCAGCAGCACCGCGACGAACAGGCGGCTGTCGCCATCAACGCTGCGGCGGATCAGCCCCCGGCCCAGCCAGCGGATCAGCAGCAGCACGGCGGCGGCATATACGGCCACCTTGAGCAGCAGCCCCACCACCCCTTCGGTGCTCAGCTGGCCCTGCCCCAGGCTGACGCAGAGGGCCAGCACCACCAGGGCGGCGATATCGGTGAAGATCGTGCCACCGATCGCCACCGTGACGCACTCCTCCCGCATGGCGCCGAAGCTGCGCACGATCGGGTATCCCAGGGGGGTGTGGGAGGCCAGGATCGAGCCGATCAGCACGGCGCTCACGGCCGGGTAGCCGTACACGAACCCCAGCACCGTGCCGGCCAGCATCGGCAGGGTGAAGGTGAGCAGCCCGAAGCGGAAGGAACGGGCCCGGATGCGCTGGAACTCCCCCAGGTCGATCTCCAGCCCGGCGATGAACAGCAGGTAGATCACCCCCACATCCGAGAGCAGCCGCACGGTCTCGCTGGTCGACACCAGCCAGCCCAGGCCGTGGGGACCGATCGCCACCCCCGCCGCCAGCAGCCCCACCAGATCGGGCAGCCGCAGCGGCCGCACCAGGGGGGGCACCACCACGCTCAGCACCAGCAGCAGGGCGAAGATCGCCAGGGGATTGCCAGCCAGGAAGGTGCCCACGGGGGATCGGGAGGGTCGGCAGGGGAGTCCTCCAGGCCGTCCTAGGAGCGCCGCCACCGGCGGTCCCCTCCCCGCCTCGTCTCGTAACGGGTCCGCACCCGTCCGCGCCCCCCACCAGAATCGGCACCATGACGCAGTCCGCCTGGCACCAGCACTGGTATCCGGTGTCCTACCTGCGGGATCTCGATCCCGCCAGGCCCACCGCCTTCACCCTCCTGGGTGAGGACCTGGTCCTCTGGTGGGACCGGGCCGGCCAGCTCTGGCGCGCCTTCGCCGATGTCTGCCCGCATCGGCTGGTGCCCCTGAGCCAGGGGCGGATCAATGCCGGCGGCGAGCTGGAGTGCCCTTACCACGGCTGGAGTTTCGCCGGTGACGGCCACTGCACCGCCATTCCCCAGGCCGAGCCGGGGGCGAGCCCCAGCGCCGTGCGCTCCCGCTGCCGGGCCTACGCCACCGCCGAGGCCCAGGGCCTGCTGTTCGTCTTCGCCGGTGAGGCGGCCGACGCCGCGGCGGTGCCCCTGCCGCTGGTGCCGGTGCTGGAGGAGCCGGGCTGGTTCGTGCAGGACACCTTCCGGGACCTGCCGATGGATGCCCTCACCCTGCTGGAGAACGTGCTCGATGTGAGCCACGTGCCCTTCACCCACCACCGCACCGTGGGCAAGCGGGAGAACGCCGCCCCGGTGGTGGCGACGATCACCGGCTCCGGTCCGGAAGGCTTCACGGCCCTGTGGGAGGAGGGCCCCCGCAAAGGCAAGCTCGGCAGCCAGCGCACCACCTACGCCGCCCCTGGCCTGATGTGGCACGACCTCACGGCGCCCGGCTTCGCCCGCATCCTCACGGTGGTCTACGCGACGCCGATCCGCCGCGGCGAGTGCCGCCTGTTCGCCCGCTTCCCCTTCCAGTTCCAGTCACGGCTGCCTCCCCTGCTGCTGGGGCTGCGGCCCCGCTGGCTGCAGCACATCGCCAACCACACCGTGCTCGAGGACGACCAGGTGTTCCTGCACTGGCAGGAGCGGGTGCTGGAGCAGCGGGGCCGCAGCGGCGGGGCCGAGCGGGCGTTCTTCCTGGCCACCGGCGCCGATGTCTATGTGAAGGCCCTGCACGACTGGGTCAACGACCACGACGGCGACCCCTTCCCCGGCCAGCCCCTGCCCCCCCGCCTCGATCGGGCGGCCCTGATGGTTCGCTGGACCAGCCACGGGCAGCACTGCGCCTCCTGCCGCGGCGCCCTGGAGGGACTGCGGCGCTGGCGGCCGCTGGTGCAGGCCATCCCCTGGCTGGCCCTGCTGGCGATCGCCTGGTGGCGGACCCCCCCGGTGCTGGTCGCGGGCCTGCTGCTGGCGGCGGCCGCGGTGCTGCTGGCCCGGCGCTTCGATCGCTGGGAGCGGCTGCTGCTGGCCGGGGATGGCGAACCGCCCCGCAACCGTCCCGACTGAGCGGGTCGGACCTGCCGGTTCAGCCTTTCCAGCCGGCCAGGTGGGAGGCGGCCCTGGAGCGCACCAGGGAACGGGCGGCCGCCAGGGCCGGGGCCAGATTGGCCGAGCTGAAGGGGGGCAGGGGGCGGCTGCGCAGCCAGGCTCCCCAGCGGAATTCGTGGAAGGGGATCAGGGGGGCCGGATCGATCATGCCCTCCTTCTTCAGCCGCCAGACCAGGGAGCGGTAGGGGTCGTCCTGCAGCTCGGGCAGGCGCTGCGGCAGGGCCGTGGGCACCAACGGGCCGTGGCCGCGGCCGTCGTAGAGGTACAGCCAGCCCCGGGCCTGCAGTTCGGCGAGCACCGCCTGGGGCGGATCGGCGGGCCGATCGAGCACCAGGTAGCCGTAGGCCATGGCGCCGGGATCCAGCTCGATCAGTCCCCGCAGGCGGTGATGGCGGTCGACCATCCAGAGCGCGTCACCCGCTCCGCGCACGAGGGGAACGGGTTTGCCGCGCAGGTAGCGCAGCCGCTGCTCCGCCGTCTCCAGGGAGAAGTCCTGCTGGCGGCTGCGCACCTCGGCCAGGCCCACGCACATCTGGGTGGGCCGCAGGTCGGCGATGGCGACGCTGAGCAGGTCCGCCTTCGGACCCGGAGGGGGCAGGGGCCGGTAGGGGGGCAGGTGCAGGCTCATGGGTGCCGGTGGCTGAACCCCATCCTGACCGCTCCGCGCCGGACCTCACCGCCACGGTTCAGCCCCGGGAATAGGGTCAGGCCAGCCACGGATGTGCATGACCACCGCCCCTGACCGAGCCATCGCTCCGGAGGGACCCCACGGCCCGATCGGGGTGCTGGTCTGTGGCCACGGCAGCCGCAACCGTCTGGCGGTGGCCGAATTCGCCTCCCTGGCCCACCAGCTCCAGCACCACCTCGCCCCGGTACCCGTGGACCACGGCTACCTGGAGTTCGCCCGGCCGATCCTGCGCGACGGCCTGGACGCCCTGCGCCAGCGCGGGGTGCGGCACGTGCTGGCCGTGCCGGCGATGCTGTTCGCCGCCGGCCACGCCAAGAACGACATCCCCTCGGTGCTCAACACCTACGCCGCCGAGACCGGGCTGCGCATCGACTACGGCCGGGAGCTTGGGGTGGACCTCAAGATGATCCAGGCCGCGGCCGCCCGCATCCGCGCTGCCCTCGAGAGCGCCGACGCCGACGCCCTCGCGGCCGGCCGCAGCCCGGTGCCGCTGCATGACACCCTGCTGGCGGTGGTGGGGCGTGGCTCCTCCGATCCGGACGCCAACTCCAACGTGGCCAAGGTGACCCGGATGCTGGTGGAGGGCTTCGGCTTCGGCTGGGGGGAGACCCTCTATTCCGGGGTCACCTTTCCCCTGGTGGAGCCGGGCCTGCGCCAGGCCGTCAAGCTCGGCTTCCGGCGCATCGTCGTCTTCCCGTACTTCCTGTTCTCCGGGGTGCTGGTGAGTCGGATCCGCCAGCACAGCGAGCGGGTGGCCGCCGACCATCCCGAGCTGGAGATGGTTCAGGCCGGCTACCTGGGCGACCATCCCCTGGTGCTGGACACCTTCCGGGAGCGGGTCGCCGAGGTGCTCGGCGGCGATGTGGCCATGAACTGCTCGCTCTGCAAGTACCGGGCCCAGGTGCTCGGGTTCGAGCGGGAGGTGGGGGCACCCCAGCACAGCCACCACCACCATGTCGAGGGGCTGGTGGAGAGCTGCACCCTCTGCGAGCGGGAATGCACCGGGGCCTGTCAACCCGACGGCGTGCCCGTTCCGCTGGGGGGCACGGGGGCTGGCCATGGCCACGGCGAGGAGGCCCATCACCACCACCACCATCCCGTCTATCCCCATGCCGACCACCCGCTGGGCCCCCGCACCCTGCGGCGGTCGACCGACTGACCTGCAGGGCGGCCAGGCCAGGGGGCCATCCTCGCCGGTCTCATCTCTCTCTGGGTCCAGAGAGACTGAGTTCTGATCACTTGTTCCGATGGTTCGGGGGTTTCCCCCACGGCGGTGCCGTTTTCCCCCGATTTGCGGCGCTTTTCCACAGATCTCGGCCTTCCGGCCGCTTCAGGACGTCAGGGCTGGGGAAAGTCATGGATGGCTTGGAACAGCCTTGACAGGGTCCGCCGCCGGCGGTCCGCTGCTCCCGTGTTCTGCAACACCTCGCCGGCAGCCCAGCCGGGGCCGCGAGTCTCATCCTCTGCGCCCAACGGGGCCTCGCCACGACCGGATTTTGACGCCGGCCATCCCCTGTGGCGTACTTGGAGCGAACTCAGTGGAATCCCAGCAGCATGGCCATGGATCCTGAGCACCCGGGGTGCGGCGGCGAAGAGGCGAGTGTGAGCCTGGAAGCCGAGGTGCCTGAGGTGCTCTACGCCGGCATGCGGGAGTTCATCGACGCCCATCCGCACTGGGACCAGTACAGCGTCATCACCTCCGCCCTGGCCGGCTTCCTGTTCCAGAACGGCTGCCAGGAGCCCGTGGTTTCCCAGCACTACCTCGACGGGCTGTTCCAGAAGCCCTGACCCGGGGGCTGAGGCTTGGGCAGGCCAGTCGCATCGAACGGGCCAGACGGACGTCCGGGCCAGGCCGACAGCGGGCCAAAAAAAAGCGGAGGTGCCAACCCCCGCCGATGGTTTTCTCCCTTGCCCGACCCTTTGGAGGTCGCCCCGTCATTGTGCGCATGGGGGGCCGCCAAGATTGTGGTGATCGACACCAGCTGTGCCCTGCTGTGACGGCTCCCTGACCGGACCGCCCGTTCAGTGGCGCCGCATCCCGGCGGCGGCGGCGGCGCAGGCCCGCCAGGTGATCGCCATTTCGGTGAGGGTGGGGCTCTGCCAGCCGGCGCTGGGCCAGCAGGCCCCATCGGAGACCAGCACATTGGCGGCCCCCCAGCAGCGGTTCCAGGGGTCGACGACCCCCTCCTCGGGGCTCTCGGCCATGCGGGCCCCGCCCAGTTCGTGGATGTAGTAGCCCGGTGGCGGCGGCTCCGGACGCACCGCCAGGCTGTTGCGGATCAGGGGTTCGAGCACCGGCAGCACGAACAGCTCCTCGATCGGCCGGATGCGGCCGCCCGCCGCGGCCACCACGGCTGCCATGCGCGCCTGCATGTGGGCCACCATCGCGGCCTCGTTGGTTCCCCAGCGGCAGTCGATGTGGGGGATCGGCAGGTCCCAGGCGTCGGTGCGGGAACCATCCAGGCTCACCCGGTTCCCGGCCCGGGGCAGCACCTCCCCATGGCCGATCAGGAAGCCGACCGCCTCCCCGGGCCGGCGGCGCAGCAGGGCGGGGGGATCGAAGCGCTGCAGGGCGGCCCAGATGCCGTAGCCGCGCAGGAAGGCCTCCGAGCTGCCTTCCTCGAGGTTCACGGTGTTGGGGATGAAACAGCTGCCGGCCCCGGAGAGCTCGGCCGGTTCGGGGGGCGCCCCGATCGCGGGGATCGAGAAGAAGCGGCTGGTGGAGATGTGGTCCATCAGGTAGCGGCCCAGGCTGCCCGAGGGGTCGCTCAGGCCGCCGCTGCGTACGGCGTCGCTCGAGTGCAGCAGCAGCCGGACCGTTTCGATCGTGGAGGCGCAGAGCACCACCAGGGGGGCGGCGAGGCGCTCCCGCCCGCCGCTGGCCGCGTCCACCAGCACCACCGCCTCGGCCCGCCGCCCGCTCCGGTCCATCTCCAGATGGCTCACCACCGCACCGCTGCGCAGCTGCACCCGGCCCGTCGCCAGGGCCCGGGCCAGGCTGCGGCCCTGGGCGCTGGAGGGGGGCCAGGGTGCCGCCGGGGTGGGCCGGTGCAGGCGGAAACCGCGGGAGTGGATCAGGGGCAGCCCCAGCTCGCGACCGATCGCCGTCTGCAGGTGTTTCTCCCCCGGCGTGAAGGGCAGGGGCGGCAGGTATCGTCCGTCCGGCAGCTGGGGCAGCCCGTCCCGCTGGCCGTGCACCCCCAGCAGGGTCTCGAGCCGGTCATAGAAGGGCGCCAGCTCGGCGGTGCCGATCGGCCAGGCGGGGCCATGGCCGTCCCGCCGGCCCGCCTGGAACTCGGCCTCCGACAGGCGCAGGGTGATGCCCCCCCAGGTGAGGCTCTTGCCGCCCACCTGGCGCCCCCGGGTCCAGAGGAAGGGGGCGTCCGGTGGGGTGCTGTAGGGGTTCTGCCGTTCGTCGACGAACAGCTCGGGGTTGTGCTTCCAGAAGCCCGGATGGTGCCGCTGCAGGCGCTGGCGGCCGCTGCTCAGGTGGGCGAGACGGTGCAGGCTGTTGAGCGGTTCGCTGCCCAGGGCGCGACGGGCGGAGAGGTCCGGCCCCGCCTCGAGCACCAGCACCCGCAGCCCCGCCTCCGCCAGCACCATGGCGGCCACCGACCCGTTGGCCCCTGCCCCCACCACCACGGCATCCCACGGCAGGTCACTGCCGGCGGTGGGGGATGGGACAGCGGACATCGGCAGGCGGACCGGTCCCGGCATCATGCAGGAGCGGCTGGTGAGCCTCCGCCCCCCGGGGGCACCGGTGTCAGTCGTTGAGCAGGTGGCGCATCACCCGCGGGTTGGCCCGCAGCGATCTGGCCAGCAGAGAGAAGCCGGACTCCCTGCCCTGGCTGGTGCGACAGCCGTGGAGCACCGTGGCCGACGCCAGGATCATCAGATCCAGCAGGGTGTGCAGATTGGTCTCGTGTCGATCCAGAGCATTGGTGAAATGCAGGGGCCGGCCACCGGTATCCGGCACCCCATGGACGACGATCAGCCGGTCCTTCCAGAACTCCCGCGCATAGGCGAGGCAACGATGGTCATCGGTGCAGACGATGACCTTGTGGGATGGGAGGACCTGGATGGTCCGGAAGAAAGAAACGTAGTCGGTTGTCAGATCCGTGTTTCGAATGTGGATCGCCTCGTAGGTCCCCAGTTCGCCCAGGAGTCTTCGGATCTTGGCCTGCAGTTCAGGAAGAAGGCGCAGATGCCGGAGAGCCTTGATCGCGTCGAGCCCGCCGCCGCACTGCTCGTGGACAAGAATCTCCTCGGGATGGCTGTCGCTGAAATCAAAGGACAGGGGCTCCTGCGTCTGCCTGTCGACGAAATTGTTGATGGTCCGGCTGTAGGCGGGCTCGTAGGTGTCAAGGCGACCCTGGAGGCAGGCCGGCAGGCAGGAGCGGCCGGAAAGAGCCTGGGGCGGCCAGCCGAAAATGAAATGGCCGTCGGTCCGAAACCAGTGGCTCATGCAGTCGTGCCACCCCGAACGTCGCGTGTCGACCCACAGGTCTCTGTCGTGGAAGAGAGAGTAGATGCGACACCGATGGATCTGGCAGAGGATGTCGTTGAGCCCGCCCCGGGGTCGGCAGAGCAGCAACTTGCGATGGCGAACTCTCCAGTGTCGACCCAGGATGACCCGGGCAATGGCATCCTTTACTTTGTATCTATAAGGTATACGCATGACGGCATTCCCGTGCTTGCAAGCTAGCAGCCATGGCTGTTGCCAGTCATCCTGAAGGCGGCATGGCCTGACTGTCGTTGTGCCTCACCGGAGTACGTCCTTCTCGCAGTCCGTGCTGATTCCCGAATGTTCGGACCGCCGCAATGCCTGACCAGGGAATGCCTGCGTCTGGGACTGCGGCACGGTGGGGGCGCCGGCCGAGGCCGTCCAGGGCCCGGGCCGCCTACCTCAGGTCAGACCCCAGGACGCCGACAACAACGTGTCAAAAACACAACCCCCCAGCCAAGGACTGGGGGGTTGGTGGGGAACCCTCGGGAGGGTCACCGGAGTTGGTGGCGGGGAGGAGATTTGAACTCCTGACCTTCGGGTTATGAGCCCGACGAGCTACCAGACTGCTCTACCCCGCGTCGCACACGTGGTCGGCGGATGTCCGCGTCGTACCTGTGAATTGTATCAGTCGATGCCCCCGCCTCAGGGGCGGGCCCCGTCGAAGCGCAGCTCACCGATCACCTCCAGGCGCAGGTGGTCGGCCGGTGCCAGATAGCGCTGGCGCAGCTCCACCAGGGTGGTGGGGGTGAGCCACTCAAGCTGCTCGAGCAGGTGCAGGGCCACGGCCTGCTTGGCCCGCCGGGCTCCGTCGTCCACCTTGATGGCCACCCCCATGCCCTCGCCCACCCGGCTGAGGCACTGGATGCCTTCGGCGCCCCCCTTGCTCAGCACCTGGCCGTGGGCCAGGCGCATCAGCTCGGTGTCGAACTGCCCGTCCCCGGCGATCAGATCCGGGTGGGCGAGCATCGCCCGGCTGAGCCGCTCCAGGTCGGCCTGCTCCCCGCTGCCGAGGTGGGCGAACAGCAGGGCCATCTGGGCCAGCTGCAGCTGCAGGGTGGGGGCGCCGCAGTCGTCGCGGGCGCTGATCAGTTCGGCCCCCGGCAGCCCCAGCAGCTCACCGACCCGCTTGAGGACCGCCTGCTGCAGGGGATGGTCGGCCTGGAGGTAGCTCTCGAGCGGCCAGTGCATCTGCCGACAGGCGGCCAGGAAGGCCGCGTGCTTGCCCGAGCAGTTGTGCTCCAACGGACTGCTGGCGCCGGCGGGGGTGGGGCACTGGAGGTCCTCGGTGTCGAGTTCCGCACCCCAGAGCAGCTTGAACGCCTCCCGGGCATGCAGGGCGGTGCCGGCATGGGAGGCGCAGGCGATCGCCAGGCCCCGCTCGCCGGCCCCCATCCGGTCGGCGGCGCCGCTGCCCACGAACACGGTGGCCTGGAAGGGCTTGAGGGCGGAACGCACGAAGCTCAGCTGCTGGGGGTCGCCGGCGCGCATCAGCACCCGGCCCCGCTGGTCGCAGACCACCGCGTGCACCCGGTGCCGCGACTCGACGATGCCGTTGCGCAGCAGGCGGACCTCCAGGGGGGGAATGCCGGGGCGGCCCGGGCCGGCGAAGCTGGAGGACAGGGTCATGGGGGAGGAAGCGGATCCGCGGAGGCCGACCTCAGAGAGCCTGGCAGAGCCCCGACCCGAGCAGCATCAGGGTGATGGCGATGGCGACCGCCTGGCGCAGGCGGGTCAGCACCGGCTGCACCTGGTGGCGGGCCACCAGCAGATCCTGCTGGCGCCAGGTGATCGGTTTCTCCCACACCTGGCCGTCGTACCAGCCCGATTCCTCGTACTCCACCCGCTCCGAGACCAGTCGCTTCTGCACGTAGGTCCAGCCGAGCCACTGGCGCAGCAGCAGCACCATGGGCAGCAGCACGGCGGCGGTGGCCGCGGCGATCACCAGCCGGACGGGCTCATGGCGGAGCGTCAGGCTGCCGCTGGCCACCAGCAGCGCCGGGGGGAAGGAGAGCAGCCAGGCAAGGCCCAGGGCCCGCCACAGACCCGCCGGGCCATGGGCGGGCCAGTGGAAGAACCAGGAGCGGCTGAGCTGGTCGTACTCCTGCAGCGGCCGCTGGGCCGGCGGCACCGGGCAGGGGGTGTCCTGGCTGGGCAGGCTCGGAACGCCGGCGGCCATCGCTGCGCCCCTCAGCCGGCGACCGGGCCGGCGCCGCCCACCTCAAGGGGGGCACCGACGTAACGCTCCTGCTCGCCGTGGCCCCAGAAGGACTCGAGGTCGTAGTAGCTGCGCTCCTGGGGGGTGAGCACGTGCACGATCAGCTCGCCGTAATCCAGCAGCACCCAGCGGCCCTCGCTCTGGCCCTCGCGCCGCAGGGGCAGGCGCGAAGCGTCGGTTTCCAGCCGGTCTTCGACGGAGCGGGCGATGGCCCGCACCTGCACGTCGCTGAGGCCGCTGCAGATCACGAACCAGTCGGCCAGGGAGGACACCTCATCGACCCGGATCAGGCGGATGTCGACGGCCTTGCGGTCGTCACAGGCTTCGGCGGCCAGCAGGGCCAGGTCGCGGCTATCCATAGACGTTCTCGCTGGTGACCGACTGGCGCGAGCCCTGCTGCTGGGCCATTTCGGCCCGGGCCTTGCCGGCGCTCTTGCGCAGGGCCTCGAGGCGGTCCTCGTAGAAGGTGCGGCGGCGCTTCTTGCGGGTCTGCTCCACCAGCTCCTTGAGGGCGCCCCCCAGGCTCTTGTAGGCGTTGGGCAGGCTGTAGCCGAAGCGGCAGGCCAGGTCGATGGCCCGCTCGTCGGCCAGGATCGCGTCCTGGAGACGCTTCTCGGAGTTGTTCTTGAGGTAGAGGCGGTAGCCGGCGAAGCCTGAGAGCCCCAAAGCCATCACCAGCAGCAGGCCGTCCTGCACCCACAGCTCGCCGATGGCACCGCCCAGGCCGATGGCCAGGGCGGCCATCTCCCAGCCGTCCCGGGGGATGGCGTCGTTCTGGATGCGGCCCACCTCGTGCCAGAAGAGCAGGTTGCGGTGATCCAGGGCGAGGGCGTCCCATTTCTCCAGATCGACCTGGATCTCCACCTCATCGCGGCCGATCTCCTCGATGGTGATCAGGGGCGGATCGACGGAGGCGGCCGCTTCCACGAACACCCAGCTCTGCATCTCAGGGGGCAGCAACCCCTTCAGGCGCTGGAGTTCGCTCATCGGCGGCGTCTCGGGCGAAGGTATCCCGTCAGATTAGCGATTGCCTGCGGTGGAAGCGGCGCCGGCAGGCCGGTCGGGACGGCGACCGTGAGAGGCTGGGCGGGTTTGCCCGACCACGCCCTATGCCCCGCCGCACGGATCTGAGGCGCATCCTGCTGCTGGGGTCGGGACCGATCGTGATCGGCCAGGCCTGCGAGTTCGACTATTCCGGCACCCAGGCCTGCAAGGCCCTGCGGGCCGAGGGCTACGAGGTGGTGCTGGTGAACTCCAACCCGGCCTCGATCATGACCGACCCGGACCTGGCGGATCGCACCTACATCGAGCCCCTGACCCCCGAGGTGGTGGCCCGGGTGATCGAGGTGGAACGCCCCGATGCCCTGCTGCCCACCATGGGCGGCCAGACCGCCCTCAACCTTGCGGTCGCCCTGGCGGAGAACGGCACCCTGGCGGCCTACGGCGTCGAGCTGATCGGCGCCGATCTGGCGGCGATCCGCAAGGCGGAGGACCGGCTGCTGTTCAAGGAGGCGATGGCCCGCATCGGCGTGGCCGTCTGTCCGTCCGGGATCGCTAACGACCTCGAGGAGGCGATCCGGGTGGGCGATGCGATCGGCACCTACCCGCGCATCATCCGGCCGGCCTTCACCCTGGGGGGATCGGGCGGCGGCATCGCCTACAACCCGGAGGAATTCCAGGCCTTCTGCAAGAGCGGCCTCGAGGCCAGCCCCGTCTCCCAGATCCTGATCGAGAAATCCCTGCTGGGCTGGAAGGAGTTCGAGCTGGAGGTGATGCGCGACACCGCCGACAACGTGGTGATCGTCTGCTCGATCGAAAACCTCGACCCGATGGGGGTCCACACCGGTGATTCGATCACCGTCGCCCCCGCCCAGACCCTCACCGACCGGGAGTACCAGCGGCTGCGCGACCAGTCGATCGCCATCATCCGCGAGATCGGTGTCGACACCGGTGGCAGCAACATCCAGTTCGCCATCAATCCCGCCAACGGGGACGTGGTGGTGATCGAGATGAACCCCCGGGTCAGTCGCAGCTCGGCCCTGGCCAGCAAGGCCACCGGCTTCCCGATCGCCAAGATCGCCGCCCGCCTGGCGGTGGGCTACACCCTCGACGAGATCGTCAACGACATCACCGGGGCCACGCCGGCCTGTTTCGAACCGACGATCGACTACGTCGTCACCAAGATCCCCCGTTTCGCCTTCGAGAAGTTCCGCGGCTCGCCGGCGGTGCTCACCACCTCGATGAAGTCGGTGGGGGAGGCCATGGCCATCGGCCGCAGCTTCGAGGAATCCTTCCAGAAGGCCCTGCGCTCCCTGGAGACGGGCCATGCGGGCTGGGGCTGCGACCGCCCCGATCCCCCCCAGGATCCCGCCGACCTGGAGCGGCAGCTGCGCATCCCCTCCCCGGACCGGATCCATGCGGTGCGCGCCGCCATGGTGGCCGGCCGCAGCGACGACGAGATCCACCGGCTCAGCGCCATCGACCCCTGGTTCCTGGCCAAGCTGCGCCGCATCCTGACGGTCGAAACCACCCTGCTGCGGGGCCGTTCCCTTGAGGCCATCGACGCCGGAGCCTTCCTGGAGCTCAAGCAGACCGGCTTCTCCGACCGCCAGATCGCCTGGGCCACCGGCAGCGACGAACTCACGGTGCGCCGCCGGCGCCAGGCCCTGGGGGTGCGGGCCGTGTTCAAGACGGTTGACACCTGCGCCGCCGAATTCGCCTCCTCCACGCCGTACCACTACGCCACCTACGAGCGGCCCCTGGAACGGCTTGAGGCCGATGGCTCCCTCACCCTGCTGGCGCCCGAGGACGAGGTGACCCCCGAGACCCGCCGCAAGGTGATGATCCTGGGGGGCGGCCCCAACCGCATCGGCCAGGGGATCGAGTTCGACTACTGCTGCTGCCACGCCTCCTTCGCCCTGCGGCAGGCCGGGTTCGCCACCGTGATGGTGAACAGCAACCCGGAAACCGTCTCCACCGACTACGACACCAGCGATCGCCTGTACTTCGAGCCCCTCACCCTGGAGGACGTGCTCAATGTCATCGAGGCGGAGAAACCCGAGGGGGTGATTGTCCAGTTCGGCGGCCAGACGCCCCTGAAGCTGGCGATCCCCCTGCTGCGCTGGCTGGAGAGCGAGGAGGGCCGCGCCACCGGCACCCGGCTCTGGGGCACCTCGCCCGAATCGATCGACCGGGCCGAGGACCGGGAGCAGTTCGAGGCGATCCTGCGGCGCCTGAAGATTCGCCAGCCCCGCAACGGCCTGGCCCGCAACGACGGCGAGGCCCGCGCGGTGGCGGCGGCCGTCGGCTACCCCGTCGTGGTGCGCCCCAGCTACGTGCTGGGCGGCCGGGCGATGGAGGTGGTCTTCGACGAGGAAGAACTGAACCGCTACATGGTGGAGGCGGTGCAGGTGGAGCCTGACCATCCGGTGCTGATCGACCAGTACCTGGAGAACGCCATCGAGGTGGACGTGGACGCCCTCTGCGACCGGGAGGGGACGGTGGTGATCGGCGGCCTGATGGAGCACATCGAGCCGGCCGGCATCCACTCCGGCGACTCGGCCTGCGCCCTGCCCTCGGTGTCGCTGGGGCCCGAGGCCCTGGCCACGATCCGCCGCTGGAGCACGGAGCTGGCCCTGGCGCTGGAGGTGCGCGGCCTGATCAACCTCCAGTTCGCGGTGCAGAACGACGGCGCCGGCAACGAAACGGTGTTCATCATCGAGGCCAACCCGCGGGCGTCCCGCACCGTGCCTTTCGTGGCCAAGGCCACCGGCGTGCCCCTGGCCAAGATCGCCAGCCAGCTGATGGCCGGCCGCACCCTGACGGAGCTGGGCCTGCTGGCGGAGCCGCGGCCGCCGCGGCAGACCGTGAAGGAGGCGGTGCTGCCCTTCAAGCGCTTCCCCGGCGCCGACACCCTGCTGGGGCCGGAGATGCGCTCCACCGGCGAGGTGATGGGGATCGCCGCCAGCTTCGGTCTCGCCTACGCCAAGGCCGAACTCGCCGCCGGTGAGCCCCTGCCCACCAGCGGCAGCGTGTTCCTCTCCACCCACGACCGCGACAAGCCCGCCCTGGTGCCGGTGGCCCGCGCCCTGCTGGCGGCGGGATTCACCCTCACCGCCACCAACGGCACCGCCGCGATGCTCAGTCAGGCCGGCCTGGCGGTGGAGCCGGTGCTGAAGGTTCACGAGGGCCGGCCCAACATCGAGGATGCGATCCGCTCCGGCCTGGTGCAGCTGGTGGTCAACACACCGGTGGGCCGCCAGGCCGCCCACGACGACCGCTACCTGCGCCTGGCCGCCCTCGACTACGCCGTGCCCACCGTCACCACCATGGCGGCGGCCCGGGCCGCCGTGGAGGCCATCGCCGCCCTGCAGCAGCAGCAGCAGGTGGAGGTGGCGGCCCTGCAGGACATCCACCCGCCCTGGGTAGGGTGATCGCCCGATCGCCTGTGACCCTGTGACCAGCACCCTGGCCGCCCAGCCCATCGCCCCCGGCACCGACCTGCGCGAGGCCTTCCGCGCCGCCTACGAGAACCGCTACACCTGGGAGCCGGGCTTCGGCGGCTATGGCGGCCGTTGCGTCTGGGAGCAGGACGACCGGCGCTTCGAGGGCACCTTCCAGGTGGGCGCCGATCTCAAGGCGACGGTGGAGGGCATCGCCGACGAGGAGGTGCACAAGGCGGTCGCCTCCCAGTTGTGGGAGGTGGCGATCCACCGGGTGCGGCGTCCCTTCGAGCAGACCCACGGCGCCAACACCTTCACCGCCGGCGGGACCGATGCGGTGGGAACCGAGGTGATCATGGGCGGCAAGGCCGAGGGCGACCGCTACCGCATCAAGGACAACGTGGTGACGATGGTGCACCGCCACATCCACGGCACCGTGGTGACGATCTTCACCGAGAGCGTCACCGACACCGGCAGCGGCTACCTCAGCCACACCTACACGAGCCGCTACAGCGACCCCGCCACCGGCGAGGCCCGCGGCGGCACCAGCCGGTTCACCGACACCTTCGTGCCCCTGGCGGGCGAGGGCCCCTGGGTGCTGAGCGAGCGGGTGGTGGAGACGGAGGCCCATGGCGACACGCCGGCCGGCCGCCAGGTGTTCCGCTTCGAGGACCTGGCGCCCCTGGGCTGACCCCCGGCGGCCTCAGGCCGGCTCCTCCAGGGTGGGGATGCCCTGGAGGCGCTCGTTCAGCTGCATGGCCATGGCCTGGCGGCCCACCGCCAGCACCTTGAGGGTGTCTTCATGCATGCGCAGCTGGGCATCGGCCACCTGCATCCCCCGCACCATCTCCTTGACGTCGTCGGGCAGGCCGTTGAGGTCGTAACGCTTGCCTTCGAAGGTCAGCACGGGGGGCTGCTGGCTGGGGGTCTGCAAGGCTCTGGACTCGGTGCGGAGCCAGCGTAGGTGGCAGGACCGCCGGCTCCCGGCGGGGACGACGCCTGCCTTCAGGCTTCCAGGCGGATGAACTGACGTTCGCAGAGCTCGCGGTAGCGGCCGCCGCTGGCCATCAGTTCGTCGTGGCTGCCCTGCTGGACGATGCGGCCGCCGTCGAGCACCACGATTAGATCGGCCTCCTGCACCGTGGCGAGGCGGTGGGCGATCACCAGCACGGTGCGGCCCGCCATGGCCTGCTGCAGGCCCTGCTGCACGGCCTCCTCGGCCTCCGCATCCAGGGCGCTGGTGGCCTCATCGAGGAGCATCACCGCCGGGTTTCCCAGCACGGCCCGGGCGATCGCCAGGCGCTGCAGCTGGCCACCGGAGAAGTTGCTGCCCCGCTCCTCGAGGCGGCTGTCGTAGCCGCCCGGCAGGCTCTCGATGAAGTCGGCCGCATTGGCCAGCCGGGCCGCCTGGCGGATCTGCTCGGCGCTGGCGGGACGCCCGAAGGCGATCGCCTCGGCCACCGTGCCGGAGAAGACGCTGCTCTGCTGGGGCACCAGGGCCACGGCCCGACGCAGGTCCCGGGCCCGCAGGTCGGCCAGGTTCTGGCCATCCAGCAGCACCCGGCCGCTCTGGGCGGTGTTGAAGCGCAGCAGCAGGGAGAACAGGGTGCTCTTGCCGGCGCCGGAGGGCCCCACCAGGGCCACCACCTGGCCCGGACGGATGTGGAGATCCAGCTGGCGCAGCACCGGACTGCCGCTCTGGTAGCCGAAGCTCACCCCGTCCAGCACCAGCTCCCCGGACACGCGCCCCAGGGGCCTGGCATCGGGGTGGTCGGGCGGTTCCACCGGCTCGTTCTCGATCGCCCGCAGCCGCCGCAGCGAGGCCTGGCCCTGCTGGAACTCGTTGAAGTTGGTGGTCAGGTGGGAGATCGGATCGATCAGCATCAGCAGCGCCGCCACATAGCTGCTGAAGCCCTGGCTGTCGAGGCCGCCGGCCTTGATCCGGGCCGCCCCGATCAGCAGCACCGAGAGGATCCCGGCCGCTTCGATGAAGCCCACCACCGGATGCTGCAGCGCCAGCAGCTCCAGGGTGCGATAGCGGGCGCGGCGGTGCAGGTCGATCTCGGTGTCGAAGCGCTCCTGCAGCCAGGGTTCGGCGGCGAAGGCCCGCACCAGGGGCAGGCCGCCGATCGCCTCGCCCAGCAGGGCCGCCAGGTCGCTCACCTGCTTCTGGCTGCGCTCGGCGGCGGTCATCACCCGGGCCCCGAAGGCGCTCACCATCAGCGCCACCAGCGGCGCCAGCAGCAGGGTGGCCAGGGCCAGGGGCCAGTCGAGCCAGATCATGTAGCCCAGCACCACCACCAGCTGCAGGGCGCTGGGGGTGGTGTCCTGGATCGTCTTGTAGATCACCTCCCCGACCCGGTCGGCGTCCTCGGTGAGCCGGTAGGTGAGATCACCGGCGGAGAGTTTCTCCAGGGCGCCGAAGTCGAGCCGCTGCAGGCGGGCGAACAGCTGGCGGCGCAGCTCCTGGCTGACCCGCAGGGCCGGGCCCGCCAGCAGGGTGTCCTGGCCGAACTGGGCAATCTTCTGCACCAGGAACACCGCCAGGGCCGCCGCCACGCTGCGCAGCACCTTGCTGAAGTCGCCGGCGCCGATGGCCGGGATCAGCTGGCCGGCGAGCCAGGCCAGCAGGGGCCAGCAGCCCACGAACACCAGCATGCACAACCCCCCGAGCAGCAGGGGTCGCCGGTGGGGCTTCAGCAGCGGCCAGAGCCTGCGGAAGCCGGCCGGCGAGGGTGCAAGCATCGACGAACCCTATCAGCGCTCTCCGGGCGCCCCCCCGACGGTGAAGCTGGATCAGTTCCTCAAATGGCAGGGCCTCGTCGGCACCGGCGGCGAGGCCAAGCAGCGCATCCAGCGGGGGGACGTGAGCGTGAACGGTGCCATCGAGACCCGGCGCGGTCGCCAGCTGGCTCCCGGGGATGCGGTGGCGATCGACGGCCGGGAGGTGCTGATGCTCTCCCCGCGGCTGGAGCGCGGGGGAGACGGCGGCCCCACGCCTTAACCTGCCTCGAATGTCGCTGCCGGGAGACCACGTGCGCAAGGCCGTCATCGCAGGCAACTGGAAGATGCACATGACCTGCGCCGAGGCGCGGGCGTTTGCGGCCAGCTTCCGGCCCCTGATCGCCGATCTGCCCGACGACCGTGAGGTGGTGCTGGCCCCGCCGTTCACGGCGATCCCCACCCTCTGCCGTCACCTGGCCGGCGCCGGTGTCGCCATCGCCGGCCAGAACGTGCACTGGGAGGAGAGCGGCGCCTACACCGGCATGATCTCGGCGCCGATGCTGCTCGAGCATGGCGTCACCCACGCGATCGTGGGCCACAGCGAGCCGCGCAAGTATTTCAGCGAAACCGACGAGCAGATCAACCTGCGGGCCCGCACGGCCCAGAAGTCGGGGCTGATCCCGATCCTGTGCGTGGGCGAGAGCGACGACCAGCGCGAGGCCCGCGAGACCGAGCGGGTGATCCACCGCCAGGTGGAGCAGGGGCTGGAGGGCATCGACCCCCTGCGCCTGATCGTGGCCTACGAGCCCATCTGGGCCATCGGCACCGGCAAGACCTGCGCCGCCGAGGAGGCCAACCGCATCTGCGGCCTGATCCGCGGCTGGGTGGGCCATCCCGAGGTGGTCGTGCAGTACGGCGGTTCGGTCAACCCCGCCACCATCGACATGCTGATGGCCCAGAGCGACATCGACGGCGTGCTGGTGGGTGGTGCCTCCCTCGATCCGGTCAGCTTTGCCCGCATCGCCAACTACCAGGTGCCGGTGGCGGCCTGAGCCCCCGCCCCCCGTTCCGATCGCCGTGAGCCCCGCCGGCCCCGCCGCCGTCCCGCCCGGTTTCCGCTGGGGGGATCGCACCCTGGTGATGGGGGTCCTCAACCTCACCCCCGATTCCTTCAGCGACGGGGGCCGTTACGAGACCCCCGAAGCGGCCCTGCGCCAGGCCCGGCGGCTGCACCGCCAGGGGGCCGACCTGCTCGACCTGGGGGGGCAGAGCACTCGCCCCGGGGCGGCCGAGATCGATGCGGAGGCCGAGAAGGCCCGGGTGCTGCCCGCCCTGCGGCGGATCCTCGCCGCCCTGCCGCCCCCGGAAGCCGGCGGCCCCCTGCTCTCGATCGACACCTTCCGCGCCCCGGTGGCCGAAGCCGCCCTGGCCGCCGGAGCCCACTGGATCAACGATGTCAGCGCCGGCCGGCGCGATCCCGATCTGCTGGCGGTGGTGGCGGCCGCGGACTGCCCCTGCGTGCTGATGCACAGCCGCGGCGACAGCCGCACCATGGACGGCCTGGCCCGCTACGGCGACGTGGTTGCCGAGGTGCGGCAGGAGCTGCTGCGGGTCACCGACCGGGCCCTGGCGGCGGGGGTGCGTGCGGAGCGGATCCTCTGGGATCCGGGGCTGGGCTTCGCCAAGACCACCGCCCACAACCTCGCCCTGCTGCGGGGCCTGGACCTGCTGCGGGCCGAGGGGTTCCCCCTGCTGGTGGGGCCCTCCCGCAAGCGCTTCATCGGCAAGGTGCTGGCCGAGCCCCGCCCCCGGGCCCGCCTCTGGGGCACGGCGGCGGTCTGCGGCCAGGCCATCGCCGCCGGGGCCGATGTGCTGCGGGTGCACGACGTCGGGCCGATCGTCCAGACGGCCCGCATGGCCGATGCCCTCTGCCGCGCCTGATCCGTCCGCCGGATCCGGCGACCCTCAGTCGGCCGGTTCCTCCTGGCGCCCCGTCAGCAGGGTCTGGACCATCAGCCGCAGGGTCGCCCGGTTGCCGCCGGCGGCCCGCCAGCTCTCCAGCCACTGGAGCAGGGGGGAGGGGCTGCCCCCGTCGTCGCCCTGCTGGCCGATGCCCAGCCGTTCCAGGAAGGCGCTGGCGTCATCCAGGCAGGAGCCCCCTTCGCCGAAGCCGTCCAGGAGCGGGTCGAGGGCCGCCAGCAGGGTCTCCAGTTCGGCGGTGCTCAGCTCCGGCAGGGGCTCGATCATCGAGGCAGGTCACGGCGGCGTTGCCGCCCACCGACCCAGCATGACGCCTGGACGGCCCGTTTCCGCCGTTCCGGTGCGGCCGGCCGTCGCCGGCGCCCCTAGGCTGACCCCAGCACAGCGCCGCACCTGCCTCCACCGTGCTGAAACTCTGCCTGCAGGTGCTCGTCTGCGTCACCATCGCTCTGCGCTGCATGGTGATCTTCGGCCACCTGCGCAAGCTCTGGATGGCGGACGGACTGGCCGGTGAGTTCCGCCGCGAGCTGCGCCGCCGCGGCCTGCTGATGGCCCCGCCCGCCCTGCCCGTCGACCCCCGCGCCCTGCCCCGCCGCACCGACCCCTGACGCCGCTGCGGGACGCCGATCAATGACGCCGGGAGGGGGCGCCCGCCAGGTGATGCACGGCGTGGATCACGACCCCCCACAGCTCGGCGCCACCGCCGTCGCTTCCCTCCGCGCCGCCCCCCTCGTCGCCGGTGAGCCGCAGGGGCGGACTGGTGCCGTCGCTGGCCACCAGCCACAGCGCACCGCCGCGCCGGGCCAGCCGGCGCAGCAGGAAGGCGCCGGCATGCACCGCCACCACCACCATGCCGGGCCGGGGATCGACGCTGCGGTCGATCACCAGCAGGTCGCCGTCGACGATGCCGTCGCCCCGCATGGCATCGCCGCTGACGCGCATGAAGAAGGTGGACAGCGGGCGGGGGATCAGCTCCAGATTGAGGTCGATGCGGGCCTCCACGTAGTCGTCGGCGGGGCTGGGGAAACCGGCGCTGACCGCCTCCGTGGCCAGCAGGCAGAAGAGGGCCTCCGCCCCCTCCCGCAGGGGCAGCGGTGACTGGAGAGGCAGGGGACGCATCGGCCCGGGAGTCAAAGTAGTACGGATGTTCTACTCCGATGGGCCGTCGCCGCGGGATCATCGGCAGCGACCCTCTCGCGCCCGCCCGGCCATGCGTTCCACTCCGGAGGCGCTGATCGCCCGCCTCGACCTGCGGCCCCACCCGGAGGGGGGCTGGTACCGGGAGCTGCACCGCTCACCCGGCCAGGTGCACCGGGCCGGGGACGGACGGCAGCGCGCCGGACTCACGGTGATCGCCTTCCTGCTGGCCGAGGGCCAGCTCAGCCGCTGGCATCAGGTGGCGGGGGCGGATGAGGTCTGGCACCACGCCGGCGGCGACCCCCTCGACCTCTGGCGGCTGCCGTCGCAGGGTGGCACGGCCGAGCGACTGTGGCTGGGCCCGCTCGCCGCCACGGACGCCGCCGGTGACACGACCGCAGACACGGCCGGTGACGCCGCCGCTGCGGCGGGGGATCCGGGCGCCGGCCCCCTGCAGATCGTGCCGGCGCTCTGGTGGCAGGCGGCCCGAAGCCGGGGGCGGTGGAGTCTGGTGCACTGCTGCGTGGGGCCGGGCTTCGCGTTCGAGGACTTCCGTCTGATGGCCGATCTCCCCCCGGCCGAGCGGCCCGCCGGCGCCGATCCGACGCTGCTCTAGGCCATTCCGTCACCATGGGGGCCTGATGGATCGGGTGAGGGATGGGCTGTCCGAGGTGCGGCAGTTGGGCCGTGCGGGCCGACCGCAGCCTGGCGGGTCGCATGGTCTGTGCCCGTTGCGGAGAGCCGCTGGGCATCGGCAGGGCCCGCCGGGCCGCTGACGGCACGCGCCGCCGGGGGCAGGGGGGCCGCAGCGCCTTGGTCCTGCCGCGTCGCTGGCGCCTCTGGCTGCTGGTGGGGGGACTGCTGGCGGTCTCGGCCGTGCTGGCGTCCGTGCCGGAACGCCCGACCCGGCCCCCGGAGCGGCGGGGTGCCGAACCCATGCGGGGGGTGGTGCTGCTGCCGCCGCCGGCGGATCCGGCCCGTTCCGGGGGTGTTGCGATCCGCTGACAGGACTGATCCCGCCCAGATCCCATCGGCGATCATGGGCTGTAACGATTCTTGAAATAGCATGGCCAGGACCAACCCGCTCGCGAACCTGGCCAGCCTCAGCATGCGCCAGCTGCGCGAGCTCGCCAGAACCCTGGGGATCCAGCGCTACAGCGCCCAGGACAGGGACGCGCTGGCCGAGTCCATCGCCGATCGCTCCGGTGAGGACGTCGCAACGGCGGCGGCGGTGAGGCCCGCGGCCGATCTGCGGCCGGTGGCCGCCATCGAGGCCGAGATGGCTCCGGCGCCGCGGCCGGCGGCCGAAACCCGCGTCGTCTTCCTGCCCCGCGATCCCCAGTGGGCCTACGTCTTCTGGGACATCTCCGAAGACGACCGTTCCGACGCCCTG
>NZ_JAGQCK010000011.1:0-55487 GCF_024346155.1 Cyanobium sp. Candia 9D4 | reverse complement strand
ACCCTTGCCGCCACCGCCACCGACGCCGCCGGCCTTGTCAGTGGCGCCGGCTCGCTGGTGGTGGTGCGCGATGGCTCCCCACCAGCCACACCGGTGCTCTCCCTCGACCCCGCCTCCGACAGCGGCAACCGGGGCGACAACCGCACCAACGCCGCCAGTGCCACCCTCCTCGTGGCCGCCGAGAACGGCAGCACCGTCTCCCTCGGCAACCAGAGCCAGGTGGCCTCCGCTGGACGTGCCTCCTTCCAGGTGACCCTTGCGGAAGGCTCCAACACCTTCACCGCCACCGCCTCCGACGCTGCCGGCAACGTCAGCAGTTCAGGCACCCTCGTGGTGCTGCGCGATGCCACACCACCGCCCGCGCCGCTCCTCTCCTTGGCTCCCGGCAGCGGGGGCAGCACCGCGCTGGTGGTGAGCGCCGAGAACGGCAGCACCGTCCGTCTCAACGACGGCCGCAGCCAGGTGGTGGCCAACGGCACGGCTCGCTTCCCGGTGGTTCTGCTGCAGGGGGGAAACACCTTCAGCGCCACCTCCACCGATGCGGCCGGCAACCAAAGTGCCGCCGGGATTCTGGTGGTGGGCGTGGACGGCAACGCTCCACTGCCGCCCGTACTGAACCTGGCGCCAGCCTCCGACACCGGGGTGGCGGGAGACAACCTCACCAGGCTGCGCACGGTCACGGTCCAGGTGAACGCCGAGAGCGGCAGCACGGTCTCGCTGGCAGGCCAGAGCCAGGTGGCCATCGGCGGCAGCGCCAGCTTCCAGGTGGTCCTCACCCCTGGCTCCAACGTCCTCGTGGCCACGGCACGCGATCAGGCCGGCAACGTCAGCGCCCAGGGAAGCCTGGTGGTGGAAGTGGACGAGGATCCGCCCGCCGCACCCCTGGTGTCCCTCGACCCCGCCTCCGACAGCGGCGAGGCGAACGATGACGGCATCACCAACAAGGGCCGCGTCAGCATCAGCGTCACCGCTGAGGCCGGTACCACCGTCAGCCTGGGTGGCCAGACAAAGGAATCCACCGGCTCGCCGCTCACGTTCCAGGTTGACCTGACCAGCGAAGGCAACAACAGCTTCACTGCCACCGCCGAAGACAAGGCGGGCAACACCGGCAGCGGTTCGCTCGTGGTGGTGCGGGACACCGAAAAGCCTGCGGCGGCCTCGCTCAGCCTGGATCCGAATTTCGATACCGGCAGCAGGAACGACGACAAGATCACCAAGGAAGCCAGCGTCCAGGTGCTGGTGAGGGCCGAAGCGGGCAGCACCGTCACCCTCGGCACCGACCAGCAGAAGGCGGGGGCCGATGGCAGCGCCGTGTTCACCGTCAACCTCAGTGACGGCACCAACACCCTCTCCGCCACCGCCACCGACGTGGCCGGCAATCAGAGCGATGCCGGCAGCCTGGAGCTGACGCTCGACGCCAACCGTCCGGCCAAACCCGTTCTCGACCTCGCCAAAGCCTCCGACAGCGGCGAAAAAGACGACGACGACATCACCAACAAGACCTCGGTGACGATCGAGGTGGAGGCCGAACCGGACAGCACCGTCACCCTGGGGACGGACGAGAAAACGGTGGGGGCCAGCGGCAAGGTGGTGTTCACCGTGGCCTTGCAGGAAGGGAAGAACACTCTTTCGGCGAAAACCAAGGACGTGGCCGGCAACGAAAGCGAAGCCGGCACCCTGGAGATCACGCTCGACACCGAGCAGCCCAACGCACCGACGCTGACCCTGGATCCGGCCTCCGACAGCGGCACCAAGGGGGACAAGCTCACCAACAAGGCGAGTGTCACTGTGGAGGTGGCGGCGGAGAAGGACGCCACCGTCAAGCTGGGAACCCAATCGGCTCAGGCCGGCGCCGATGGCAAGGCACGGTTCACCGTGAATCTGACCGAGGGGACAAACAATCTCTCGGCCAAGGTCACCGATGGTGCCGGCAATGAAAGCGACGCCGGCACCCTTGCTCTCAAGCTGGACACCCAGAAGCCGGATGCCCCGGTTCTGACACTGGATCCGAGTTCCGACAGCGATCCCAAAGGGGACAACATCACCAAGGTGGCCACCGCCACAATTGTGGTGACCGCCGAATCCGACAGCACCATCAAGCTGGCCGGGCAGAGCCAGAAGGTCGTGGCCGGAAGGGCCATCTTTCAGGTGCAGCTGACGGTAGGCGTCAACAACCTTTCGGCCACCGCCACCGATGAGGCCGGGAATGAGAGCACGGCCGGTTCGCTGGTGGTGACGCGAGAGGAGCAGGCAGTGGCCGGTGGGGTGACGGATGCGGAATACGCCCTGATGACAGGCTATGCCCACCGTTTTGCACGTAACAACCAAAATAACCTGCCAAGCCTTGAGGCCATGGGTTTCGAGGTATATGCACAACTAAGTTATCGAGGCACTTCCAACGGCTTCGAGGGTTTCACCCTGAAACGCGGCAATGACATCGTCGTCGCATTTGCAGGCACGGATGAAGATGTCGATTTCGTACAGGACTTCAACCAGTACTTCGGGAAAGTAGATCAGATCGCAGGCGCAACCGAGCTTTATATCAACACACTGCTGCAAATCGAAATTGATAAGGCAAAGGATCCGAGCTTCAATCCAAATATAACATTTACCGGGCATTCTCTTGGCGGAGGGCTTGCATCCGTCATGGGAATCCTTTTTGACCACCCAGCCATCGCCTTCGACTCGGCTCCCTTCCGCTTCATCACCTTCAGCCCTGATTCTGTCGACAGCATCGTTGCTTACGCAGAAGCATACATACAGGGGAAAGGCTCCGGATTGACATTGCCTAAGTTGACAGAATACGCGTCAGAACTCCACGGCATGCTGATCAGGGAAAACTTGAATCTTGAAGTTCTCCCAACGCAAGCTGAGCTACAAGGACTGCTTGGAACGCCTGAATCCTGGGGAGCCATCTTTTCTCTGATTCCCAAGTTTTTCAATAGCGGAATCATTCTCAGTGGTGGAATTCCTGCCAATTGGATGACCGCTGCTGGCCTTGTGGCCAGCAACCCTGATCTTGCCACTAGATTCGAAAATGTCAGAGGCTATAACAAACCCGGTGAATTTCTCTCCCTCGATCCCTTTGTACCCATGCGGATCAACAGGGAGAAAATGGTCGGAATCGACATGGGACACGTGGGTGGTCCCTGGTGGTTTGGCGATTACTGGCGCGACGAGAACACAGGCTTTGCCAGCTGGGACCTCCACACAGGAACGTTATGGAATGCCTATTTTGCCGATGCACGGATCACAGGAATAGCCCGCAGACTCTGGCAATTCATCCCTGAGGTTTTCAACAGCAAGGTTGAGGAGAAGGGTTACGACGACCCTAAGACTTCGTTTCTCGAACATGTCACATATGCACCAGTATCAGTCGGCGGAGTGACCACTTGGGGACATCTGCTAGCGCCATTCCTCAGCGAGATCGACAAAATCAAGACTGACGTGCCCTACACGGAGCAAGAGGTACCCGAAAACTACATTCCTGGCGAACTGACTGTAACCAATCCAAAAACAGGAAGCGTCGAGAACCTCAACAAAGAATTCGAAAAGAACGCTCTTCCCATCATCCAAGGCCTGATCCAACTCGCTATTAATTACTACAGGACATTTGACCGACTCGCCAGCGACTTCCCCACGCTTCTCAGCGCCGGGCGTGGATCCATCACCATCAACAAGACACGACTCGTTGACAGACTTGCGCCAGCAGAATCCGAAGGCTACAACTCACTGAAAGCATACGTTGCCTACAGAATTAAGGCTGAAATCCAGGATTTTGGCTCGGAAAAGATAACGATTTCCCTGTTTGAAACTGCTGGATCCTGGGCCCTTGCCACGCGAACACCTGCCGTCGTGGAGATCACAGGCTCTGATCCTGCCAACGGCTTTCTGCTTGGCAGTTACGGCCGAGACATCATGAAAGGCGCCGATGGCGACGACGTCTTCCTCGCCGATGAAGGCGACGACAAGGTCGATGCCAGAGGCAAAGGGAAAGACCTGGTGTACGGCGGCGCCGGCGACGACATCCTCTACGCCGACTCGGAAGACCATGTCTACGGCGGTTCGGGCGTTGATCGCTACATCGTGACCGGCAAGACGGAGATCCAGGACTTCGATGGCGAAGGATCGGTCGAATTTGACGGCAAGAAACTCAGCCGCGGCTACAAAGATGGCACCTCCGTCTACTACACCGACAACGGCCAGGGCATCAAATACCTGTGGCTCGGTGATCGTCTCGAAGTGATCCGCAACGGCAGCGACGAACACCTCATCATCAAGAAATGGAAGAACGGCGATCTCGGCATCACCCTCACAGATGACGAAGCCGACCCCAACAAACCGCCCAAGACCAAACTGGTTCCCGCCCGAACGGATCCCCTGGTTCTGGATCTTGACGGCGACGGCATCGAAACCATCGGCCCCGATGACCCGGCCAACACCGTCTACTTCGACCAGAAGGGCAACGGCGTCCCGCTTCGCACCGGCTGGGTGTTACCCGACGACGGCTTCCTCGCCCTGGATCGCAACGGCAACGGCAGGATCGACTCAGGCCAGGAGCTGTTCGGCGATTCCACTCCGCTGTCCTTCGGGGGAACCGCCATCGATGGCTTCGATGCCCTCAACCAGGAGGACACCAACCGCGATGGCTGGGTCGATGCCCGCGACGCACGCTTCGGCGACCTGCGGATCTGGCGCGACCTGAACCAGAACGGCGTTTCCGAGGCGAACGAACTCGCCAGCCTGAGCGAGCTGGGTATCGCCGCCCTGCGGGTCACCAACACGGGCAACCGCCAGGCGCTCGCCAACGGCAACCAGGTGGCCGATCTCGGCACCTTCCTCTACGCCGATGGCCGCAGCGGCAGCTCGGCGGTGGTGGGCAGCACGGCCGACATCGACCTGGGCGTGGATCTCTCCAACCAGCAACTGCCGCCGGTGCCGATCGATCCGTCCGTGGCCGATCTGCCCACCCTGCAGGGCAGCGGCCGGGTCCGGGATCTGCACAGCGCCGCGTCCCTCTCCAGCGACCTGGCCACCCAGCTGGCCGCCTTCGGCAGCCTCGACCGCGCCGGCCAGCAGAACGCCATCGATGCCCTGCTCCACGCCTGGGCCCGCAGTTCCGACATGACCCCCCTGCGGGAACGGGGGGCGGCCCAGGGGTTTGCCGTGGTCTACGACCAGTTCGAGCGGCCCGGGCACTACTACTACGCCCGCCCCGGCGACCGGCCCTATCAGAGCTGGCAGGAAGGCAGCTCCGTCTTCACCGGTCAGCAGGGCTGGGTGCGGGGTGCCTTCGATCCCATCACCTGGGAGGCGTACGTCGACTACTTCGAATCACGCCTGTTCGTGATCGAGGCCATGAGCGGCGACTACTTCCACGTGCTCCCTGGTGAGGTATGGCCCACCGCTTCGCTGGAGGGCTCGCTGCGGCTCGATGCCAGCAGCGTCACCCCCACCGTTCACATCGTCTGGCGCGCCTCCCACCTCGGCCATGCCCTCCAGGGCCGCTATGAAGCCCTGCGCCAGCAGGTCTACGAGGAACTGGTGGCCCAGACACGCCTGGCGTCGGTGCTGGCGCCCCTGCAGGGGGAATCGGTGGATCAGGCCGCGGCCTTCTCCCAGATCGAATCCAGCCTGCGCAGCCGGGCCGCCATCGATCCGATCACCGCCATCGGGGATCTCATCGACCTGAACACCTTCATCGCCCGCCGGTACGGCATCGACCGGCGCTGGCACGGGGCCGAACTGCTGGCCGACCTGGTGGCCGCCGCCGATCGCACCCCGGAGCTGATCGATCTGCTGCTCTCCTCCTCGGTGTACACCAGCGATGCCGGGGAGCCCAGGCTTTACGCCGGCTACAGCGCCGGCGGCTACACCCTGCTGCCCACTGATAACCGGCGAGCCCTGGTGGGCCAGAGCGCCGACGACAGCTTCGTGGGGACGGGCAGCGCCGACAACTTGTCCGGCCAGGACGGGAACGACCTGCTGCTGGGCCGGGGGGGCAACGACGTGCTGCGCGGCGACGGCGGCGACGACGTGCTGGAGGGCGGCAGCGGTGACGACCTGCTGCTGGGCGGCGCCGGCAACGACCTCTACCGCTTCTCACGCGGCGACGGCAGCGACACCATCGGCGACGGCGAGGGCAGCAACACCCTGCTGCTGGGACCGGGCATCAGCGCCGCCGACCTGGATTTCGAGCGCGACGGCACCGCCCTGATCGTGCGCCTGAGCCATGGCGCCGACCAGATCCGCGTGGCCGGGGCCTTCGGTGCCGACGGCTCCCTCCAGGCCGGCCTTGACGCCATCGAGTTCGCCGACGGCAGCCTGCTGGACTCCCTGGCCATCGCCGAGCGGCTGACCGCCGCTGACGGCCGCAGTGAGGCGATCAGCGGCACCCCCGGCGACGACGTCATCGATGCCGGCCTCGGCGACGACACCGTGCTGGGACTCGCCGGTGAGGACCAGATCAACGGCGGCGAGGGACGGGACGTCCTCGATGGCGGCAGCGGCGACGACACGCTGGCCGGCGGCGACGAGGGTGACCAGCTGCGCGGTGGCCTGGGCTACGACAGCCTGCTCGGCGGCGGCGGCCACGACAGCCTCGACGGCGGGGCCGGCGATGACCTGCTCGCCGGCGGCGCCGGCCGCGACACGCTCACCGGCGGCGCCGGCTACGACACCTACCGCTTCGAACTGGGGGATGGCATCGACGTCATCACCGATGCCGGCAGCTCGGGCTTCGAAGAGAGCCTCCAGTTCGGTGCCGGCATCCTGGCCGCCGACCTGCGGGCTGCCCGCGACGGTGATGCCCTGGTGCTGCAAGTGGGCGCCAGCGACGATCGACTGGTGCTGCAGGGCTGGTTCGCCGCCGATGCCGTGCCCCTCGCCCGCTTCCGCTTCGCCGATGGCACCGAGCTGACGGCCGATCAGGTGCGGGCCCGCCTGAGCGCCCCCTTCACGCCGGCCTCCACACGGGTGACTGGCACCCCCGACGATGACGAACGGCTTGAGGGGGGCCCCGACGGCGATCTCCTGGGCGGTGGCCTCGGCCGCGACACGCTGCTGGGCGGCGTAGGCGACGACACCCTCATCGGCGGGCCCGGGCGCGATCTCCTCGAGGGCGGCGCCGGCTCAGACCTCTACGACTTCGCCCGTGGCGATGGCAGCGACACGATCAGCAATGGCGACGGCTCCGTCACGATCGACCGCCTGCGCTTCGGTGCCGGCATCGCCCCGGAGGCGGTGATCGTCAGGCGCGAGGGCGACGACCTGCTGCTCCTGGTGGCGGCGGCAGGCCAGCCTGGAACGGCGGAGAGCAGCGGCGATCAATTGCGGGTGCTCGCCCACTTCGCCAGCGGCGGCGGCGGCCTCGATGGGGTGCTGTTCTCCGGCGGCGAGAGCTGGGACACCGCTGAGCTCCTGCGCCGCACCCAGCTGGCCACCCCCGGGCACGACCGGCTGCAGCTCGCTTCCACGGCCGACACGGTGGAAGGGGGGGCCGGCAGCGACACGATCGACGGGGGCGCCGGTGACGATCGGCTCTCGGGCGGCAGCTCGGCCGACAACCTCAGCGGCGACCAAGGCGATGACACCCTGATCGGCGGCAGTGAAGCCGACCGGCTCGACGGCGGCACGGAGGACGACCGGCTGGAGGGGGGCGACGACGACGACACCCTGATCGGTGGCACCGGCAACGACACGTTGCTCGGCCAGGCGGGTAACGACGACCTCCAGGGTGGCGAAGGCGACGACAGCGTCCTCTCCGGCGGCGGCAGCGACCGCGTCACGCTCGGCGCCGGGGCCGACACCCTGGTGGTGGACCTGCGCGACCAGTGGCTCAGGCTTGATGCCAGCGATCCGGACCAGCGGGAGACCGACGTGCTGCGCTTCGGGCCCGGCATCGCCTCGGCCGCCGTGCGCATCGACCGCAGCGGCAACGACCTGGTGCTGAGCGTTACCAGGGGGCCCGTGGTCACCGTGCTGGATCACTTCAGGGGCAGCGGCGACAGCGCCAGCACCCTGGAGCGGATCGCGTTCAGCGACGAACCGGGCACGGTCTGGACCGCCGCCGACGTGCGGGCCGCCATTCTCACCGCCACCTCCGGCAACGACAACCTGCACGGCTTCGATCCGGGGGAACGCATCGATGGACTCGCCGGCAACGACTTCATCGATGGCCATGGCGGCGATGACACCCTCATCGGCAACGGCGGCAACGACCAGCTCACCGGCGGCGACGGCGCCGACTCCTATCTCTTCAGCGGCAGCTGGGGGCAGGACCTGATCGACAACGGTGACAGCGTGGCGGGCCGGGACCGGATCCTGTTCGCCGCCGATGTCGACCCCGCCGACGTGGTGGTGCGCCGTTCCGGCGACGATCTGCTGCTGCTGCGGGGCCCCGACAGCCTGCGGGTGATGGGCCACTTCCGGGCCGAAGCCAGCACCGCGGCGGCCATCAGCAGCGTGGCGTTCGGCGATGCCGCCGGCACCGTCTGGGATCTGGCCACCCTGCGGCAGCGGGCCCTGCTCGGCACCCTGGGCGCCGATGCGATCACCGGCCATGCCGGTGACGACACCATCGAGGCTGGCGGCGGCAACGACCGGCTCCGGGCCGGCCCCGGCAACGACACCTACCGGTTCGGACCGGGCTTCGGCAGCGACCGCATCGAGAACGAGGATCCGGCCGCGGGCCGGATCGACACGATCCTGTTCGCCGCCGGCATCACCCCGGCCCAGGTGCGGGCCAGCCGTCGCGGCAACACGCTCTACCTGACTGTCGGCAGCGACAGCCTCCAGGTGGACAACTTCTTCCTCGACGGCGCCGAGGGGTTCTGGCGGATCGATCGGGTGGCCTTCGAAGCCGAACCGGGCACCGTGTGGAGCTACCCGGAGATCGTGGCGCGGTCCGCAGGGGCCACGGCCGCCGCCGACGTGCTCACCGGCACGCAGGAGGCGGAAGCCCTCGCCGGGCTGGCAGGGGATGACACCCTGCTGGGCCTGGCCGGCAACGACACCCTCGCCGGCGATGCCGACAACGACCAGCTGCAGGGGGGCAGCGGCGACGACACCCTGCTGGGCGGGGATGGCCATGATCTCCTCTACGGAGAGGCCGGCGCCGACCGGCTCGACGGAGGTCCCGGGGATGACGTGCTCGACGGTGGCGCCGGGCGAGACACGATCGTGTTCGGGCCCGGCTCGGGCAACGACACGATCTATCCGGCGTCGGAGAGCGATGTCGTCGACATGGGCAGCCTCAACCGCGCCCAGGTGCAGGTGCGGCGCTCCGGCAACGATCTCCAGCTGATCATCACCGCGAGCAGTGAAACCCTGACGGTCCTTGGCCAGTTCAGCGCTGCCCCGCGGGTCGATGAGCTCCGCTTCGCCGACGCCGTTCTCGATGCCGCCGCCATCGCCGCCGCCCTGCGGAGTGCCTCCGGGGGAGACGACGCCCTCTTCGGTGGCCCGGGGGCCGACGACCTCGATGGCCTGGGCGGCAACGACAGCATCGACGGCCAGGGGGGCAACGACACCCTGCGGGGCGGCCCCGGCAACGACCTGCTGACCGGCGGCAGCGGTGACGACAGCTTCCGGTTCCTGGCCGGTGACGGCAACGACCTGATCGATGCCTACGACACGGGTGACGGCAAACGCGACGTGATCGAACTGGGCGCCGGCATCACCCCGGACGCTGTGGCGGTGAGCCGCCTGAGCGGCCTGGGCTTCGACGATCTGCTGTTGACGCTGCCCGGCGGCGACAGCCTGCGGGTGCGCAACTTCTTCGTGGGCGATGGAGAGGGTCCGGCGGGTGTGCTGCAGGTGCGCTTCGCCGATGGCAGCATCTGGACGCCGGCCCTGCTGCGCGCCCGGGTGCTGGTCGGCAGCGCCGGCGTTGACGATCTGCGGGGCTTCAGCGGCGACGATGACCTGCGCGGTGGCGGCGGCGACGACACCCTCGCCGGCGGCACCGGCAGCGACACCTACCGCTACGAACGCGGCGACGGCGATGACACCATCAACAACGGCGACGACAGCCCCGGCCGGGTCGATGTGCTGGCTTTCGGGGCCGGCATCAGCCGCGGTGATCTGTCCCTGCGCCGTGTCGTCAGCAATGAGCTGGGCTTCCGCGGCACCCGCCTCGCCGATGACCTGCTGATCACCATCAGCGGCGGCGGCAGCGTGCGCGTCCACCACTTCTTCAGCGGCGATGGCCTGGGGGGCTGGCAGCTGGATCGGATCACCTTCGCCGATGGCAGCACGGCCCTCGACACGGCGGCGATGCTGGCCGCCGTACGGCAGGGCACCCCCGGCGATGACATTCTCCTGGGCACCGCCGCTGCGGACACCCTCGAAGGACTGGCCGGCAACGACACCCTCGACGGGGCCGCCGGCAATGACACCTACCGGTTTGCGCCGGGGTGGGGCCAGGATCTGATCCTGCAGAACGACCCCTCCACCACCAAGGTGGACACGGCGATCTTCGTGGGGATCACACGGGCGGAGGTGAGCTTCCGCCGCGACGCCACCGATCTGTTCGTGACCCTGATCGCCACCGGCGACAGCCTGCGGGTGGTCAACTTCTTCCTCGTCGACGACCAGAACGCCCGCCAGATCGACCGGTTCGAGTTCAGCGACCAGACGCTGACCCCCAGCCAGATCCGTGAGCTGCTGTTCGCCCCTACCGGCGGCAACGACCTGCTCTACGGCACGGCCAACTCCGAGACCATCGACGCCCTGGCCGGCAACGACACGGTGCTCGCTGCCGGCGGCAACGACCTCGTGCTGGGCCAGCAGGGCAACGACAGCCTGCAGGGCGGCGACGGGGCCGACACCCTTGACGGCGGCATCGACAACGACACGCTCATCGGCGGCGAGGGGAATGACAGCTTCCGCTTCGGCAATGGCCGCGGCGCCGATCTGGCGATCTCCAGCTCCAACCAGCCGGGCCTCGATCGCGTGCTGATCGATGCCGGGCTCACGGAGGCCCAGATCACCCTGCTGCGCACGGGCAACGACGTGCTGCTGTTCGCTCCCGATGGCAGCAGCCTGCGGCTGGCGGGCTTCCTGGCCCCAGGCCAGGTGGGGCGCCTGGGCAGCGTGGAGTTCGCCGGCGGCCCGGTCTGGAACACCGAGGAGATCCTCACCCGGGCCAGCCAGGGCAGCCCCGGGCCGGACAATTTCCTCGGCGACGACGGCGACAACGTCTTCTCCCTGCTGGGCGGCAATGACATTGCCTATGGAGGCAAGGGCAATGACAGCCTCGATGGCGGCGCCGACCAGGACGACCTCTTCGGCCAGGAGGGCAACGACACCCTCGATGGCGGCGTCGGTGACGGCGCCAGCGACGACCTCAGCGGCGGAGCGGGTGATGACACCTACCGCTTCGGGGCCGGCGACGGTGACGACGAGGTGAGGGAAAGCCTGAACGAAGGCAACGACCGCCTCCTGTTCAGGGCCGGCCTCACCCCCGCCGACCTGAGCTTCTCACGCGTCAACGGCGACGACCTGCAGATCCGCACCGCCGGCGGCGATCGCCTGCTGGTGAAGTTCTGGTTCTCCATCCAGGCCCGGGTGGAGCGCTTCGTCTTCGCCGACGGCACCACCTGGCTAGAGAACGACGTGCTGCAACGCCTCGGCGGAGGCACCGAGGGAGATGACCTGCTCACCGGCACCCTCGGCGACGACCTGATCAATGCCCTGGGGGGCCGCGACAGCGCCTTCGGACGGGCCGGTAACGACACCATCGATGGTGGCCCCGGCGGCGACGTCCAGCTGGATGGTGAGGAGGGCAACGACCTGGTCCGCGGCGGTGACGACCGCGACTACGTGGTGGGGGGAGCCGGCAACGACACCCTGTTCGGCGACGCCGGCGACGACGTCCTCCAGGCCGGGCAGGGCAACAGTGTCTCTCCGCTGGCCGGCAACGACAGCGACGTGCTCGACGGTGGCACCGGCAACGACGAACTGCGCGGCTATGGCTTCGGCGCCAACCCGCAGACCGGCGACACCCTCTACCGATTCGGCCCCGACTGGGGACTGGACACCATCAGCGAAACGGGGACCGCGGGGAGCACCGACACGATCGAGTTCTACGGCGGCACCACCCCGGCCGATCTGGTGCTGCGCTACGGCTACAGCGCCCAGTTCGATGCCAGCAGAGCCCTCACGATCAGCGACGGCACCAACCGGGTGACGGTCTTCAACCAGAGCGCGGGCCCGGTCAATGCGATCGAGCGCATCCGTTTTCTCGCGGCCAATGGCAGCGTGATCGACACCTGGGACGCCGCCCGCATCGCCAGCGAGGCACTGCTGGCCACCGGCGGCAACGACGCCATCGGCGGCACCACGGCCAATGAGTCACTGGTGGGCGGCGGCGGCAACGACACCCTGGTGGGCCTGGGGGGCAACGACAGCTTCGACGGCGGCACCGGGGACGACCTGCTGGTGGGAACCGGCGGCGCCGACATCTATGTGATCCGGGCCGGCTTCGGGCGTGACACGATCCGCGATCGCTTCGTGTCCGGGCAGCTCGCCAACACCCTCCGCTTCGAGGGCCTTGCCTCCAGCGCCTTCCGCTTCAACGTCCTGGGCAACCACCTGCAGGTCACGGATCGGTCTGACCCCTCCAACCAGCTGACGGTGGAGAACTTCTTCGGCAGCGCAGGCGCAGGCCAACCCTTCACCCTTGAGTTCTCCGATGCCAGCTGGGGCTACGAGCAGGTGGCCGCGAACCTCTCGTCGGGCACCGATGGCGACGACGACATCGTGGGCACCAGCGCAGCCGATGCCCTCGACGGCCTGGGTGGCAACGACCGTCTCCGCGGCCAGAGCGGCAACGACACTCTCCACGGCAACGAGGGCAACGACACGCTCGAAGGGAGCACAGGCGCCGATCAGCTGTTCGGGGATGCCGGCGACGACCAGATCTATGCCTCAGGGTCGACGATTCCGTTCGTCGACAACGACAACGACACCCTCGATGGCGGCACCGGCGACGACACCCTCAACGGCGGCGGCGGTGCCGACACCTTCCGGGTCGGGGCCGACGGTGGCTTCGACACGATCGTGATCTCCAGCCTGACCCAGGCCTTCGGCAGCTTCTTCACTGACGGCCCCGCCCACGACGACACCCTGCTGCTCAGTGGTGCCGCCCCGGCCGACGTGACCCTGGTGCGTTACAGCTACGCCGACGTACGGGTCTATGTGGCCGGCGGCCAGACGGTGGAGCTGGACAGTCAGCTCTATGGCACCAGGTACGAACTCGGATTCATCACCTTCGACGACGGCACCGTCTGGAACAGGGCCGAAATCGTGGCCCGCACCTTGCGAGCCACTGACCTGGATGACTGGATCTATGGCACCGGCGCGGCGGAGGCCTTCGACGGCGGCATCGGTGACGACCGCATCGAGGGCAACACCGGCCTCGACACGCTGCGGGGTGGGGCGGGCAACGATCGCCTCTGGTCGAGCTACGAGAACACCTACAGCCAGGAAGCCGCTGGTCTGTATGGGGACGACGGCAACGACACGCTCGGCGGCGGCCAGCTGGCGGAGGGGGGGGATGGGGACGATGTGATCCTCCAGGCCATCGACCAGCGGGGCGGCACCGGCAATGACTGGCTCACCGGCAACGATGCAGCCACCACCTACCGCTTCTCCCTTGGCGACGGCAGCGACACCTTGCAGGATGACGGCTTCGCCGACAGCAGCCCAGCCGACCGCATCGTGTTCGGAACCGGGGTGGCGCGCAGCGACCTCCGGCTGAGGGCCAGCGGCAGCGACCTGCTGCTGAGCTACAGCGCCGCCGACAGCATCCGCATCCTCGATGCCCTGGCCGGCGGCAACAGGGGCACGGTGATCGAGCGACTGGAATTCGCCGATGGCAGCAGCGTGACCATGGCGGAGCTCCTCGCCGACCTCGGGACGGCCACCGACGATGACGACGTGCTCCTCGGCGCTGAGGGCGATGACAGCATCGACGGCCTGGGCGGCAACGATCTGATCCAGGGGGGCTTCGGCGACGACACCCTGATGGGCGGGGCCGGCAACGACACCCTCTTCGGCGGCGACGACAGTGACCTGCTCACCGGCGGCAGCGGCGATGACCTGCTCGACGGCGGCGCCAGTCATGACACCTACGTCTACGCCCCGGGCGACGGCAGCGACAGCCTGGTCGATGACAGCAACGACACCGATCGGCTGGAGCTGCGGGGCATTGAGGCCAACGGCGTGCAGCTGACCCGCAGCGGTGAGGATCTGGTGGTGCGACTGGTGGGGTCCGTCAGCGACAGGATCCTCGTCAGGGACTGGTTCCTCGGCAACGGCATCGACGAGATCCTGTTCCAGAACGTCCAGGGAGACACCTTCGACGTCTGGGACCGCACCGCCATTGCCGCCAACGTGGTGGATGACCTCGGCAACGGGGCCACCGAAGGCGACGACCTGCTGAACCTGGGCGACGCCAGCGACGGCTTCGATGCCCTGGGCGGCAACGACACCGTGTATGGCAACGGCGGCAACGACACCCTGATCGGCGGTGACGGCACGGACCAGCTGGATGGGGGCGACGACAACGACGTCCTCGACGGCAGCGGCGGCGGCTACGACGACCTCAATGGCGGGGCCGGCAACGACATCCTGATCAGCCTGCAGGGCGATGGCTTCTTCAACGGCAGCAACGGAGCCGACACCTATCGCATCGGCAGCGGCGATGGGTTCCGGTTCCTGATTGATCCCGTGGCCAACGAGCCCGGCGACGTGGTGGAACTCACCGCCGACATCGACCCGGCCAGCATCGGGATACGGGCCGATGGCAACGGGATCCAGCTCTTCTCCAGCACGAACATCAGCTGGGGCGTCACCCTCTGGGGGCTGCTCGATCCCGACATCGGGTTCTCTGCCAGTGGCACCGACGGGCCGATCGAGACCCTGCGCTTCCTGTTCGACACCACCACCCGAAGCGCCACGGATCTTCGTGCCTCCCTGCCGGTTGGCCAGTGGCAGACCGGCGACGGCAGCGACAACACCCTCACCGGCGATACCCAGCGCAACAGCCTCTGGGGCCTCGCCGGCAACGACACCATCACCGGTGGGGGCGACGGCGACTGGATCTACTCCGGCGCCGGCGATGACGACGTGGCCGGCAACGCCGGCGACGACCTGCTCGAGGACCGCAGCGGCGGTGCCGACACCTACCGCTGGCAGCGGGGCGACGGCACCGACTTCCTGGCCGACACCGGCGATGCCGGTGTCGGTGGCCCGATCGATCAGATCGTTCTCGGCGCCGGCATCACGCCGGCGGATGTGAGCTTCAGCCGCAACGGAAACACACTCGAGGTGATTGTTGCCCCCTCCAATCCCGGGGGCAGCGATGGCGGCGGGATCAACATTTTCAGCTGGTACGACGACAACAACGTGGGCGTGATTGAACGGCTCCAGTTCGCCAACGGCACCATCCTGAACGCCACCATCAATGGGTTCCTCTAGCGGCGCCGCGCAGCACCCTTACCGCACCGTCGCGCCGAAAGGCGCGCCTAGCGCACCATCGCCGCCACGTTGCCGCCATCGACGGTGAGCACGGCGCCGGTGGTGCGCTCCATCAGCGCCAGGGCCACGAAGGCGTCGGCCACGTCACTGGCGCGCACCTCGGCCCCCAGCAGGTTGCCGGCCATGTAGAGCTCCTCGCTGAGGCCGCGGGCGGCGGAGCGTTCCCTGATCATGCTGTCGTCGAGCAGGCCGGAGCGGATGCGGTCGGCGTTGATGGCGTTCACCCGCACCCCCGCCTCGCCTTCCTCCAGGGCGTACTGGCGCACCAAGGCCAGCAGGGCCGCCTTGCTGATGCCGTAGGCGCCGAAGTTGGGGCCGGGATTCAGCGCCTGCTTGCTGACGTTGAACAGCAGCTGGCCCCCCAGCACTGGGCGGCCGCCGCCCTCGGGGCGGTCCTGGGCGCGGAACAGCGCCAGGGCCGCCTGGGCGACGTTCTGGTGGGCGAAGAAGTTGAGCTCGAAGCTGGCCCGCAGGTCGGCGTCGGCCAGGGTGGCCATCGGGCCGGTCCAGGCGGCACCGGCATTGCTCACCACGATGTCGAGGCCGCCGAAATGGGCCGCCACCGCCGCGACGGCGGCCCGCACCGCCGCCGGGTCGGTGACGTCACAGGCCGCGGCGAGGGCCCGCTTGCCGCAGGCAGCGGCCACCGCCGCCGCAGCCTCCTGGTCCAGATCGAGCACGGCCACCTCGGCCCCGGCGGCGGCGAAGGCCCGGGCGGTGGCGGCACCGATGGCGCCGGCGCCCCCCGTCACCAGCACCACCCGGCGGGCCAGGGGCTTCTCGGCCGCCTTGCCGAGCTTGGCCTGCTCCAGGCTCCAGTACTCCATGGCAAAGGTGTCGGCCTCGCCCACGGGCGCGAAGCGGCCGATGGCCTCGGCCGCCAGCAGGGTCTGGGCCCAGGCCTCGGCGATGTCGGCCACGGTGGCCGCCTCGGCGGCCGACTTGCCGATCCCCACCAGCCCCAGGCCCGGGATCGCCGCCACCCGCGGCAGGGGATCGAGCGCCTTCTTGGCGCCTCCGGCGGCGGCGTTCTGGCGCTGGAAGTAGGCGCGGTACTCGGCCGCGTAGGCCTCCAGGGCCTGCTCCAGCGCCTGGCCCCAGGCGGCCAGGGCCAGGCCGTCGCCGCCGGCCGGAAGCGGCGGCAGCACCAGGGGCCGGGCCTTGGTGCGGATCACGTGGTCGGGGGTGGCGACGCCGCGGGTCGCCCAGTCGGCCAGTCGGGCATCGTCGCTGACGGCGCGGGCCAGGGGCGTGTCGCGCAGCGCCAGGATCCAGTGGGGACGGACGCCGGCGGCGACGGCGGCCCGGCCCAGGGCGCCCCGCAGCACCGGCAGCACCGCCGCCGCAGGGGCCGGGCGCTCCGGCACGGCCACGGTGTGGAGCGAGCGCTCGCCCCGGGCCAGGCGCTCCTCGGCCCGCCGCACCAGGTCGATCATCCGGTCGTAGCTCTGCTCGGCCGTCGCCCCGAAGGAGAACAGGCCGTGCTGCAGCAGCACCATGCCCTCAGGCTCATGACCGCCGGCGGCCGCGGCCTCATAGGCCAGGGCCGCCGCCTTGGCCAGGGCGAAACCGGGCATGACGTAAGGCACCAGGGCCACCCGATCGCCGTACACCTCACGGCACACCTCGGCCGCATCGGGCTGGTCGGCCAGGGCCAGCAGGGCGATCGAGTGGGTGTGGTCGACGAAGGTGTGGGGCAGGAAGGCGTGCAGCAGCGCCTCCACCGAGGGGTTGGGGGCGGCCGGATCGATCAGGTTCTGGCGCTGGGCCGCCACCATCGCCTCATCGCTGAGGGACTCCAGGGCCCTCAGGGCCTGCAGGGGCTCCAGCCGCACCGCCGGATGACCCGGCGGCTCGATCGTGCCCAGGTCCCAGCCCGATCCCTTGACGCACAGCACCCGGATCGGCTCGCCCAGCAACCCGTGCACGGTGATCTTCACCGAGGTGTTGCCGCCGCCGTGCAGCACCAGCTCGGGGTCGGCCCCCAGCAGCCGGGCCGTGTAGGTGCGCAGGGCCAGGTCTTCGTTCACCCCCTGGGCGCCGTAGCGGGCGATCGCCTCGCGGGCGGCGGCATCCGACCAGCGATGTTGCACGGCCATGGGGCGAAACGGGGACTCTGGGGGGAGACTACGGGGAGCGATCCTCCAGGGGCTGCCCGTGTCCATCGACTGCCGCCGCCAGGTCTTGAAGCCGTGGGCCTGCCTGGCGTGGCTGCCCCTGCTGCTGGCGGTGGGAGGCCGGGTGGCGGCCCCCGCCCGGGCCGAGCAGCCCGTGCCCCCCCAGATCCCCCGCGACGGCTGGAAGGACTGTGAGTACAACGACAAGCCCCTGGCCTGCGTCGATGAGCAGCTCCCCGGCGGCCTGAAGATCCGCTGGAAGGACGGCCAGTCCATGACCTACCGGTCGGTGTCCGGCAAGGGCAAGGACGCCAGCGGCAGCGACCTGCTGCGCGACCGGCTGGGGGGGATCTGGCGCCGGGAGCTCTTCGTGCAGGGCAACATCACCCTCACCAACGAGGCCAACGGCAACCGGATCTTCGTGCCGCTGCGCTTCCCCTGCAAACCACCCCTGAAGGGGGAGGTGGGCTACTGCCGCTACTGACCCCGCCGCCATGAGAGCAATTCTGGCCACCCCGGCCCTGGTGGACACGGAACTGCAGGTGCCCGTTCCCGGCCCCCACGACCTGCTGGTGCGGATCGAGGCGGTGGCGGTGAACCCGATCGACACCAAGCTGCGGGCCGCCGTGGGCGTGGGGGATCCGCCCCGGCAGCTGGGCTGGGACGCCGCCGGGGTGGTGGCGGCGGTGGGGGAGCGGGTGGGCCGCTTCCGGGTGGGGGATGCGGTGATGTTCGCCGGCGATGCGGGACGGGCCGGCTGCAACGCCGAGGCCGTGCTGGTGGACGAGCGCTTGGTGGGCCGCAAACCGGCGTCTCTCGCCTGGGCCGAAGCGGCCAGCGTGCCGCTGACGGGGCTGACGGCCTGGGAATCCCTGTTCGAGCGGCTCGACCTTGATCCAACCGGTGGCACTGGGCGGGGCCGCAGTCTGTTGATCCTCGGCGGCGCCGGCGGGGTGGGCTCGATCGCCATCCAGCTGGCCCGCCGGGCCGGGGCCGTGGTGATCGCCAGCGCCTCGCGCCCCGAGAGCGCCGCCTGGGTGCGGGAGCTGGGGGCCGACCACGTCGTCGACCACCACCGGCCCCTGACCCCCCAGCTGGCCGCCCTGGGCTTCAAGGCGGTGGATCGGATCGCCAACTTCAGCGACACCGACGCCTACTGGGAGGTGATGGCCGAACTGATCGCGCCGCTGGGCTCGATCGTGGCGATCGTGGGCAACCGCCACCCCCTCGACCTCAATCGGCTCAAGTCCAAGAGCGTGACCTTCGCCTGGGAGTTCATGTTCACCCGCTCCCAGTTCCAGACCGCCGACATGGGGCGGCAGGGGGAGATCCTCAACCGGATCGCCGAGCTCTTCGAGGCCGGCGAGCTGCGCCCCACCCTGGCCCGCACCCTGAGCCCCATCAACGCCGCCAACCTGGAGCTGGCCCACGCCCAGCTGGCCTCCGGGAGCACGATCGGCAAGATCGCGCTGGTGGGCTGGGGCTGAACGCCATGGGCGCCCGCCGCACTCGGGAGCTCCTCAGCGCACGGCCACCAGCACCCGATGGCGCGGGTCACAGGCCTGCCGGCGCACGTTGCCGAAGCCGGCCTGCTCCAGGGCCCGGGGCAGATCGAGGCTGAAGTACTCCTCCAGGTAGGGCTCGGTGCTCTTGAGCAGGGTGGCGATCGGCGCCGGCAGGCGGCGGATCACGGCCGAATCGGGGTCCTGATCCACCAGGGCCACCACCCCACCGGGCCGCAGCAGCCGGGCCGTCTCCCGCAGCACCGCCCGGGTGGCGTCGGCCGGCAGCTCGTGGCAGACGAACTGCAGGGTGATCAGATCGACGCTGGCCGCCGTCAGGCCGCTGGCCTCGGCGGCGGCGTGGTGCCAGCGGCGGATCCGCCCCTCTGGATCGCGGACCCGCGCCACCGCCAGCATCTGGGGGGAGAGATCGAGCCCTTCGACGGCCACATCGGTGCCCTCACGCCGGTCCAGCCAGTCCTTGAGGGCCAGGGTGCCGACGCCCACCGAGCAGCCGATGTCGAGGGCGGTGCGCACCGGCCCGGTAAGGCTGGGCGCGATCGCCGCGAAGATCGCGTCCCTCAGCCGGCGCTGGGCCTCCTGGGGCTCGAGCGTCTCCCCCGGCCACACCCGCAGGGCCATGGCATCGGTGGCCTGCTCCGCCTCGCCGGCCGCCGCCCAGCAGAGGTTGCCCTCCTGGTAGGCGTGGAAGCGGGCCCGGTAGTAGGGCGGCGCCTGGGTGGCCGCCTCGGTGCTGCTGGCCAGCAGCGGCTCGGCCTGCCGCACCAGCTCCTCGCGCCGGGCCCGCCAGGCGATGCCGCGGCGCTCGGCGGTGCGGATGATCAGCTGGCGGGCCTGGAGAAACAGCAGGCGCCGCAGCGGCTCGACGGCCAGCAGCCGGTCGATCAGCCAGCCGAGGGGATGGCGCGAGGCCACCCAGTTGGGGGGCGGGGCCGGGGAGGCGGGGGTCAGGGCCGGAGCGACGGGCTGGGCCTGGGCCATGGACGGCGGAGCGGCGGCGACTCAGTCTGACGGCGCTGCGGGGCCCGGAGCCGGGCGCAACCGCAGCGAGGCGGCGAAGCCCGCCAGGGCCGCACCCAGCCAGATCCAGCCGTGCAGGCTGAAGCTCATCACTCCGCCCAGGAAGGCATTGACGTTGCACCCCGACGCCAGCAGGCCCCCGTAGCCCATCAGCAGGCCACCGAAACCGCGCCGGGCCAGGTCCGGCAGGCGTTCCAGCCGCTCGCCGCGCCAGCGGAAGCGGCCCTGCCCGATGGCGGTGGCGACGGCGCCGTAGAGCAGGCCCAGATCGACGAGCACGGCGTCGTTGAACAGCCAGGCCTCCGGTCCCGTCAGCAGGGCCTGGCCCCGGGGGCTGGACCAGAACAGGCTGCCGCCGGGATCCCAGCCCAGGGCCTGGGCGGCGTGGGCGCCACTGAGGGCCAGGCCCCAGAGCACCTTCCATGGCTCGGCCGTCACCAGCAGCAGACCCGTGGCCAGCAGGGCGACGGCGATGGCGCCGCCGTAGGGGCCGCGGCCCTCGCCATGCCACGGCACCTGACCGCTCCAGCGCGACAGCACCAGGGTGAGGACGGCGATGAACGCGAGCTGGAAGGTCAGGGCGCCCAGCAGGCCGAACCAGTCGAGGCTGACCGGGGACGGCAGGCGCGGCAGGGGCAGGGCCGCCAGCTGGGGGGCGTGCAGGGTGCCGAGGAAGGCACCGGCGACCAGCCCGACCAGGGCGGCCAGCACGCCGGCGCCGCCGCGGGAGGTGGCCGCCAGGGTGCCGCAGCCGCAGGCCCGGGCCCGCTCCATACCGATGCCGAACAGGAAGGCCCCCGCCAGGAACGGCAGGGAGAGGGGAGTCGCCAGCAGCTTCGGCCGCAGGCCGGTGAGGGGCTCGGCGGCGAGCACCAGGGCCATGGCCATCACCAGCAGCGCCGCCAGCAGCAGCTGGGCGAAGACCGATCCCGCATCCCGCCGCTGCAGCAACCGGCGGTAGCCGGAGGCGAAGCCGAAGCGGGAGCGGACCAGGACATGGCCGAGGCCGCAGCCCAGCCCCCAGACCAGGGCCGAGGACGGCTGCCGGATCGCCAGGGCCGCAGCCACCGCCACGGCGGGGGCCACGGCCAGCGCCGGGGAAAGCGGCTGTTTCAACGCTTCTTCGTCCGGGCGGCGGGGGGTGAGCTGTCGGCGCCGGTGTCGCAGGCCAGGGCGATGGCCGGGGTGAGCAACAGCAGCGGCAACAGGCTGGCCAGCACCCAGACACGGGCGCGGGAGAGGGTCTTGGCCATGGCGGCGGGAAGGGGAAACGGACGTGGGGATCAGCGCAGACTCACCTGCTGGGCCGGGCTGCCCTCGGGCCCCACGGCGATCGGCAGATTGGTGGCGCTGTATTCGGTCCAGGAGCCCTCATAGATCCGCACGTTGGGGTACTTGAGGAGATGCCGGAGAGCCAGAAACTGCAGGCTGGCCTCCCGGCCGGTGCTGCAGGAGACGATGATCTTCTTGTCGGGAGTGATGCCGCGGCTGACGAGGAGGGCCCGGATCTCTTCGAGGGATTTCAGCTTGTGGGCATTCTTCTTGGACGCATCGGCGTTGTTCGCTTCGGTGAATGACTGCCAGGGGATGTTCCGGGCCCCGGGGATGTGACCGTTGCGAATGAAGGTCTGGTCGGTGCCCTCGAACTGGGCCTTGGGACGGGGGTCGATGATCACCACGTCCTTGCGTCCGATCAGGGGCTTCAGCTCATCGAGCGTGATGGCCAGTCCCTGGACCGTGGTGGGACGGAAGCTGCCGGCCTGGAAGCTGGGGAAGGCCTTGGTGGTGCTCTGGCCGGCCGCCTTGTAGCCGCTGAGGCCACCATCGACGATCGCCACCTGGCGCACGCCGCTCTTCTCCAGGATGTAGGCGACCAGAGCGGTGCCGAGGACGTCATTGCCGTCGGAGTAGACGAGCACCGAATCCCGGTTGGAGATGCCCGCCTGGCTCAGGAGGCCCGCCAGCTTGGTGGGAGTCCAGATCTGGAACGGCAGACGGCCGTTGGGGCCCCGGAAGGCCTGCTCGGAGAGATGGACGGCTCCGGGAATGTGGCCGCCGACGTAGGAGAGCGGCGGGACCGGGCGGACGTCGAGCACCTTCCAGCGGCCCGAACGGGCGGCGGCGGCGGCCTCTTCAGGGGAGAGCACCTGGAGCGTGGTGCCGCCGGCGGCCAGGGTGCTGAAGGCGGCGCTGGCCTGGGAGGGGGCGGCGGCCAGAGCCCGGGTGATCGGCGCTTCAGCGAAGGCGAAGCCGGTGGCTGCCAGGGCGGTGGCGGCACCGGCCGCCACCGAGAGGAACAGGCGCCGGCTGGGACGGGAGATCCGGGAAAACATTGAACGGAACAACGACCGATGTACCGATGTTTAGGCGATGGCGGGGCTGGGCCCCTGTGTGTTGAACCACAGGGGGGTGTGCCTTCGGAATCGGGGTACGGTTGCCCTGCTGCCGTGATGAACAGGCCATGAACTGGCGTCCCCGTCTGCTGGCCCTCTCCACCTCCCTGCTGGTGGGAGCCGGCGCCCTGGTCGGCGGGGCCGCCCTGGCCACCCCGGCCGGATCGCTGCTCAAGGGCCTGGCGCTGCCGTTGCCCAAGCCGGCCGCCAGCCTGTTCGCCGCCAACGCCATCGGCCAGACCAGCCTCAATACCCAGCTGCCCGGCAAGCCGGACGAGCTGCTCGCCAAGGTGAAGGCGTCGCTCGCCAAGCAGGGCTACAGCGAGCGCACGGTCAACACCGTGGTCGGCCCCTGGGGCTTCAACCTGGTGCTGGATCCCCCGGCGGGTACCAAGGTGGACGGCACCGCCGCAGGCAAGGCCGCCGCCCTGGTGCTGCAGGCCACCGCCATCGGCCCCAACCAGCTCAACCTCAACGTCCGCTTCGAAGGGCTCTGAGGGTCGACGACCAGAATCACCCCATGGACAGCCAACCGGCCCCCAGCTGGTGGGCCCGTCACTGGAAGTGGCTGGTACCGGCCGGCTGCCTCACCGGCCTGGCCGGCGTGGCCGGCTTCATCGCGCTGATCGTCAGCCTCGTGTTCGGGCTGCTCAAATCGACCACGCCCTACAAGGAGGCCCTGGCCAGGGCCCAGCGGGATCCGGTGGTGATCGGCCGGCTGGGCACACCGATCCAGGGGGGCTTCCTCGTCTCCGGCAACGTCAGCCTCTCGGGTGGCACGGGCGAGGCCCGGCTGGCCATTCCCCTGCAGGGATCCCGGAGCAGCGGCACCCTCTACGTGGAGGCCCGCCAGAAGGCCGGCAGCTGGACCTACTCCACCCTGACGGTCCGGCCGGATGGCCCTGGCGAACCCATCAGCCTGCTGCGGCCCTCGCTCTGAACCGAACCCCTGGTGGCGGCAGCGGTCCGCGGCTCAGCCCGCGGCCACCGGGTCGGCATAGAGGGCCTGCAGCCCTTCCTCGCTGGCCGGCGCCACGCCCCGCTCGGTGATCAGGGCCGTCACCAGCCGGGCGGGGGTGACGTCAAAGGCGGGGTTGAAGCCGTCGCTGCCGTCGGGCACCAGTTGCACGCTGGTGGGCTCCCCGGCCGCGGGCTTGCCGGCGATGCGGGTCACCTCCAGGGGGGAGCGGGCCTCGATCGGGATCTCCTTCACCCCGTCGCCGATCGACCAGTCGATGGTGGAGGCGGGCAGGGCCACGTAGAACGGCACGCCGTTGTCGTGGGCGGCCAGGGCCTTGAGATAGGTGCCGATCTTGTTGCAGACATCGCCCGTGCGGGTGGTGCGGTCGGTGCCGACGATCACCGCATCCACCTGGCCGTGCTGCATCAGGTGGCCGCCGGCGTTGTCGACGATCACGGTGTGGGGCACCCCTTCGCGGCCCAGCTCGAAGGCCGTCAGGCTGGCCCCCTGGTTGCGGGGACGGGTCTCATCGACCCAGACGTGGATCGGCAGGCCGGAGCGGTGCGCCTTGTAGATCGGCGCCAGGGCCGTGCCCCAGTCGACCGTGGCCAGCCAGCCGGCATTGCAGTGGGTGAGCACGTTCAGGGGCTGGCCGCGGCGCTCCTCAGGGCGGCGGGCGGCAATCTCCTGGAACAGGCGCAGGCCGTGGTCGCCGATCGCCTCGCACATGGCCACGTCCTCCTCGGCGATGGCGGCCGCCTCGGCCCCGGCCGCCCCGGCGCGCTGCTCCGGCGCCAGGGGCAGCACGGCGGCCCGCACCCGCTCCAGGGCCCAGCGCAGGTTGATGGCGGTGGGCCGGGTGGCATCGAGGCGCGCGAAGGCCGCGGCCAGGGAGGCATCGGAGGGATCGGCCTGCAGGGCCAGCATCAGCCCGTAGGCCCCGGTGACACCGATCAGGGGAGCCCCCCGCACCACCATGGTGACGATCGCCTCGGCCGCCTCCTCGACGCTGGTGAGCGAGCGGGTGACGAAGCGGTGCGGCAGCAGGGTCTGGTCGATGACGCCCACCGAGCGCCCGCCCTCCTCCAGCCAGATGGTGCGCCAGGGCCTGCCGTCGATGTTCATCAGGAAGAAGGGGTCATGGGGACCCGGGGGTCATGGGGACGCAGGGGGCGCCGGTGTTGATTTTCCGCCATCACCGGGCCGGCGCAGCAGGGTGTCGGTGAGGCGCCGGAAGCGGCCGGGCTCGAGATCCCCGAGGGCCTCGCCGCGGCGGCTGCGCCAGGCGTTCCAGCCCAGCAGCGGCACCAGCCGGTTGTGGCCGGCCAGATCCAGGGGGGACGCCAGGGGCGCCACCGGTCGGGGCGGCGGCAGCGGCCCGCGGCGGGCCTCCAGCACCGCGGCGATGGCGATCAGATCCTCGTCCCGGCCGCCGGCGCCGAGGATCTCCAGGCCCACCGGCAGGCCGCGGCCATCGATGCCCACCGGCAGCGCCACCGCCGGCAGGCCGCTGGTGCTGCTCACCATGCAGGTGATGGCGGGGGAGGGCTCGCGCTGGGCGCCGCCGCGACGGTCGCTCAGCAGCAGCAGAGCATCGAGGCGCCCGGCCACCAGGGCCTGCTCCAGCCGCCGGCGGTTGGCGTCCATCCGCCGGCGCGCCCGCGCCTCCGCCGCCGGATCGCTGGCCATCAGCCCACGGCATTCGGCCGGGGTCCACTCCGGCGGCAGGCGGCCGGAGCCGCAGATGTCGTCCCAGTTGCGCCGGCTGCCGGGGTAGCGGGCCAGCTGGGCATCGATGCGGCGCCCCGAGCCCTTGACGAAGTCCGCACCGAGCCGGGTGTCGAGCCCCGGCACCACCAGCGCCTCGACCACCTCCGCTCCGGCCGCCCGCAGCAGCGCCACGGCCTGCCGCAGAGCCGTCGCCGCCGCTGCGGTGGTGGGTGCCAGGTCCTGGTCGCCGGCCCGGGCCAGCACCGCCAGGCGCCGGCCGCGCAGGTCCGGCGGGGCCGCCGCCCGCCCAGGCCGCCAGGTGGGATCGAGCACCGCCAGGCCCCGGGCCAGCAGGTCCAGGTCCCGGGCGATCAGCCCCGGGGTGCCGTTGACGAAACCCAACGGCAACAGGCCGGCGCTGGAGAAGCGCCCCTGGGTGGGTCGCAGCGTCACGGCGCCGTTGTAGACGCCCGGCAGGCGCAGGGAGCCGCAGTTGTCGCTGCCCAGGGCCAGGGGCACGAACCCCGCCGCCACCGCCACGGCGGAACCGGAGGAGGAGCCCCCCGGGCTGAGCCAGGGGTCGTAGGCGTTGCCCACCCGGCCCGCCGCCCCCGACAGCCCGCGGATGCCGAAGGCGAACTCGTCCATGGTGGTGGTGCCGACCACGATCGCCCCGGCGGCCCGCAGCCTGGCCACCGCCTCGGCATCGGCCGCCGGCTGGTTGCCCAGCAGCGCCAGCGACCCGGCCGTCATCGGCTGGTCGGCGGTGGCGAAATTGTCCTTCACCGCCAGCGGCAGGCAGTCGAGGGGGCCGGCGGGGGCGCCCGCCGCCCGGGCGCGGTCGAGGGCGGCGGCCTGTTCGAGGGCGTAGGGATTGAGCTGCTGGAAGGCGTTGAGGGGCGGCCCGGAGCCGGTGGCCAGGTTGCGGCCCAGGATCTCCCGCTGCACGGCGGCGATCCGGGCCACGCAAGGCGGCTCGGCCTCCCGCCCCACCGCCGGAGCCTCCGCCCATGCAGGGGAGAGCAGCGCCGTCAGGGCGATGGCACACCCGATACCACCCGCATTGATCCCCCTGGGCAAGAGCCTGCCGCCCCCAGCGCCTGCCCAGCATCGCAACGGCCCGTCCGCCCCGTCCAGGGCGGCCCAGGGTGGCCACCTGAGCCAATAATGGGGCTCCGCGATCGAACTGAGCGGACCGAAGACCCCAACCCCGCGGTGGCCGACTTGAACGAGATGGGGCTGGCCATGGCGACGGTGGCGGGCGGCGGCGCCAGCGCCGGACCGACGGCCGGAACGACGGCCGGTGGCATCCCCGAACTGGTGAGCCTTTCGATCGTGCTGCTGCTGCTGGCGACGGCGGTGGCCCTGATCGCCCAGCGGCTGCGGCTGCCCTACGTGACCGGCCTGGTGCTGGCGGGCCTGCCGTTCACCGAGGTGTTCTCGCGACGGATCGGGCTCGATCCCTCGCTGGTGCTCAATCTCTTCCTGCCGATCCTGATCTTCGAGGCGGCGATCAACACCGACATCAGCCGGCTGCGCAGCACCTTCAAGCCGATCGCGCTGCTGGCGGGGCCGGGCTCCCTGGTCGCCTCGGGGGTGATCGCGCTGCTGGTGCATCTGGTGCTGGGGCTCCCCTGGATCCCTGCCCTGCTGGTGGGGGTGATCCTGGCCAACACCGACACGGTGTCGATGATCGCGGTCTTCAAGGAGATCCGGGTGCCCGCGCGGCTGACGACGATCGTGGAGGGCGAGACCCTGTTCAACGATGCGGCCGCCCTGGTCAGCTTCAACCTGCTGCTGCTGATCCATGCCTCGGGCTCGATCACGGTGGCGCAGGGGCTGCGGGAGATGGTGGTGGTGGCGGTGGGTGGGGTGCTGGTGGGTGGCGTCCTGGGCTACCTGTGCCTGCCGGTGTTCCTGCGCCTCCACGACCCCCTCAGCTCGCTGCTGCTCACGGTGCCCCTGGCCCTGGGGACGTTTCAGTTCGGCCAGTTTCTGGGGGTCTCCGGTGCGGTGGCGGTGGTGATCGCCGGGCTCGTCTTCGGCAACCAGGGCCTGCCACGCAGCGACACGGCCACCGACCGGCTCACCGTGCTGAATTTCTGGGAGTACGCCGGATTCATCGTCAACACCTTCCTGTTCCTGCTGATCGGCCTCGAGATCAACCCCCTGACCCTGTGGACGTCGCTGCCGGCGATCGCCCTGGTGGTGCTGGCCTACCAGCTGGCGCGGGTGCTCACGGTGTACGGGCTGCTGGCGCTGCTGCGTCGCTTCGATCGACCGATCCCCCTGCGCTGGCAGCACGTGCTGGTGCTGGGCAACATCAAAGGCTCGCTCTCGATGGCGATGGCGGTGGCGATTCCCCTGTCGCTGGCCGGCCGGAGCGGCATCATCGAGCTGGTGTTCGGCGCGGTGCTGTTCTCCCTGGTGATCCAGGCGCTGGCGCTGCCCTGGCTGATCGGACGCCTGAACATCGCCCAGGTGTCACCGGTCGGCGCTGAAATCGGCAGGCTGCAGATCCAGCTGATCGCCTCCAAGGCGGCCCAGGAGGAACTCGACCGGCTGCTGAAGTCCGGGGTGCTGCCGAAGACCGCCTACGAGGAACTGTGGGCCTCCTACCAGGCGCGGGTGGCGGCGTCCGAACGGGTGCTGCGGGAGGCCTACAGCGAGGGGCGCTCCGGCCCTGATCAGCCCGGGGCCCGACCGCTGGAGGCGATCCGGAGACGCCTGCTCCTGGCCGAGAAGGGGGCCCTGATGGAGGCGCTCCGTAAACGCATCGTGCCGGACGATCTCGTGCAGCCCTTCGTCAGAGATTTGGATGAGAAACTTCTAGCGCTGGACGACGACTAGCGCTGAGGCCGAGATAGTCGATCAGCGGGTGCACGAACTCCGGCCTGGTGACCACCAGGATCGTGGATCCCGCCTGGAGCACGGTGTTGCCGTTGGGGATCTCAACGCTGGCCTCGGGATTGAGCTGGTAGCCGATGATCAGGGAGCCGCTCGGGAAACGGGGATCCTGGGCGATCGCGGCGACGCTGCGGCCGGCCACGGAACAATCGGCGGGGACCGGCAGCTTGAGCACCTTCACCTGGCCCTGCTCGAAGTGCATCATCGATTCCACATCGGGATATTCGATCGCATTCGCCATCGTCGCCACCGCCAGATCGATGGTGCTGATGATGTGGCTGGCTCCCGCCAGGCGGTAGGCCTGGAGGAACTCGCGATCGCGCATGCGCGCCACGATGTGGGAACTGCCGTAGCTGCGTGACAGGGTGATCAGGGCCAGGTTGAGGGCATCGTCCCGCAGGGCGGCCACCACCGCATCCGCCTTGCGGATGCCGGCTTCGATCAGCACGGTGGAGCTGACGGCGCTGCCCTCGAAGGCCATCACGCCGATCTTCTCGCGGGCGAAGCTGCAGGCCAGCGGATCGATGTCGATGATCGCGATGGTGTGGCCGAGCTGAAGGAGCTGGCGGGCCAGGCCCAGCCCCATCATTCCCGCCCCGCCGATCAGCACGTACATGGGCGTGATGGTACCAACGGCGCCGGGGACTCCGGACTCAGGAGACTCCCGCCCGCATCAGCCGCTGCAGCTGGCCGCTCTCCAGTTCCAGCACCCGGCGGGCGAAGTCGGGGTCGCGCTCCAGCACCGCATCGAAGGAATCCACCGGCACCGCCAGCAGGCGGGTGCCGTCGGCCTCGGCCACGATCGTGCTCTCCGAGGCGCTGTGGGTGAGCACCTGGAGCTCGTCGAGCACCCGGCCGGGCTGGAGGTCCTCCACCCAGGTGCGCTGCCCGTCCCGGTGCAGGACCCGGGCCCGGCCCTCGATCAGCAGCAGCAGTTCCCGGCAGGTGTCACCCGCCTCGGTGATCAGCTCGCCCTTGGCGAAGGCGCGCACATCGGCCTGGGAGGCCAGGGCATCGAGGGTGTCGGCGTCGCTGCGGCGGAAGAAGTCGCTGGTGGCCAGGAACACCCGCTTCTCCAGCTCCGGAAACCCCCGCAGCTCAGGGGGGCCGCTGAGGCCCTCGACGGTGCGGGCGGTCTGGCGCAGCAGTGCCGGGGCGCCGGGACCGCCCCGCTCGGCGGCCATGGCCCGGGCCCGCTCGGCGTCAAGGCAGGCCGTCAGGAACAGGGCGGCGGAGGCGAGGGTGGGGCTGGCATCGGCGGCCAGGCTGGCCAGGAAGCCAAGGGTCTCCCCGACGGGCACCTCCAGGGAACAGGAGGGGGCCTCGCCACCGGGGTGGGACAGGGTGCCTGCGACGGACGGCGGCAGGCGGCGCTCCCAGCCCTCCCGGCGCAGCAGTTCCGGCAGCTCCAGGGGGGCGATGGCCTGGAGGCGCTGCACCAGGGCCGGCACCGCCGGATCCTCCTGGAGGGTGGCCAGGCCGTCGAGGATCGCCCGCAGGGTCAGCTCCTTGCGCAGCTGCAGCCGGTCGTCGAGCAGGGCCAGCACGGCGGACTGGTGGCGCAGGGCACTCTGGTGCAGGGCCCGGTAGCCGTCGGTGAGGGCGGGCAGCCGCTCCAGCAGCCGCTCCACCTTGTGGGTCGCCGCCGCGGCGGGGGAGAGGTCGTCGAGCACCTGCTCCTCCTCGCGCGAGGAGATGCCGTATTCGCGCCGAAGGGCCTGCAGGGCGGCGCCGTCGGGGCCGCCCGCCACCGGGCCGCTGCCGAGGCGCTGCACCAGCATCAGCCGCTCCAGCGACTTGCGGTAGCCGCTGAGGCGGATCTGGTCCTCCAGGCTGCGGCGGCTGTCGGGATCCAGCAGGCCGGGATCCTCCACGCCGAGTTCGTCGAGCACCTGGCGGTGCTCGCCGTCGCTGATGCCGAGGGAGAGGCGCATCTGCTTGAGCACCTCCAGGCTGCTGGCGGCGTTGACGAAGCCCTCCTCCAGGGCTTCGCGCACCACGCCCTTGTAGGCCTCGAGCCGCTTCTGGCCGGTGAAGCCCGGCAGCACCTTGGCCAGCACGTACACCTCCTCGGTGCCCAGGTCGGCCAGGGAGCGGCCGTCGAGGTAGCGGCCCACATCGAGGTCCATGCGGGTGAGCTGCTTGCGGAAGCGCTCGGCCAGGTTCTCGCGGCCGTAGAGGTCGGGGGAGCGGTTCCAGGCGCGGTAGAGCCACAGGGTGCTGACGGCCACCAGGGTCACGTCGAACAGGTACTGGAGCCAGGCCGGCGCCAGCAGCAGCAGCGGCCGGCCGGCGAACAGGAAGAAGAAGTTGAACACCAGGAAAGTGGCCACCACGAACACCCGGTGGCGGATCCGGTCCCGGTCGGGCTCGGCGCCGCGGCGCCGCACCCGGGTCCGCAGGGCCGATTCGATCGCCCGGCCGGCGAGGGTGCCCAGCCAGGTGCACAGCCCCAGGAACAGGGGCACCGCCACCAGCTTGGGCACATCGATCGGCTGGCCGAAGAGATAGAAGCCTGGCCGCAGCAGCTGGGCCAGCTGGTCCTCCTGGCGCAGCCAGACGCCGGAGAAGTAGTAGTCCCAGTTGCCGGCGTAGACGTAGTAATAGACGAAGTAGCCGAACACCAGGCCCACGTAGCCGTAGCGCTCGAAGGCGAAGGCGGGGCTGGGCAGCCGGGCCCAGTAGAGGCGCTCGGCGTCGATGTCGATGCAGGGCTGCTGGCAGGCCACGCAGGCGCTCTGCTCGCTGCCGTCGGGCTGGACGGTGCGGCACATCGACTGGGTGATCGGCGTGCTGGCCATGTGGGCCCGGCTGCCCAGCAGGCCGGTGGGGGTGGAGAAGACGCTCTGCACCGGTGCCATCGGGCAGAAGTACTGGCACCAGCTCTTGCCGCCGTAGAGCCAGCCGACGGCGATGGCACAGGCGATGGTGAAGGCCAGCCAGGCGAACAGCACCAGGCGGTCGGCGTTGAAGAAGAGGATGCGGCCGCAGAGGCCAACGAACAGCCAGCCGAACTGCAGCCGGGAGTAGTGCTTGCCCAGCCAGGAATCGGCCGGCACCTTGGCCAGCTGCAGACGCTTCTCGCCGGTCTTGGGGTTCACCCGGGCAATCTGGCGCTGCAGCCCCAGGGCGCGGGGGATCTGGGAGAGGAAGGAGAGCGGGCAGATGCGCCGCCACAGCTCATGGCCGAACACCAGCAGGATGAAGATGCCCGAGGGCACCACCAGGCCCCAGAACAGGGTGGTGCCCAGGGGGTAGGGGGTCTCGCTCAGACAGCTGCCCTGCACCGTCACGCAGGCCTCCGGCAGCCGCAGGGGGCTCCAGGGGTGGTCGGGCGCGGTGAACCGGGGCGTGAACGGGTCGTAGAGCAGCGAGAGGATGATCAGGATCCAGCCGGTGGTGAGCGCCCAGCGCACCAGATGCATCCGCCGTTCCGTCACTGCTGACTCGCGCCGCCGCGCCGAAGTGGCGCTGACCATAGCGATGGCCTCCGAAAGCTGACGGGGTGGCGGTGCCGGAGGCGACGGGGCCGCCAGAATCGCTGCCATGACGTTCTTCTCCCGCCACTGGAGCACCTACCGCCGGGTGCTGGAGCACGACCTGATGGAGCACGGGGCCCTCACCGCCGCCATCACGCGAACCATCGACGGCTGGCTGGCGCAGCGCGGGCCCGCGGAGCCGCCCCCCCACGCGGTGGACCTGGGCTGCGGCGACCTTTCCCTGCTGCCGCCGCTGCTGCGGCGCCTGCCGCTGGCCTCATTCACGGCCCTGGACCTGAACGGGGCGGTGCTGCCCCTGGCCGCCGAGGCCCTCGGGGCGGTGCCCTACCCCAGCCGCTTCCTGGAGGGGGATCTGCTGGCCTGGGCCGAGGCGGAGCCGGAGGGGCCGCCGGTGGATCTGATCTTCAGCAGCTTCGCCGTGCACCACCTGCAGGAGCCGGACAAGGGCCGCTTCCTGCGGGGCTGCCGGCGTCACATCGCCCGGGGGGGCCTGCTGCTCTGGGCCGATGTGTTCCGCGCGCCGGGGGAGGACCGTGACACCTACGTGGGCCGCTACTGCGCCCGCGTGCACGGCTGGAGCCCGCTGGAGCCGGAGCGCCAGGAGGAGGTGATCGAACACCTGAGCCAGTGGGACCATCCAGCCGACCCGGAGGCGATCGTGCGGGAGGCGGAGGCGGCGGGCTGGCGGTGGCAGTGGGCCTGGCAGGGCCAGCACCGGGCCGAGGCCCTGGCGGTGCTCAGGCCGCTCTGAAGATTCGCAGCGAAGCGGTGCGGAATGCCCTGACGACTGCCGGGGGGGTGAGTAGGTTGAATGGAGAAGAACTCGCCCGAGGGCGATCAAGGGGGCGCAACGTCTTTTTTTCATCGTTTCGTCCTTCCCCCGGTCCGTTCCTCGTTCCGCGTTTCATCCTGGACGCACCTGCTGGCGCTGTCGTGCCTGGCGGTGCCGTTGACGGCCAGCGCCAAACTCCAGGCTCAGCGGCCCCTGCGGGTGGTGGTGAGCGACGCCTTCCCGCCGATCAGCTTCGTGGATCCCCAGGGCAGGATCCAGGGCCTGGCAAGGGATCGCTGGGATCTTTGGCAGCGTCGCACAGGAATCCCTGTGGAGTTGCAGGCGATGGACTGGCTGGAGGCCCAGAAGGCTGTCCAGGCCGGCCGCGCCGATGTCATCGCCGCCATGGCCCGCACCAGGGACCGGGAGAAGATCTACGCCTTCACCCAACCCTATCTGGAGGTGGATGTTCGCCTCTATTACGACCGCAGGCTGAGCGGAATCGTTGATCTCGATACCAGCAAGGCCTTCAAGGTGGGGGTCCGCGCCGGCGATGTGTGCATCGAAAAACTCAAGGCGGCCGGCAACCGCACCTTCCGCATCTACCCGGATTACAGCGCCCTCATCGAGGCGTCCAGCTCCGGAAGCCTGCCGGTGTTCTGCATGAATGAGCTGCCGGCCAACTACATCCTGGCCAGGGAGGGACTGAGCGAGGAGTTCCTGCAATCGCCGCCGATCTACACCTCGGCCATGTACGAGGCCGTGCGCAAGGACCACACCGCCCTGCGGGACACCGTGATCGCAGGCTTCAATCGGATCAGCGCGGCCGAGGAAGCCGCCATGGAACGCAAGTGGCTGGGCGATGGCGTCCACCCCCGCTTCAGCTGGCTGGCCCGCCATGGACTCCAGGTGCTCGGGGCCACGGCGGCCGCCGCGGGGCTGATCGCGCTGTGGAGCGCCAGCCTGAAGCTGGAGGTGCGCCGCCGCACCCGCGACCTGGCCGAGGCCCGCGATGTTCTCACCAGCACGATCGAGGCCATCCCCGACCCCCTGATCGAAATCTCCGCCGATGGGCAGATCCTGGACGTCCACAGCTCGCGCCACAACCTGCTGACACGACCCGCCGAGGAACAGGTGAACCACTCCCTGAGCGAGGTGCTGCCGGAATCCGCCGCCGCCGTCGTGAAGGAGGCCCTGGCGGAGGCCGGCAGCAGGGGATTCAGCCATGGGAAGGAGATTCAATTGCCCCTGCCCAGCGGACCGGCATGGTTCGAGCTGTCGGTGTCGCAACGCAGCCTTCCCTCCCAGGGCCAGCCGCGTTTCCTGGTGCTCAGCCGTGACATCACGGCCCGCAAGCAGGATGCCCGCCGGATCGAGCGACTGAATCGGCTCTACACGGCCCTGAGCCGGTCGAACCAGGCGATGGCCCGCCTCGAGGACGGCACGGCGCTGCTGCAGGAGATCTGCGAGATCGCCGTGACCTACGGCGAGATGAAGATGGCCTGGGCGGGGCTGCTCAATCCCGTGGGCCGGGAGTTGCGGGCGGTGGCCTGGGCCGGCACCGGCACCGAGTACCTGGACGACCTGCACATCAGCATCGATCCCGACGTCCCGCACGGGCAAGGCCCCCTGGGTCGCGCCATGCGGGAGAACCGGCCCCAGTGGTGCCAGGACTTTCTCAACGATGCCAGCCTGGCCCCCTGGCATGACCGCGCCCGCCTCTACGGCTGGGGATCGGCCGCCGCCCTGCCTCTGCTCCGCGAGGGTGTCGTGGTCGGTGGGCTGGCGATCTACCACCCCGATTGCAACGCCTTCGATGAGCAGAGCCAGCAACTCCTGGTGGAGATGGTGCGGGACATCGACCTGACCCTCAGCCGGCTGAACGCCCTGGCGATGCGCCGCCGACTCGAGCAGGAGATGGCGGCCAGTGAAGCGAAGTACCGGGAACTCACGGAGTCGGTCCACGACGTGATCTGGACCCTCGATCCGGTGACCATGCGTTACCTGTATGTGAGCCCCTCCGTGAAGCGGATGCGGGGCTACACGCCGGACGAGGTGATCGCCCGGCCGTTCGCCGACTCCCTGCAGCCGGGGAGCGGGCAGCGCATGGAGGAGCAGATCCGCTCTGAGCTGGAGGAATTCAGACAGGGTCTCCGGAGCAGCGAGATCGTGTCGGTGGATGAGGTGGAGCAGCCCTGCAAGGACGGGTCCAGCGTGTGGACGGAGGTGGTGACCAAGCTGATCCGCAATATCAGTACAGGGCGTATCGAGATGCATGGCGTCTCCCGCGACATCACCGAGCGCCGGTTTGCGAACGAACAGATCAAGCGGCTGGCGTACTCCGACCAGCTGACCGGCCTGGCCAACCGGGTGATGCTGCGGGACCGCTTTCGCCATGCCCTGATGCTGGCCCAGAAGCAGGGAGGTCGTCTGGCGCTGCTCAACCTCAACCTGGATCACTTCCAGACCGTCAACGACAGCCTTGGCCATGCCGTCGGCGACCAGTTGCTGGTGGAGGTGGCGCGGCGCCTGGAGGGGGAACTGCGCCCCGGGGACACCCTCTCGCGCTCCGGAGGGGATGAATTCCTGCTGCTGCTGCCGGACACCGACGCCGATGGCGCCCTGGCACTGGTGCGACGCCTGCTGAAGACGGTGGCGTCACCCTGTCGGGTCCATGGCGAGACCCTCTTCACGACGGCGTCCATCGGCATCGCCCTCTACCCGGAGGACGGCAGCACGATGGCCACCTTGATGAGCCATGCCGATGCGGCCATGCACCAGGTGAAGGAGGGCAGCCGCAACGGTTTCCAGTTCTTCACCCCCAGCGTGCAGGAGCGGATCTCCCGTCACCTGCGCCTTTCCAACGCCTTGCACAAGGCCCTGAAAGGCAACGAGTTCAAGCTGCTCTACCAGCCCCAGGTGGAGCTGGTCACCAACCGGATCATCGGTGCCGAGGCTCTGCTGCGCTGGGATTCGGCGGAACTGGGTTCGGTGTCTCCGGGGGAATTCATTGCCGTCGCCGAGGCCAACGGCCTGGTCATTCCCATCGGCGACTGGGTGCTTCGCCAGGCCCTGCGGGATGCCGGCACGTGGGTCCGGCCCGCAGGACAGGATGGGGCGCCGCCGCTGACGGTGTCGGTGAACATCTCGGCGGTTCAATTCCGTAACAGCGATCTGGCCGGTCGGATTCTCACCATCCTGGCCGAAGAACAGCTGCCCCCTGCGCGGCTGGAACTGGAGCTCACCGAGTCGGTGACACTGGATGACCCCGAAAAAGCCCTGCTGTTGATGGATCGCCTGTACCACGAAGGAATCCAGATCGCCATCGACGACTTCGGCACCGGCTACTCATCGCTGAGCTATCTCAAGCGGATCCGCGCCCATAAGCTCAAGATCGACCAGTCGTTCGTGCGTGGGCTTGCCACCGACCGCGACGACCACGCCATCGTGCTGACGATCATCAACCTGGCCCGCACCCTGGGCCTGCGCACGATCGCCGAAGGGGTGGAGACCCCCGAGCAGATGGAGCTGCTGCGCCGGGCCGGCTGCGACGAAATCCAGGGCTACTGGATCGGCAGGCCCATGTCCAGCGAGGCTTTCCGGCAGCTGCCCCTGTGAGGTAGGCCTCCTTCAGCGATGGCCTCCATAGGGGCTTGCCAACCAGCCCGTGCGGCAGGACAGCCGAAGGCTCGAGCAGGGCAGGGTGGCCGCCAGGCCACGGGCGGGGCGGAGGGTGACATCATCCCCACTCACCTGCCTGCCGAAGAGGGTCCAGACCGGCTGGGCCAGGGGGCCAGTTCCAGCCAGTGGTTGAGGCCACCGATCGCATCGAATTCGACCTGGCTCCAGGCAAGGTGGCACGGCTGGGTGCGATCGATCAGCGTGGCCACGGCATCGCGCAGGACCTGAAACACTCCCTGGAGTCCGGCGTTTGACAGCGGCGGCTCCTCGTCGCGCACCAGAACGTGGTTGGTCTGGCAGACGGGCACACGCCACGATGCCGTGCTGAGTGAACCTGAGTGTCGAAGAAAATCCGCTTCAAGCGAGACGTCCGTGCGGACCTCATCGGTCCATTGGATTCCGAACACCGGAGCGATGCCAGCGTGGACGTCTAGGTCGCCCTCGAGGGCCTTTCGCACAAGCCCATGCGTCCCAGCACGATGGCAGCCTCCGATCGCGATCGGCACCGGACCAGGTTGGCGGGTGCCCAGGTCGCCAGGAAGCGTTCAATCCGCGGCCGCTCGTCCTTGCGCAACAGGGCAAGAAGAGCCTTCAACCTCAAGGAATCACAGCAACCGGCTGGCAGCTCAGGTCGGGGCGTGACACGATGCCTCCAACCTCGCTTCAGGCCACCCCACAGGGCCAACCAACCCGAATAGTCGAGATAGATCACAAGATCCGCAGCCTCCAGGATCTTCTGGGAGTACGAATCAATCCAACCTTCGACAATCCAGGCATCCGTTCTGAGGATGGCTTGCAGCTCCGAATCGATCGCGTCCAGGCTGCATCTTGCCCAATTGTCAGCCCAGATCAGACGATCCATATGATGCAACGGGATAGCCGATAGCCGTGAGATACAACGTGCCAGGGTGGTTTTCCCAGTGCCACTGATACCAATAAGCGCAATTTTCCGGGGCTTCACCGCTCCGCGCCAATCCAATGGTCCACATTTCAGGCCAGGAGGCCACCGCCTACAGCCATTGAAATAAATCGTTAAGAGGTGGTTAAGGGCCAGCGGCCGACTCGGCTTGCCTGCCTTGGGGAGCGTGGCGCCGGCGCTGCGGCCTGGGTTCAGAGCACCCGATCAGGGCCCTTTGGGCGGCATCGTTTCCAGGGCCGCCAACAGGGGTCGCAGGGTGGTGGCCATCGCGCCAGAGCCGGGGGGACATAGCCCGACGCTAGATGCGTTGCCGGGTCCGCTCAATCGGCGGCCACGGCGTTGCCCAGCCGCGCCCGGATGTCCCTGAGCCGGGCGACGTTGTTCACCAGCGCCGGAGCGCTGTCGAGGCCCTCGAGATAGTCGAACACGTAGGCGAGCACGGCATAGATGGCGCCGGCGCTGAAGGACGCCGATCGGGTGAAGTCGATCAGCAGCACCACGAGCGCCACGATCGTGGCGAGCTCCGTCACGGTCCAGGTCCACGACTCGCTGTCGGAGAGCTGCACATGCCAGCGACGCACGCGGCCGAAGTGGCGCCGCAGGCGCAGAGGGCGGGCCGCCTCGATGTCCTCGATCTCGCGCTCGATCTGGTCGTTGAGGCCGCGGTGCAGGCGCAGGGCGCGCCGCCAGTACCAGCCGTTGACGAGCCCCATCGGCAGCAGCACCGCCATGGCGATCAGTCCGGCCTGGAGGTCGTAGGTGAACAGCATCACCAGCGAGCCCACCACGGTCACCACCTGGGAGAACATCGCCGGCACGTCGGCCTCGAAGAAGCCGACCATGTCGCGCATCATCTCGACTCGCGCCGAAACGATGCTCGTGCCGTGGCCGAGGCGCTTCTGCTCGGCCACGGTGCGCACGGCGAGGCGGGCATAGAGGCCCATGAAGACCCGGGTATCGAAGCGCTGCCGCACGAAGGCCGTGACCAGGTGCACGAGCCACACGGCGATCAGCGCCGACAGGCCCCGGTAGCTGCCCTTCAGCAGCCCATCGACCGCCCAGCCGGTGATCGCCGGATAGGAGAGCGTGCAGAGGTTCTCCAGCAGGGTCAGGGAGTAGGTGCCGGCGATCGACAGCCGTTCACCGGGGGAGAGGGTGGAAAAGAGCGTCTGCGGCATCACCGGGCCCTGATGTCCCCAGCCTGGCTGCTTCGGAGGCTCAGAGGCGCGACCAGCGCAGCAGGCTGACGCCCCCCAGGGCGATCGGCAGCAGTCCCGTCACTACGATGAACCAGGTGCCGTCGTCTGGCGCACCCAGCAGAGCCGCCTTGCTCCGGAGCAGCACAAGGACGCCACCCAGAACAGCCAACAGGCCAGCCACCACGATCCAACGCTGACGCCTGCGGCCGGGGCCTGTCCTGGCAAAGGCCAGTAGCCCCACGCCCAGTGGCAGCACCGTCAACGCGTAGTGCACCAGCAGCGGGACGAGAAAGGAGAGGAACGTCATCGCTCGGAGGGCGGGGCTGGAAGTGGGCAGCGATCACTCAACGACGAATACCGGCTTGACCTGGGCGAGGCAACGGCTGTCGGGTGCTTGCTTCGGGTTGGCCAGAAAGTCGGCGGCGATCTGTGTCACGCAGGCGGCGGCGGGCATCCCCTGCGGCGCAAACAGCGCCCCATGGCCGACACCGGGGAAGGTGACCACGTAGGCGGTGGTCTGGTTCCTGGCCACGGCTTCGCCGTAGGGGGCCGGCGTGATCGGGTCGTAGCTGCCGTTCAGCACCAGGGTGGGAATCTGCGGATTGGCATAAACGAAAGGAGGTTTCTGCTCCACCTGGAGAATGTCGCAGGCATTGTTGACCGCTTCAGCTTCACGCAGGCCCAGGGGGAGCAGTTGCGGATAGGGCGGCGGCAGCACCTGGCCGGGCTGGACCCGTACCGATCGACCCCGGGCACAGACGACCGTGTGATACATCTCCCTGGCCCCGCGCGGTTCGAGATCCGACAGGGATTCGGCGATCCAACCGAAGTTGCCTTGGCTGGCGGCGTGGATGAACTGGGGCAAGGAACTGCCCCGGGACGATTCACCGGAATAGGGCCGGGCGAGATAGGGCACGACGCCCGTGATGAACGCGTTGCCGTCAAGCTGGGTAGTGAAGGTCTGCTGGCTGGAGGGAATGGTGAGGGTCAGGGGCACGGGCTTTTGGTTGAGCCGATCGACGATCCCCAGAAACGTCGTCTCCAGATTCGGGTAGGCCGCGTTGCACTGTTGGTCCTGCGCGCAGGCGCGGAACACGTGTCTCAGGGCGTAGCTGAAGGTATGACTTGAGGCCAGATTGAAATCCAGATCCGGCCGCACGACGCCATCGAGGATCACGCTGCGGAGTTTGGACTTGTGCCTGTCGGCCTGGGCGATGACGTATTGGCCCAGCAACGTGCCGTAGGACACGCCGTAGTAGTTGAAGACCGGATAGCCCAACGTCTCGGCGACGGTGTAGATATCGGCCGCATTCTCGCGGGTATTGAAGGCGCTGGGATTGACCCCTTGGGCCTTCAGGCGAGCGTTACAGGCCCTGATCCAGCTTGGGTCGGTGTAGCTCTGCTTCCCCTGCGCCACAGCGATGTTGTGGGCATTGAGTTCAGGGCAGAACAGGAAAGGCTTGGCAAACCTGGTGCCCCGCTCTTCCACGAAGATCAGATCACGGCCCTGCAGCAAGGCCGGCAGTTCGGGGTACTTCGGGAGAGCCCCATTGGCGATGTCGCCGATGGTGGAATCCCCAGGGCCGCCTTGCTCCACGAACAGGGGATCAGCCGCCGGGGTTTTTCCCGTGCTGCGCGTGCGGACCACGCCGAGCTGGATGGTGCGTCCCTTGGGCTTCGCATGCTGCTCGGGGACGGTGACGTAACCGCAATCCGACTGGGCGGCGATGGCGGGAGGGACGTCGAAGGTCTTGCAGTCGACGGATGTCCATGCCGGGCCGAACTTGGCCGCACCTTGCCCTGCGTGACCAGGAGCGGAGCCGCCTGCAACTAGGACAGCCATCGCCAGGAAAGCGAATCGGAAGGTCTGAGTTGATGCCAACCACCCATCAAGGGCTTGTTTGGAACACAAATCAGAACAGTCGTTCTTCATTCGACGTCAAGAACTGATTGGATGCTAGCAAGCTGCCGCACGGATCTTCCTTGCCCGTGCATCTCCCTGTTTGGCGGGATAGCGAACCGCATGGCGGATCAGCCACTGAAGATCTGCGGAGGCGCCGTCCTGCAGCCAACGCTCACAGGTGGCATAGACGAGATCCGGATGGTCTTTGGCGATGTCCCCCAGGTGGTTGGCAACGCTGCGGCGGACGTACAGCGATGGATCGTCCTTCAGAGCTTCAAGGATGGGCAGCGTTGGCCTGGGATCGGCAACAAACGAAGGAATGCGTTTCCCCCAAGGAAGCCTGGGCCGTGTCCCCTCACTGCAGAGGCGCCTCACATGCGGGTTAGGGTCGGTAAGCCATTGATCGACCTGCTCCAGCGTGCGCTCTTGCTGCTGGATCAGGAACGTGCGGATGGCAAACTCTGAGGTGAACCGCTTGGTGAGGGCATGCAACGCCAGCATCGACGGCTCGAAGGGGTCGCTGCCACCATTGTGTTGATCGTCCTGCCCGTACTCAGAAATAAAGAAGCTGTGGGGAAGATAGAAAAAGCCTGCCACGCCGAAGTCTTCTGTGTCTGACTTCTCCGGCGTCAAGGAAGCCATGAGGACTTGAAGAGACTCCTCATAGTTCCCAGGCAGGAATTCGTGGAGCGCCCTGGCGATATGCAGGCCACGCTGCATGATGGTCAACAGTTCGAGGCCTGCCAGTGCGGATTCACAGAATCGGATGGCCGGGAAGTCTGCATCTACGTACTGAATATTCTGCGCCAGACACTCAATAGCCTCCTGGCCCAGCAGGAGCTTCAGGGGCGTGCCCTTCTGAATGGATCTCGGTGCTGAAGGGATGGTGGGTCCTCGAGGCGTCATGGAGGTCCTATCCATGCCCTTGGCCATGGAGATCTCCGGCAACCTGAGCCAGGATCTCGTCCGCATGGCTGAGGGCAATGAAGTGGCCTCCGCCGTTGATGGAATGCCAGATGGCTCCGGGGGTTTGGTCCGCCACCGTGCTGTTGATGGGTTCAGGCACCAGTTTGTCATCCGTTCCCTGCCAGAAGTGGACGGGTCGGGTCACTGTGGTCATATCGAAGGGCCAGGCCTCGTAGAGCATCGTGGCGTCAGCGACCAGTCCATCGGCACCATGACGAAAACACTCACGCGATGCCTCCAGAAAAGATTGGCAGACTCCCTCATCTGACAGCACCTCCTGATCAGAGACACCGATCGACTTCTTCAGCGCCTGCATATAGCTGGCCTCAAAGCGCGTCGCACTCAACCCCAGAAGTTCATACATGAGCCTGAAGCCAGGATGGAAATGCAACGCCAGGCGCCCCCCAAGTGCATCAACGCTGCTTTGGTATCTCGCGGCCCAGTTGGCTCCGAACGTTCCGTAGCTGGCACCGGCGATGCAGGTGACATGGGCCAGACGGGCAGGATCCAGGTAGGCGGCGGCAGCAAGCGCCCACGGGCCCCCTTCAGACCAGCCGGTCACCGCGAATTCCTGTGCAGCAAAGGAATCGGCTAAGGCCAGGAGATCGTTGGTCCATGACACGAAGGTGCGATCTGGCTGAGGATCAGACCCTCCGATACCAGGCCGATCCACACAGACGAACCTCAGCCCATGGGCCCTGGCAGACGCATCAAAGAGATTGGCCTCCAGGCGGCTGGAGGGCCCTCCGTGGTGATGGATGACGAGTGGTCCGCCGTCATCACCGACTTCGAGATAGGCGAGGGTCCGATTCCCAACTTGGACAGCTCCTTCACGTGCCAACTGCACTTCCTCGATGGAGACTATCCACTATAGTCTGATGTCAACATCTCAAGCCAACGATGGAGCCAGGCCGCGTCGGCAGGGCGCATTGAATGGAACGCATTCACAAAGGCAATCGCGCTCCAGAACTCTGAAGATGATCGAAGTGCCACCCTTCAACCTACTTGAATGATGCCGGCAGGTGCTGTTCACGCCAATCAAGGCCGGTGAAGCACCTTGAGCCATTGCCGTTGCAGAAGGCCCTTGGCATGCAGGGGAATTCGAGGACGACATGTGTCACGCTTGCGGTAGAGGCCTTACGGCTGAATGGAGAAACAAACGACCACCACTGCCCCAAACCAAATCATCACAGCATTATCCGGTCCAATGATTTATGATGTAGCGATAGCACTGAGGATTACATGAAGCCAATCCATGGGCCGACTTACACCGAACCATGACAACGACCGCCCATAACGCACAGACAGCAAAGACCTGGCGAAACGCAATCTTCCGCATGGGGCGTTATCGCTCAGTGCTTGCTATTACAGCATTCTCTATTCTGATGTCGGGCATGGTTACTGGCGTAATCATGTCCGTATTCTGGTGGGAGGGTGTGGATGTACTCCTAAAGTCATTACTGGTAGCCGCCATCGTCCCGGGAATCGTTGCGCCCTTAGCGAGCAGCTTCGTTGTCAAGCTCCTGATTGAGCTGGAGGATCTACAAACCCAGCTGCTGGAAATGGTCAACCGCGACCCCCTAACGAAGGTGTACAGCCGCCGTTATCTTTTGGATTGCCTTGAGATTGAGCCGGAAAGAACTCTGCGCTCTAACGAGCCAATGTCGCTGTTAATTCTTGATGTTGATAATTTCAAGTCAGTCAACGATTGCCATGGGCACATCAATGGGGATATCGTGCTGAAGAAGATTGCTCAAGTTTGCGAGTCTACCCTTCGCCCCTATGATGTCATTGCACGTTTCGGGGGCGAAGAGTTTGTCGTACTTCTGCCGAACACACCCTTACCAGAGGCATGCACTGTCGCTGAAAGGATTCGAGAGAATGTGGCCAATGCCACCATCGAACTAACTTCCGGAGAATCTATTCGCAGCACGGTTAGCATTGGCATCAGCCCATTTATCCCGCCAGATCCAAAGTGCATCAACCTGCTATCACGAGCAGACAAAGGATTGTATAAAGCCAAGGATAACGGTCGGAACCAGTGGGCGATCGCGGACTGACTTTATCGTATTGGATTAAGGTTGCCCCTGAGTGACAGCCACGATCCCGACAACTCAACATGGGAATCGATGAGGGCTTGTCCACTCGAGGGGTTTGCTTGCAGAAGAACGATGCCATGCAAACTATCTCCAGCTCCTCCTAGCTCCGGAAAATTATTCACCGTGAGTCACATCCGAAAGAAGAGATCGCTGCTGAATTTACTCACTAGGGCAGGACATTGAGCCTATTGGGTTATCCTGCTTTGTGGGACTTCCAATGATGCCCACAGCTCGATCGGGCGCAATACGTCCCACTGCCCGCATAAGCGGGACATGAGCACTCGTCGCATTGGCCATAGGAAATGGCATAGATCCTTTCGGTTGTGCGAACCCACTGGGCAAGAACATCCCCGAGCGAAGATAGACCTATGCAGGTCTCAGCGGCAGACGTCAGCGGCACTTTCGCTGCCTGCTGCGTTCCTGGCCGGGAATTCCTGCTTCGGGAGCCACAAGGGCAAGTCATTACCGCCATGGATACATATGATTGTCTCGATCCATTGTTGGCGATCTTCTGCTGCCCTGCCAGGGCTGCATCTATAAGTTCAAATAAATTCATCAGGGAACTTTGATGTGTCACCCTTGCCCATGACAGGGGGAAAGGCTAACTCTATGGATCCTACAGAATCGATGATTAAGATAGGGCTTGAAGAGGCTATCTCGGCCTTGGTTAACGCCTGAATGAAGCCGCACCGCGAAACGGCGCCGGCCTGAATAAATAGTTAGGCAGCATTGCCTGAATACCTCAGCGTCAGACGCAGCATGTCGATGAGCTGTATTCCGTCCTCCAAGATGGGCTCTGGGTAGTTCTTGAAAAAGAAGTCACGGTCAATACTTGTAACCCGAAAACCATGACGCTGGTAGAAAGCGAGTTGATAGCCGAACGTGCCGGTGCCCACCTCTAGTTGCCGTGCTCCAGAGTTGCGAAAGAAATCAATAACCCATTTCAATAGCGCTGTGCCGTTTCAGGACTTCTGGTGGGCTGGGTGAACAGCAATGCTCATTAGCTCATAGGTATCTGTGCCACGTGGCTGTACGACGCATGCACCAACCACAACCGCACCCCTTGAAGCAACGAAGCATTTTGATCCTGAAAGATAGGAGCGAATCTTGTCTTCTGAGGGATCGGCAAGTAGCAGTAGTTCAATTGGAGCACTTGTTACAGGAACTTCTTGGATCAGCAGCGTCATGCTTATCTTTTACCTAACGCTCGCCATCACCAGGCCGCTGATTGATTGCGCGACTTGAGACATCCCTCGGTGGCGGCCCTGGTGGATGGTGTTGTTATACGTTCTCATCTAGAAAGTAGGATGATAATCTCGCCGAGTAGTACGTCAAGCATCGGGGAAAAATGAACTTGCTGAGCTGTGGGCAAAGACTCTTTGTGACGAATCTGGGAATGAAGTTGATTGTCGGCAATCTTCCGAAGGCCGCGATCAAGATATTCCATTGAATCCTTGAATGACCTTCCTCCATAATTAGAGGCAACCTCTCCGAAGGTTGATTTATTGAAGATTGGAGGGATGTGATCGGTGATTGCCCTGACTAGCATGGCGCAACTCATGAAGCAGCTGTTCTCGTAGTTAGAGTTGAGCTCTTCAAGCAGCGAACCAGTCTTGATAAATCAAAGTCCTGCGTGGTCAGTAACCTGAGTTCTTCTATTCGCCGTGAGCTCACGTATGTCACCTTTCCAACTTCTGGAGGATCTTCGTCTGCAAGCTGAGAGCCACTTATAGTGCTTTGTAGATCAATCAACTTCCTTTCTATCTCTCCCACTATATGGGACACAATCTCACGGTTGAACGTATCCATCATATCTTGAAACTTTGATACCCCATATGCATCAACGCAAAATCCTTGAAGGTCAATCCTCCCTGCCTCAATCTCTTCCAGGAACTGATAAAAGAGCACTGCCCTGGTGGTATTGTCTTCGGGTATAGAATATGACTTTGTCCCAACAAAAGAGTTTCCTGTTGCCTGGAACTCGGACCACCAGTCCCTAAAAGCGACGGAACTTTGCTGACTAGCTTCCTTTAGAATATCGGCAATATAAGGATTGTCTCTCATAAAGGCCATTAAGCCACTGAAATGCCCTGACCATGTCTGGTAACGAGCATTTAAGACGTTCTCCCACCGCTTGCATAGCTCTTGAAGAGCAGCAGCGATTTCGGATGGATCTGGCTTGAACATCAGACCTTGTAGGTTCCTTGCTTGATAGCTGAAAGCTTAGCGATACGTATAACGCCAATTAGACGGTTTCCGATAACCACCCAATGGCGGTCCTATCCTTCCGTGAACCACGCCGGTGCTTCCAGCTGACTTCCGCCAAAACCATTGCAGCGCAGCAGTTACCTACTTCTGGAGCACCAACGATAACCGTGGCTAACGGGTCCGATATCCACATGTTCGGGCCGATACAGATGTCACACCCTAGCCCTGGCCGTCTCTCAGCCAAGAGCCACGGCAAAGCATGCTCCCTTATCGCCTGCCCCCCCTCAGCTGTGCTCCCTCAGGAACCCAATCGTTCCCTCCAGCTCCTCAGCGAAGCGGTCGATCTCTTCGGGGGTGGTGGTGAAGCCCAGGCTGGCGCGGGCGGAACTGGCCAGGCCGTAGTGGCGGTGCAGGGGCTGGGTGCAGTGGTGGCCGCTGCGGATGCAGATGCCGGCCGAATCGAGCAGGGCGGCGATGTCGTTGGCGTGCAGGCCGTCGACGCTGAACGCCGCTAACGCGGCCCGGTCAGGTTGCTGGTCAGGCGTGGGCCCCAGGATGCGCACGCCGTCGATGGCCTGCAGCCGCTCGAACAGGCGCCGGGTGAGCTGCCGCTCCCAGGCGTGGATGCGCTCCATGCCCAGGTTCTGCAGGTAATCGAGGGCGGCGCCCATGCCGATCGCCTCGCCGATCGCCGGGGTGCCGGCTTCGAACTTGTGGGGCAGATCGGCCCAGGTGCTGTGGTCGAGGTAGACGTCGTGGATCATCTCGCCGCCGCCCAGGAACGGGGGCATCGCCTCCAGCAGGGCTTCGTGGGCCCAGAGGAAGCCCATGCCCGTGGGCCCGCACAGCTTGTGGGAGGAACCCACCAGGAAATCGGCCCCCAGGGCGGCCACGTCCACCGGCTTGTGGGGCAGGCTCTGGCAGGCATCCACCAGCAGCAGGGCGCCGGCCCCGTGGGCCAGCTCTGCCACCGCCTCGATCGGATTGAGGCAGCCCAGGGTGTTGCTGATGTGCACCAGGCTCACCAGCCTGGTGCGATCGCTGATCTTGGCCTTGAAGTCCTCCAGATCCAGCTCGCCGCTCTCGGTGACGCCCGCATGGCGCAGCACGCAGCCCGTGCGGGCCGCCAGCAGCTGCCAGGGCACCAGATTGCTGTGGTGCTCCATCACCGACAGCAGCACCTCATCGCCTTCGCGCAGGTTGGCGTCACCCCAGGTGCGGGCCACCAGGTTGATCGCCTCGCTGGCGTTGCGGGTGAACACGATCTCCCGCGCGCTGGCGGCACCGATGAAGGCGGCCACCTTGCCCCGGGCCGCCTCGAAATGGTCGGTGGCGCGGGCGCTCAGCTGGTGGGCACCGCGGTGCACGTTGGCGTTGTCGAGGCTGTAGTACTGCTGCAGCGCCTCCAGCACCTGGCGGGGCTTCTGGCTGGTGGCGGCGTAATCCAGGTAGATCAGCGGTTGCCCCAGGCAGGCCGTCTGGGCCAGCAGGGGGAAATCGGGCCGCGTCTGCACCGCCAGGTCGGCCACCACGGGCGTGGCCGCCAGCGGCGGCGCCGCGATCCTCGGGGAGTTCGTGGAGGTCGGTGTCATCGTCCCTGCTCCCCCAACAGGCTGGCCAGAGGCTGCCACGGCCGGGCGGCGTCGGGGAGTTCCTGCAGCACCTCCTCGCAGAAGCCCCGCAACAGCAGCCGGGCCGCCTGGTCGGCGGCGATGCCGCGGCTCTGAAGGTAGAAGAGCTCGTCCTGCTCCAGCCGGCTCACGGTGGCGCCGTGGGCGCAGCGCACGTCGTCGGCGACGATCTCCAGCTCCGGCTTGGTGTCGATCCGGGCCCGGTCGGAGAGCAGGAGGTTGCGGCTCAGCTGGGCGGCATCGGTGCGCTGGGCTGCACGGGGCACCTGCACCGCCCCGTTGAACACGCTGCGGCCCTGTCCGTCGGCCACCGCCTTGTGCAGCTGCTCCAGCCGCCCATCCGGGCCTTCGAACACCATCTGGCTGTGGGTGTCACTGATCTGGCGGCCATCCGCCAGCTGCAGGGCCTTGAGGGCACTGTGGGCCGCCCCCTCCCGCTGCACCAGCCGCGGCTCCAGCCGTCCCAGGGACCAGCCGCCATGGGCGCTCACGCCGCTGAAGCGGCTGCCCGTGGCCTGCTCCACCGCCACGGTGGCCAGCAGACAGCCCGTGTCGGCACCGGGAGCCAGGAGGCCGTGGCGCAGCTCGGCGCCCTCGCCCAGCCGGGCCTCCAGCACCACGCTGGTGAGGTTTGCGCCGCCGCTGCGGTGCACCTGCAGCACCTCCACCGAGGCCTGCGGCTCCAGCACCAGCAGCAGCCGCAGGGGCAGGATCCCTTCGCCGTCGCCGGCGTCACTCACCAGCTCCAGGGTGGTGGCGACGGCGCCGCGCACCCGCAGGGCCAGCACGTGGCGCGCCGTGGCGCCGTTGAGCAGCACCGGCCAGAGCTCGGCGCTGCCGGTGGCCGCCAGCACCTGGCCCAGGGACGCCTCAAGTTCCGCGCCGCTGATGGGCTCCAGGCCCGCCGGCAGGCTGATCCCGGCCAGGGGATCGCTGTGGCCATCCAGGCTCAGCCGCAGGCTGCCCGCGACCGTCTCAGGCTGCGCCGCCGGGGCGGGGCTGAGCAGGGTGGGGCTCAGGGCGGTGAGAGGCGCCAGGTCGGTGAAGCGCCAGGCCTCCACGCGCCGCGAGGGCAGCGGGGCCTGCGCCAGGGTTTGGGCCGCCCGCGAGCGGCTGGGCGCCAGGACATCGGCGCCAGGGGAGGCGAAACCGGGGACGTTCGCCAGCAGGGCGGCGACCCAGCCACCGGGGGCGGCGTCGGCGGCGGCGGTGGGGGTGGAGAGCGAAGCGGCCACCATCTCAGCCCACCTCCGCCGGTGTGCGCTCCAGGGCCGCCAGTTCGGCGTCGACCCAGTCGTAGCCGCGCTCCTCCAGTTCCAGGGCCAGCTCCTTGCCGCCGGTGCGCAGGATCCGGCCCGCCGCCATCACGTGCACGTAGTCGGGTGTGATCACATCCAGCAGCCGCTGGTAGTGGGTGATCAGCAGGGTGGCGTTGTCGGGGCCGGCCAGGTGGTTCACGCCACCGGCCACGATGCGCAGGGCATCGATGTCGAGGCCGGAGTCGGTCTCGTCCAGCACCGCCACCAGCGGTTCGAGCAGGGCCATCTGCAGGATCTCGTTGCGCTTCTTCTCGCCACCGGAGAAGCCCTCGTTGACGCTGCGCTCCAGGAAGGCCGGATCCATCTGCACCACCTGCAGCCGTTCCCGCACCAGGTCCTCGAAGGCGAAGGTGTCGAGCTCCTCCTCCCCCTTGCCGGCGCGGCGGGCGTTGGTGGCCACCCGCAGGAACTCGAGGTTGCTCACCCCCGGGATCTCCACCGGGTACTGGAAGCCGAGGAACAGGCCGGCGCGGGCCCGCAGCTCCGGCTCCAGGCTCAGCAGGTCTTCGCCCTCATAGAGCACACTGCCGCCGGTGACGGTGTAGGCCGGGTGGCCCGCCAGCACCTTGGAGAGGGTGCTCTTGCCGCTGCCGTTGCGGCCCATCACCGCATGAATCTCACCGGCGCGGATCGTCAGGGACACCCCCTTGAGGATCGGCTGGTCCTCCACGCGGGCCGTGAGATCACGGATCTCGAGCAGTACGGGAGCGTCGGGGCGGATCACGGCGGGGGAGAAAAGGGCAGGGAAGGGACAGGGGTAGAAGCATTGGGCCGGCCGGGGTGGCCGTGGGCCGGGATCAGCCGACCGAACCCTCGAGCTTGAGGGCCAGCAGCTTGTCGGCCTCGGCGGCGAACTCCATCGGCAGCTGGTTGAAGACGTCGCGGCAGAAGCCGCTCACCATCATCGACACTGCCTCCTCGAAGGCGATGCCCCGGCTCTGCAGATAGAAGAGCTGGTCGGCCGAGATCCGGCAGGTGCTGGCCTCGTGCTCGATGCGGGCATCCGGCTGCTGGGAGCGGATGTAGGGGTAGGTGTTGGCGGCGGCCTGGTCGCCGATCAGCATCGAGTCGCACTGGCTGTAGTTGCGGGCGCCCACGGCCTTGGGGCCCAGCTGCACCAGGCCCCGGTAGCTGTTGGAGGAGTGGCCGGCGCTGATCCCCTTACTCACGATCGTGGAGCGGGTGCGGGGGCCCACATGGATCATCTTGGTGCCGGTGTCGGCCTGCTGGCGGTTGTTGGTGAGGGCCACCGAGTAGAACTCGCCCACCGAATCGGCCCCCTGAAGCACGCAGCTGGGGTACTTCCAGGTGATCGCCGACCCGGTTTCCACCTGGGTCCAGCTGATGTGGCTGCGGTCGCCGCGGCACTGGCCCCGCTTGGTGACGAAGTTATAGATGCCGCCCTTGCCGTTCTCATCCCCCGCATACCAGTTCTGGACGGTGGAGTACTTGATCGAGGCGTCATCGAGGGCCACCAGCTCCACCACCGCCGCGTGCAGCTGGTTGGTGTCGAACATCGGCGCCGTGCAGCCCTCCAGGTAGCTCACCGAGGCGCCTTCCTCGGCCACGATCAGGGTGCGCTCGAACTGGCCGGTGTCGCCGGAGTTGATGCGGAAGTAGGTGGAGAGCTCCATCGGGCATTCGACGCCCTTCGGGATGAACACAAAGGAGCCGTCACTGAACACGGCGGAGTTGAGGGCGGCGAAATAGTTGTCGTTGCCGGGCACCACGGTGCCGAGGTATTTCTCGATCAGGTCAGCGTGGTCTTTCACCGCCTCGCTGATCGAGCAGAAGATCACACCGTGCTCCGCCAGCTTCTCCCGGTAGGTGGTGGCGATCGAGACGCTGTCGAACACCGCATCGACCGCCACGTTGGAGAGGCGCTTCTGCTCGCTCAGGGGGATGCCGAGCTTGTCGAAGGTTTCCAGCAGCTTCGGGTCCACCTCATCGAGGCTGGCCTTCTTCTCCTGCTGCTTGGGCGCCGCGTAATAGATGATCTCCTGGTAGTCGATCGGCGGATGGCCCAGGGTCGCCCAGTCCGGCTCCTCCATCTGCAGCCACTGGCGGTACGAGCGCAGGCGGAAGTCGAGCAGGAAGGCCGGCTCGTTCTTCTTGGCGGAGATCAGCCGCACCACGTCCTCACTGAGGCCCTTGGCGATCTTCTCGGTTTCGATGTCGGTGACGAAGCCATACTTATACGGCTGGCTCACCAGATCGCCGACGGTTGCGCTGCTCGCCATGGGGAAGGGGGCCGGTTCAGCCGGCGGTGAGGGACTGGACGTCTTCGAGGCTGATGGTCTGGAGCTCGCCCCGGAAGGGGTTGTCCTCGGTGAGGAAGAGCATGCAGTGGCACTCCTTGCGCTCCCGCATCGGCACGCAGGGGCAGTTCCAGAAGGCCTGGGCCACCTCCGCCTCCTTGTCCTCGTAGTGGCGGCACGGGCAGAGGGCACCGCCCAGCTCATCCTTGTGGCGGGCCAGGCCCTCGAGCACCACCGCGGTGACCCCCGGATCGCTGCAGAAGTAGGTCCCGGTGCGCTGGGCGTAGGTTTCCGCGAAACGGCGGATCACCTCCAGGCTCTCGGCACCGGCTGCGGGGGTCGTCGTGGTGGAGGCGTCGGTCATGGGCAGAGCGTCGGGTTGCGCGCACCGGTGGATCGAATAACGAAACACTTTGGTTTCGTTACTGCGGGAGCCTAGGGCACAGGCGTGGTCCGTTGACGGCATGGAAAGGTCATTGTGACGCCCCGGCGGGCACCACCGCCCGGCCCCCAATCCCCCGGCGTGCGTGGCATGGTGTTTTGGTCAGACGCCCGTCGTTGTGGTCAGACGCCCGTCATGAGCGCCCCCGCCCAGTCCCGCGGCCTTCCGGCCGTTCCCGCCGAGGGAAGCCATCCCACCCGGGAAGCGGCCCTCTCGGTGCTGCTGCGGGAAGGTGAGGCGACGGCGGGTCAGCTGGCGGCCGCCCTCGGCGTGTCGGTCCAGGTGATGCGCCGCCACCTGCGCAGCCTCGAGGACGACGGCCTGGTCGAGGCGAGCGCGCCCCACGAGGGTCCCGGCCGGCCCAGCAACGTTTGGCACCTCACCGCCCTGGGCCAGGGCCGCTTCCCCGACGGCAGCGAGACCTTCGCCCTCGGCCTGCTCCACACCCTCACCGAAAGCCTGCCGGCGGACACCCTCGAGCTGGTGCTCCGCCAGCAGGCCGAGGAGAAGGCGGACGACTACCGCCGCCAGATCGGCGGCGGCCCCCTGGCCCAGCGGATCGAGCGCCTGGTGGAGCTGCGCCGCAAGGAGGGCTACGTGGCCGAATGCCGCCGCGACGACGCCCCCGCCACCGACAACGCCGATGGCCCCGCCTGGGTGATCAGCGAATTTCACTGCTCGGTGATGCGCATCGCCGAGCAGTACCCCGTCGTCTGCGACCAGGAACTGCGCCTGATCCGCCACACCTTCCCCGACTGCGCGGTTGAGCGGGTCCACTGGCGGCTCGAGGGGGGCCACAGCTGCGGCTTCCGGATCGCCCCCGTGGCCGCCGACCCCGTGGCCGCGGTCGGCTGAGCCGTGCTCAGCCCTGAGGAGCTGCAGCAGCTGGAGGCCACCCTGCTGCCCACCCTGGAGCGCCACCACCTGCGGCTCCTGGCCCATGGCCTGCGCACCCTCCAGGCCATCGCCGGGCGGCGCACCGGTGAGCTCCCGCCGGACGCGGCCGTGGCGGCCTGGGCCGCCGCCCAGCCGGTGATTGCCGCCGATGCCGGCTTCGAGCAGGCCTTCCTCACCCAGATGGGCCACGTGGCCACCCAGCTGACGGCCATCGCCGCCGCCGCCGGCAAGGCGCCCCTCGACCTCGACCTGCCCGACCTGGTGCACTGGGCCACCGGCGAGGCCGACCGTCGCCTCAGGCCCCCGGCAGCCCCACCAGCCCCGCCACCAGGCTGACCCCGGCCAGGGCGGCGGCGGCGGCCAATGCCCCCCGCCAGCCGGGCCGATCCCCCTCCAGGGCCGCCAGGGGCAGGGCCATCACCGGCGCCGTCGACAGCAGGGCCACGGCCAGGCCCCCCGGCAGGCCCGCCAGGGCCGTCTGCTGCAGGGCGATGCCGGCGCTGGTGCCCAGCAGGGTGGCGGCCAGGGCCAGGGGCCAGCGGCGCCCGGCTGGCCGGGGCCCTTGCACGGCCCGCGGCAGCCCCGTCAGCAGCGGCAGCATCACCAGGGCCGCCGCCGCCAGCCGCAGGGTGGCCGCCTGCAGCGGCGCCGGCCCCCCGGCGAGCAGCCCCGCCCGCGCCAGCAACGCCCCGCCGCTGCCGCAGGCCAGGGCCCCGAGGGCCAGGGCCACCCCGAGCCCGTCAGCGGCCGCGTCGGTGCCCGCCCCATCACCTTCCGCCGGCAGCTCCCCCTCGGGCCCGTCCTGCCGGGGGGCGCGCTGGTGCACCACCAGCAGCACCGCCAGGCTGATCAACGCGATCCCCAGCCACTGGGCCGGCCGGGGCACCTCCCCCAGCAGGGCCACCCCCGCCAGGCTCGTCACCGCCGGACCGCCGGCATCGATGGTGAGGGTGCGCCGGGTGCCCAGTCGCCGCAGGGCTGCGAAGAACAGGGTGTCCCCCAGGGCGATCCCCAGCACCCCGCTGAGGGCCAGCAGCAGCAGCGAGCGCGGCGCCATCTGCCAGGGCAGCACGAGGGCCAGCGGCAGCAGCAGGGCCACCGCCAGCAGGTTCTTGAGCAGGTTCAGCCGGGCGGCCGAGAGGGAGGTGGGCAGCCGGCGCCAGAGCAGGCTGGAGAAGGCCCAGCAGAAGGCGGCCGCCAGGGCGGCGGCGACGGGGGCGGCGGCGGCGGGGGCGGCGGACAGGGGGCCGCGGGAGGGTGGGGGAGTTGCGATCATCGCCTGATCACGCCCCATCGCCTGAGGCCCCCGTGAGCGGATCCATCGCCGACGCCATCAGCTTCTTCCGGCTCAGCTGCGGCCGCTGGCGCTCCCAGCGCAGCAGCCACCACCTGCTGCACCGCCGCGCCGAGGCGGGCGGTTCCTTCATTGAAGTGGTGGAGCTGGAGGCGGCCGATCCGCGCCTGGAGGCGATCGCCGTCCTGCACGGCCAGGATCCGGCCGGCCTGGTGGGCGGCTGCCGGGTGCGCTGGAGCGGCTCGATGGCCTGGGACAAGGCCGGCGAGGCCCACGAGGGCGAGAGCGTCTTCGGCCTGATCCCCACCGACGAACGGGGCCGGTGCGGCCTGCTGCTGCGCGATCGCGGCTACGCCGAAACGGCGCCGGTGGCGGGCCACTTCGCCATGGATGACCGGGACGGCCTGCTGCTCACCACCAGCTACGAGACGATGAACAGCCTGGAGCGCTTCAGCTTCGCCGGGCCCGACGTGCGCCTGCGCACCAGCACCGTCGAGGGGCTCTCCAACACCGCCTCCTTCTGCGTCGAGACCCGGATCGTCGACGGGGCGGCCACCGGCACAGGCGACGAAGCCGAGGCAACGGGCGCCCCGGCGAGCCCCGAAACCACCTGCCTGTCGGCCCTGGGCTGGTGACGGGAGCGGCGCCGGTGTTGTGTCGCCAACGTTACGGACTGTGAGCCCTGCCCTCCCGGGCCCGGGGCCGCCGGGGCCCTACTTCTACGATCCCCAACGACGGATGCCGGACCACGCGTGGCTCTTCCACTCCTCAAGTACCCCCCCACCTCCCAGAACTCGCGCGTCGCGCCGTTCCGGGTGGGTTCCGACGAGGACCCCAAGGCCGTGTCCATGGACAAGGCCATGGACCGGGAAGATCAGAATTTCGTGATCGAAGCGGCCTACCGCCAGATCTTCTTCCATGCCTTCAAGGTCGACCGCGACCGCACCCTTGAGTCCCAGCTGCGGGACGGCCAGATCAACGTGCGGGAGTTCATCCGCGCGCTCTGCCTGTCGGACACCTTCAACCGCAGCTTCTACAACCTCAACAGCAACTACCGGGTGGCCCGCCACCTGGTCGAGAAGCTGCTGGGCCGCCCGGTCCACGGCAAGGCGGAGGAGATCGCCTGGTCCGCCGTGATCATGACCAAAGGGGTCAAGGGCGCGGTGGACGCCATCCTCGACTCCGAGGAGTACCTGGACGCCTTCGGTTACGACACCGTCCCCTACCACCGCAACCGGGTGGTGGGCTCCCGCGAAGTGGGCGAAACCCCCTTCAACATCACCTCCCCCCGCTACGAGTCCTACTACCGGGGCATCCTGGGCTTCCCCCAGATCGTCTACACCGGCAAGTCACGCAGCTTCCCCGAGCGCGCCCAGCAGCGCCGCGGCGGCTTCCCCCAGGACTACCTGCCCTGGGTCCGCACCCTGCCTGCCCTGCGTGGTGTCGGCAGCGCCGCCGCCGGCAACACCGGCATGGACTACCTCTCCAAGGTGCCCTACCGCAGCATCGGCCGCTGAGCACGGCCCTCGCCGGCCGGTCCCCCGCCGGCCCCTGCGTTCCCCTGGCCCCACCGCTTTCCAGCGGCGGGGCTTTTTCGTGTCCCCGTCTGGGGAGAGGGGGATCGGGCGCGCCCATGGCCGTCAGTGGATGCTGACCACGGCCGAGCGCTGCCGCCCAAAGGCGGAAACCTCCTCCAGACTGATCCCAAACGAATTCTGATGTTGTGAGCCAGAAGACGCTGACCTCCCTGGCGATGATGACGCTGCGCCAGCTGCGGCAGATCGCCAGCGACCTCGGCGTTTCTCTGTACAGCCGCAAGTCCAAGGAGGAGCTGGTGGAGGCCATCAGCACCCGCCAGGTGGAGGAGGGTGAGGGCCGCAGCCTCGAGCGCATCGAGGCCGAGATGGCTCCGGCGCCGCGGCCGGCGGCCGAAACCCGCGTCGTCTTCCTGCCCCGCGATCCCCAGTGGGCCTACGTCTTCTGGGACATCTCCGAAGACGACCGTTCCGACGCCCTGCACGCCGGCGCCTCCCAGCTCTGCCTGCGCGTCGCCGACGTCACCGGCCTGGCCGGCGGCTCCTCCCATCCCCACACCCTTCAGGAGGTGGTGGTCGACAGCCATGCCACCGAGTGGTACCTCCCGGTCCCCCTCTCCGACCGCGACTACCGGGTCGAGCTCGGCTACCGCAAGGGCGGTGGCGGCGGCTGGATCTCCCTGGCCTTCT
>NZ_JAGQCK010000010.1:0-68093 GCF_024346155.1 Cyanobium sp. Candia 9D4 | reverse complement strand
GAGGGAAATGGCTTCCGGGCCTTCCGTGAGGAGATCTCTGGAGGTCTGGAAGGAGATTCTGGCGAGGCCGGAGCGATCAACGGCGATCTTGCCGGAGAGGGGAGCATTGCTGACATCGGCGGAAGTCGGGCCGAGGCCGCTGAGGTTGTAATCCAGGAGGCTGCCTGGTGCGATGCCTTGGGTGTTGATGATGAAGGTGACCTTGTCCCCTTCATTGACGCGCTCCTTGTTGGCACGCACCTGAATCTGCGGCCGTGGTGTGGTGTCGATGATGGTGGAAGACACAGGAAAACTGGCAGTAAGTGGGTGGAGCCAAAGAGGTGATTCAAGCAATCATCTCAACCCTCTGGTCTCAGGAAGCTAGGGACATTCTCATCAGGTAGATGTGTTTGAAGGGCAGGAGCCGTGTGTGTTCGCTACTGGTGGCTTGTGGCTTTGCCTACATCAACGAGCGGTCACGGTCTTTGAATCAAAGTCAGAGATGAATGTGTCAACATGCACGCAGTGATGTGTCCTGTGAAAGGGAGGTGGCATCAGCGGCTGAGATGGGCTTCCACCGTTGCTTCGTTCGCCAGTGCCGCGGGGACCCATCTCTCAGCCACCCTTGGGCGGCAGCCACCAGTGGCATCGACTGCTTGGGCGTGACCTCAGGGGATGCCTCCAGATCAGAGGCGCCGAGCAGCTCCAATGGCTCTTATGACGGTCTCCATAGGCCTGCCTTCCGCCACCGCGCCATGGCTTTGGGAGGAGCAACCCATCTCTCCATCCGGTGGTTGAGGAGGCTGGTGCCCGGGGGACACCCCTCGAGTGGAAACCGCTGGAGGGGACATCACTCTGCCCCGAGCCTTGAACAGCTGGATCCGGTTCAGGCCATGGGGGAACGGTCGCGGTGGCTGCGTCAGGGTCCCGGCACCATGGCTGAAGACTGGATCAGGTGCAGCCTCCGAGATCAGCCTGCGGCTGGATGGCCAGGCCTAGATTTTCCTTGTGTTTGCAAGCCATGGCCTGGGACGATGCGCAGAACTGTCGTCGTCAAGGGGATTGCGGGCCTTGGCAATCGAATGCAGGTGCTGGGGCTCTGCTGCGACCTCGCCAGCCGATGGAAGGCCGTTCTCTGTGTTGATTGGACGCACAATTCCTGGAGTGAGTCGTTCGAGAACTACTTCCGTCTTTCCTGCCCGTCGGAGAAGGCTTTCCTGCGGTCTGAGGGTGGCTTTGGCAAGGTGGTTCCTCCCAGATATTCCCAGTGTGTTACGCGTGATCCACTGAAGAGTCAACAGTGGCTGAATGGCGACTTTCTCACTGACCTGGATCAGTTGCCTGAGGGTCCGTGGGATACCTTTGTTGCCTGTGGCTATTTGGCACAATACTCCAATCGACTGTTTCGAATACTCAGCCTCAACCAGGACTTCAGGCAGCTCGTCGTCGCTCGGATGAATGGGCTTGGCTTGGTTCCCGGTGTTTACGACTGCTGGCATGTCCGACATACGGACGCGTCAGGTGGTTGTCCGAAGGAGATCCTTGGAGCGATCGTTCGCTACTCGCGCCATCGCCGAACTGTCGTGATTACGGATAGTTCTGAAGTCGTTGACTTGTGCCGGCAGCTCAACATCACCTGTCCATCCATTGTCCCTTCACTCAAGGCTGGCGGTGGGATTGGCATCCACCATCTTCATGGCGGTCGTCTGAGCCAGGAAGGGCTTTCGAAGCAGGATGTCAACCAATCAGTGATGACCGACATGTTCATCGCGGGACTGGCGCGTCACTTCTGGGGGACCTGTCAGCACTCGAGCTTCAGCTCATTTATTTACCGCGGTCGGCTGGTTTCCTGGTTCCGATGCGTGGTGCTGGGCGAAAAGATGAACTTCATGGCCTGGGCCAATCGCCGCGTAGCCCGTTTGCTGGAACGATGCTATCTTGTTTACAAGACGCGACGTGGACGGCGGCTTGGCTGGATCATTCTCTGATTCTTTACCTCGCTTTCCTGGTCTCTCCCATGTCTTGCTGTTCTGGTTCGGGGATGACTGGGGGATCTACGGCCGCACCTATGAGCAGATCGCAAGGACGCTGAGCCGATGTGACCACGTCAAGCAGGTGCTGGTCATTCTGCCCTCCTCCAAGGGGGAGACGCTGGCCACATCCTTCCAGGTCATCTCCGACAGACTTGCCGTTGCCCGTCTCTACTGGAGACCGGGTGGGATCAGCCCCTTGCGGCCGCGAAGTCTCGGTTCGCTGCTGAAGCTGCAGCGGGAGCGCATCGCCCTGGGGCGACGGATTCGATCGCTGGGGTTCCGGAAACGGAACACCCTGCTGTGGTTGTTTCCGCCCCATCCCGTGCTGGATGAGCTGGTGCGCCAGGTGCCGGCTGCGGCCCGGATCATCCAGATCGTGGATGATTTCACCCTGGTCGACAAGACCGACTGGTACTACCCCTTTGCGGTGGATCAGTATCCGCGGATCGGTGCCATGGCCGACCTGATCGCCGTCACCTCGAAGGCGAATGAGGACAAGTTTTCGCCCCAGGCTCCCTGTGTCCGGATTGATCAGGCCGTCAGCTCGGCGTTCCTGGCGCAGGCCTCCGACTTCCAGCCCGCTGGCCCCCAGCCGGTTCTGGGCTATGTCGGCACGTTCTGGGATCGCACCGACATCGATCTGCTGCGCAGAATCGCCCTGGAGCGGTCCCACTGCCGGCTGCTGCTGGTGGGTCCCGAGCTCAACCGGCGCCTGTCGGACTCCGGCCTGCTTGGCCTCGCCAACGTGGACTGGCTGGGGAGCCTTCCCAATGATCAGGTGCCCATGCAGCTGAAGCGGATGAATCTCTGCCTGATTCCCCATCTCGATACGCCCTTCTCGCGGTCCATGAGTCCGCTGAAACTCTTCCAGTACATCGCCAGTGGCAAGCCGGTGGTCTCCTCCGCCGTGGAAGGACTGGAGCTGGCCGGTGCCCTGATCCGCATCGAAAAGGATCCCGCTTGCTTCCTGCAGGCTATCGATGAGGAGCTGGCGACCGACAGCCCGGAGAAGTTCCAGGCGCGGGTGGCCTTCGCCGCCGCCCAGACCTGGGAAAGCCGGGTGGAACGGATCCTGGCGGCCCTGCCGGCTCAGCCCTGAGGCATCGGCATCAGGGTTCCCATCCATTCAATGCTGGTGGTGTGCAGGTTGTAGTACGCCGCCTCCACCTGCAGCCGGCCCGAGCGAAGCCGGTCGGTGAGCATCACGCTGGAATCGACGAGGTTGCGGGCGGCGTTGAGGGTGTGACGGCGGCAAGCCTCCTCCAGGTTGTGTTCTCCGCCGAGGCTGAACAGTTCCATGCGCAGCTGGCCCACCACCTGGGCCAGGCTCGGGGTCAGGTTGAGCTCCCGGTCGAAGGCGGCCGCCACCGCACCGCAGGCGGCGTGGCCGAGCACCACGATCACCGGCACCTCCAGGTGGCTCACGGCGTACTCGAGCGAGGCGATCGCGGCCACGGTGCTCATCGTGCCGGCATTGCGCACCACGAACAGATCGCCGAAGCCCGTGTCGAACAGCAGCTCCACCGGCACCCGGGAATCGGCGCAGCCCAGGACCGCCGCCACCGGCGTCTGGCCCGCTTCCACCTCCAGCATCCGCAGGCGATCGCTGTGGGGGTGGAGCACATGGCCGTCGAGAAAGCGCTGGTGCCCGGCGCGCAGCTGATCGAGGACGGCACCCGGACGTTCATGCATGGCACTCACCCCACCACCCCTGGCGGCCCGGCGCCGTAGCGCTGCACACCGTGGGTCCCCCGATCGCCATGGGCGCACCGGACCTTCGGAGCGCGGCCCCGGGGGCTTTGGCATGATTCAGGTCCGGCCCGTCGCCTTCGCCCGCGTGTCCATCAGCTCTTCGCGCACCGGCCCTGCACGCACCGGCGAGGTCCATCGCGTCACCGGTGAGACCGACGTGCACGTGGCCCTCGATCTCGATGGCACCGGCCGCGCCCAGGTGGCCACCGGCGTCCCCTTCCTCGACCACATGCTCCACCAGATCGCCAGCCATGGCCTGCTGGACCTGGAGATCACCGCCCGGGGCGACACCCACATCGACGACCACCACACCAACGAGGACGTGGGGATCGCCCTGGGCCAGGCCCTGGCCCAGGCCCTGGCCGACCGGCGGGGCATCCGCCGCTTCGGCCACTTCCTGGCCCCCCTCGATGAAGCCCTGGTGCAGGTGGCCCTCGACTGCTCAGGCCGGCCCCACCTCAGCTACGACCTGGCCATCCCGGCCCAGCGCATCGGCACCTACGACACCGAACTGGTGCGGGAGTTCTTCGTGGCGGTGGCCAACAACTCCGGCCTCACCCTGCACATTCGCCAGCTGGCGGGGGTGAACTCCCACCACATCGTCGAAGCCGGATTCAAGGCGTTCGCCCGCGCCCTCGACCAGGCGGTGGAGATCGATCCCCGCCGTGGTGGGGCCGTGCCCAGCAGCAAGGGGGTCCTCGAGCGTGCCGGCCACGCCGGTGTCTGACGGGGTCGTCGCCACTAGCATCGGATCATCCGTGCACACGCCATGCGTTCCCTCCTGCTGCTGATGGCGGGCTTCACCGCCGCCGTTGCCGTGGCTGCCCCGGCCCGGGCCGCCGACTGCCTGCCGGGCCAGGTCCAGGCCGCCCCCTGTGCCGTGTCCCAACCCCCCTGCCCGGTGGTGGAGCTGCCCTGCGAGGCCTGAGGCCGGCACGACCGCCCACGTCTTCACACTCCGTTACGTGATAATCGGGACAGCGCGCTGCGCTGTTCTTTCCGTGGGCTGATCCGATGACCGTTGCCTCCCCCGCCGCCGCGGCCTCGCCTGCCTACGACCGCGCCGACTGGGCCAGCTCCTTTCGCAACGTCAGCGTCGAGCTCAGCGACGAGCCCCTGACCGCCGCCCGCGGCGCCATCCCGGCCGAGCTGAGCGGCACCCTCTACCGCAACGGCCCCGGCCGGCTGGAGCGGGGCGGCCACTGGGTCCATCACCCCTTCGACGGCGATGGCATGGTCACGGCCCTGCGCTTCTCAGACGGGGGCGCTCGGCTCAGCAATCGCTTTGTGCGCACCGAGGGCTGGCTGGCCGAGGAGAAGGCCGGCACGGTGCTCTACCGAGGTGTCTTCGGCACGCCCAAGCCCGGCGGGCCGCTGGCCAATGCCTTCGATCTTCGCCTCAAGAACATCGCCAACACCCACGTGGTGCGGCTCGGCGACCAGCTGCTCGCCCTCTGGGAGGCCAGCTCCCCCCATGCCCTCGATCCCGTCAGCCTCGAAACCCGCGGCCTGACCCTGCTGGACGGGGTGCTCAAGCCGGGTGAGGCCTTCAGCGCCCACCCCCGCTTCGATCCCGGCCACCACGGCGCGCCCCGCATGGTCACCTTCGGTGTGAAGGCCGGCCCGCGCAGCACCGTGCGCCTGATGGAGTTCGCCGCCGACGGTCCCGAGGCCGGCACCCTGCTGGCCGACTCCAGCCACAGCTTCGGTGGCTTCGCCTTCCTGCACGATTTCGCCATCACCCCCAACTGGGCGGTGTTCCTGCAGAACGCCATCGACTTCAACCCCCTCCCCTACGTGCTCGGCCGCAAAGGGGCCGCCCAGTGCCTGAAGTCCCGGGCCGGCGCCCGTGGCCAGTTCTGGCTGATTCCGCGCCAGGACGGCGCCTTCGCCGGCCAGGAGCCCCGGGTGCTGGAGGCTCCGGAAGGCTTCGTGTTCCATCACCTCAACGCTTGGGAGGACGGCGACGCGGTGGTGGTCGACAGCATCTTCTACGCCGATTTCCCCTCGATCGGCCCCGACCAGGATTACAAGGAGGTCGATTTCGACCGTATCCCCGAGGGCCTGCTGGAGCGCTGCCGTCTCGACCTGGCCAGCGGCGCGGTCACGGCCACGCGGCTGAGTGAGCGCACCTGTGAATTCGCCATGGTCGCGCCGGCCCGGGTGGGGCTCGAGAGTCGCTACGGCTGGATGGCGGTGGCCGAGCGGGAGCGGGGCAACGACCCCCTGCAGGCCCTGATGAAGCTCGATCTCGGCAGCGGCGAGTCCCGGGTCTGGAGTGCGGCGCCCCGCGGGTTCGTCAGCGAGCCGATCATGGTGCCCCGTCCCGGCGCCACCGCCGAGGATGACGGCTGGGTGCTCGGCCTGGTCTGGAACGGCGCCCGCAGCGCCAGCGATCTGGTGGTGCTCGATGCCGCTTCGATGGACGAGGTGGCCGTGCTGGAGCTCCCCCTGGCCATCCCCCATGGCCTGCACGGCAGCTGGGTGGCGGCCTGAGCTTGCACCGTTCTGCGCTGGGCGGCGGGATCAGCGCCGCAGCAGCCCCCGCAGGCGGCGCGCCACCTTTCGGGCCAGGTTGAGCACGGGCCAGAGCAGGGAGAGGGGAAAGGACTGGCGGATCAGCGGGGTTTCGGCCTTCCGGTAATCCCTGTAGAGCCGCCGGTGGGCGTCCGGGTCGGCCGAGCCGTCGAAGAGGCTGTAGCGGAGGCCGATCTCCTCGCTGCCAACCAGTCGCCGGTGGGGATGGGTCGCCAGGATCGGATGGATGCTCGTTGTGTACACGACCGGACCGGTGGTGCAGATCACCGCCTCCCAGGGATGGGCGAAGGCGAAGGGATCGAAGCGATCGATGTTGTTGAGCACCGCGGCGATCACGGCGGCCAGAAAGGGATGGCCCGGGGAGGCGATGACGTGCCACTGCTGGAATTCACCGCCCGGGATGCCGGCCAGCTGCCGGTGGGTGCCCCAGCCGGCATGGGGACTGCCGGGCCCATGGTCCCACTGGCTCAGCAGGTAGGCATCATCGTCCCGCAGAACGTCGGACAACGGCCGGGTGACGCCGACCTTGACGTCCAGGTAGACACCGCCGAAGTGGTAGATGCAGAGGTAGCGGAACAGATCGGCGCGGGCGGCACCGTAGGCCGGATCGATCCGCCGATAGCGGGCCAGGATCGCCTCCCCGTAGATCTCGCCGATGAGGCGCTCACGATCGTGATCGTCGTAGAAGCGATAGGTGAAGTCCGGGTTGAGGGCTTCGATGGCGCGGCAGTTCTCCTCCAGCACCGCCGGCATGCGGCTCCTGGTGCTGAAGGTCTGGTGGATGATCCGGGGGATGCCGCGGCTGGCCGGAGGATGGGTGGCCAGGGACGCCCCTGGCAGCAGCCAGGCGCTGGCCGGGTTCGCTCCGTTCCGCGCCTGCATCGTCTCCGCCATCGTCCCGCCCTGACAGGCCCGGTCCGGCCTCAGCCGCGCGAGAAGCGGCTGAAGGTGGCGGGGGAGAAGGTGTGCCCCTCGGAGAGCGCGATGGCCACCACGGCATCGGTGTCGGCGGCGGCTTCCACACGGGCCTTGAGGGCCGGATCGGCAGCCACCTTGGCGAGGAACGCGTTGAGCTGGGATTTCGACATGGGACCATCAACTACGGACTCTCCGTCCTACTCCCTTCCGGAGCGTGGCCCGGAGCCCGATGTGGTGTTCCGTTCCTGCCATGGCCTGGTTCATCAAGACCGAGACCTTCCGGCTCCCCGCTGACGCGGTGATTCCCCACCTGCAGGAGCATCGCCGCTGGGTGGAGCGCCTGCGCCTGGAGGGCCTCAGGATCAGCAGCGGCTACCTGGTGGACGACCTGGGCCGGCCGGGTGGCGGCGGCCTGCTGCTGCTCGAGGCTGCCGACCATGACGCGGCCCTGGCCCTGGTGCTGCAGGATCCGATGGTGCTGGCGGACTGTGTGCACTGGCAGCTGCAGGGGTGGCGGCCGGCGGTGGGGGACCTGGCGGTGTCCTGATGACGGATCGACGTCTCCTGGTCATCTCGAGGATCGGCGTCGGCCCCCCCTATGCCGGCAACCGCAGCCGCCTGGCCGCGTTGCTGGATGACCTGCGGGCCCTGGGCTTCGAGCTCCATTTCGCCGGCGTCGATCTCTCCGAAGAGGAGAAACGGGAGACCCGCAAGGCTGTGGACCACTGGATCCACGACTTCGTCTGGCCCGAGGGCGGGCGCCGCCCGCTGGCCGACCGGATCGGGCGGCGACTCGGCGGGGCGTGGCAGGGGGTCCGTCGTCGCGGCCGTCCGGGCCGGGAGCGGAGCCTCCCCATCGGCAACCACCCTCTGGACGACTGGTTTCATCCGAGCTGGCTGGCTGAGGCGCGCCGTCTCCAGCGCGCCGGCCACTACAGGCGCGTGCTGGTGTCCTACGTGATCCATTCCGCCTTCTTTGAGGCTTTCGACGACCGCTGTCTGAAGATCCTGGATTGTCATGATGTCTTCACGGATCGGAACGCCCTCCTCCACGAGGCGCAGCTGGATCCGGAGGACTTCTGGATCTCGCTGAACCAGGCTGATGAGCGCCGGGGATTGCGGCGTTCCGATGTGATCCTCGGCATCCAGGAGCGGGAATCCAGCTATTTCCAGCGCCTCACCCACGGCCGGCGTGTCGTCAGGACGGTGGGCCACATCCTTCCATCCGACCCCTTGCCGTTTGTCGCCGACCAGGCTCCCGTCGTGGGCTATCTGGCCTCGGCCAATCCCCTCAACCGGGTGGGTCTCCGGTGGTTTCTCGAGGAGGTGTGGCCGCAGGTCAAGGCCAGGGGTGGCGCCGGCCGGCTGGTGGTCGCCGGTGGCATCTGTGGGGCCATGCCCTTCCCTGAGGAGGTCCAGCGCCTCGGGATCGTCCCGTCACCCCGGGAGATCTATCAGCAAGCGCTCTTCATGATCAATCCCATGCGTTCGGGCACCGGCTTGAAGATCAAGACGATCGAAGCGATGGCCCACGGCCGGGCGATCGTGACCACCCCGGCCGGTGTGGAGGGGATGGCCGTGGCGCCGGGGGTTTCGGTGGCCGGAACGGCTGACGATTTCGCTGCGGCCGTGCTCGCCTATCTGCATGACCCTGGGGCCGCCCGCAACGCCGGGGCCGCCGCCGCCGGGCACCTCGCCGGGCTGCGGCGGCAGGCGCAGGGCGCCCTGCTGGAGGCCCTCGACACGGCTCCGGTTCAGCGGTTCCGGCCGGCCTGGCGGTAGGACCCGGCGATCGCCTGGGCCATGGCTTCCCAGGTCAGGGTTCGGCCGAGGCGGCTGTTGTGGGCGCGCATCCCCTCGAGATCGCGCCTCTCGATCCTGGCCAGGGCCTCCGGCAGCTGGCCGGGGGCGTAGTACTCCGCTCCGGCATCACCCGGCAAGTCGTAGACCCTGGCGGCATCGGGGAGCACCATGGGACAGCCGAAGGTGAGCGCGAGCGACACCACCCCTGAGGTGAGCGTGGCGGTGTACGGGGCCACGAGCACATCGGCGAGAGAAAAGAGGGCGGACACATCGCCGTCCGACACGTAGCCGATGCGCAGGCGAAGGCGGGGGTCCTTCGCGGAGGCTTCGTTGATCCATTCGGTCGACACGCCCGGAATGGGGGCGCCGGCGATCAGGAGCCGGCAATGGGATCCAGGCTGGTGGCGAAAGGCCTCCACAAGGGACTCGAGTCCCTTGTAACGACGGATGTTGCCGAAGAACAGGAAGGTGAAGTTGACCTTGCTGATGTCTGTTTCCCTGGCCAGGCTTTCCACCCGGGACGGGTTGGGCGGATAGTCCTCAGGGTAGGCGGCATGGGCGGCCACAATGGCCTTGCTCTGGAGCGGGACGGCGTATTCCTCTTCGGCTCGGGCAATCGATGATCGGCTGTGAAAATGAATGCCGTTGGCAAAGATGGCGATCAGTCGTCGCACCTTCAGCTCCCTGGCGGGGTCTGGGCATTCGTGGCTGATCAGGTTATGGACGGTCCAGAACAGACGCCCCCCCCGCAGCCTGAACAACCCCAGGTCGCAAAACATCAGAACGTACCAGACCAGAAATCGGATGCTGGAATGGGCGTAGACGGCTTGATCCGTCAGCCCGTTCAGCCAATGCAGGTGAACGATCACATGCCTGGAATACAACCGCTGCTGGCGGAAAAAGGCTCCGAAGAGTGGCGGGTGATCCTTGACGATGACAGGGAAGCCCTGCTGGATGAGCGCTTCGGCAAGCCGCTTCTGGTAGGGATTGAAGCGTCGCTTGTCAGGCAGGAAGACCACCGTCTCTCCCGTCCCTTGCCCGCCCCTGTCGAAAACGGACATGGCTGAACAGCAGGACGGCTTCATCCCAGCCAACGATACAGGCCCCGGCCTCCGGTCCAGGCAGGCCTCGGCCAGCGGCTGGATCGACAGCTTTAGAATCAGGAATCGATGGCCGACTCGTCCTGCCGTGACTGAATCAGCCAGGACGACGGATTCTGCCAACACAATGGACCAACGTCGACGCCTTTTCGTCGTCGGTTCTGAAGAGCCTTATCACCGGGCTCTCTTCGAGGCGCTGGAGACAATCTGCACGGTGCAGACACTGGCCCCCCGCATCAGCTGGAGGGGCTGGCTGCCCTCCTTCGGTCGCCGTCGCCACGCCTGTGAGCTCCCCCGCGGAGCCTTCTCCCGTCATCGCTGGCTGGTCCGGATTCTTGCCCCCCTGGTGGAGCGGCGCCTGCTGGCGATCTACGGCCGGGCCGACGCCCTGATCCTCACCGATCCCCACGCCTGGCCCTACGCGATTCATCACCGCGCCCTCGCTTCCGTCATCGCCTACCTCGTCAGCGATGACTACGCGGCTTACCCCCATGTGCGGCTCGATCAGGAACACGATCTGGTCCGCCATGCCGATCTGATCTTCCCGGTGTCCCGGCTCCTCGCCGAGGTGCTCCAAGCCCGGTACGGCATCGAGGACTCCCGCGTTCACATCATTCCCAACGGCATTCCCTCCTCCTGGCTGCCGGCCGAGCCCCCCCCCGCGCTTCCCCCCCGGCCTCCCCAGCGCCCTGCCCTGGCGGCGGATCTGGTGCCGGCCGACTTCCGGCCCCTGATCGGCATCATTGGCGTGATCGGCAGCCGCATCGACCTGCTGCCGATCGTCGCCGCCCACGATGCGCTGCCCCAGCTCCGCTGGCTGTTCGTGGGGCCGGTGCGCCGCCAGGTGCCCGGCCTCGCCCACCTCCAGAGCAGCCCGCGCTGCCGCTTCCTCGGCGCCATGCCCTACACCGAACTCCAGGCCTGCTTCGCCACCCTCGATGCGGCCGTGCTGCCCCTCACCGACGGTGACATCAACCCCTGCAGCAGTCCCGTCCGCTTCTTCTCCCAGCTGCCCACCGGCCAGCCGATCCTCTACACCGGCACCTGCGCCCAGATCGCCGAAACCCCCCGCCTGGCCTACCACTGCGCCGACGGGCAGGCCCTCACGGCCACCCTCGAGCGCCTGGCCGCCGCCGGCTTCCAGGACGGCCGCGCCGCGGAGCGCCACCGCTTCGCCACCGGATGCACCTGGCAGAAGCGGGCCGAGGCGGCGGCCGGGGCCCTGGAGGCGGTGCTGGAGGCCCGCCGCCGCACGGCCGCAACCCGCTAGGGAGCCGCCGGCGTCGCTCCGGGACCGCCCAGCAGCTCCCGCAGGCCGGGTTCCAGCCGGGCGAAGGCCCGCCCCCGGTGGCCCAGTTGGCCCTTGAGGCCCTTGTCCATCTCCGCGTAGCTCAGGCCCGGCTCCGGCACGAGGAACACCGGGTCGTAGCCGAAGCCGCCGCTGCCCCGCGGCGCCTCCAGGATCTCCCCGTCGCAGCGGCCCTCCACCTCCAGGCGGATCGCTCCGCTGGGATCGGCCACCGCCAGGGCGGCCACGAAGGCGGCCCGGCGGTCCGGTTCCAGGCCCTGGGCGCGCCGTATCCGGTCGACCTCGCCCAGCTCCCGCAGCAGCCGGGCGATCCGGGCGGGGTCGCTGTCCGCGTAGCGCGCCGAATGGACCCCGGGGGCGCCGCCCAGGGCCGCCACCGCCAGGCCGGAGTCGTCGGCCAGGGCCCAGTGGCCCGTGGCCCGGGCCACCGCCTCGGCCTTCAGCCGGGCATTGGCGGCGAACGTGGTGCCCGTTTCCTCCACCTCCAGACCCTCAGGCTGGGGCCGCACCTCCAGGGGCAGGGAGGCCAGCAGGTGGGAGAACTCCCGGATCTTGCCGGCGTTGCCGCTGGCGATCACCAGCACCGTGGGTGCCACCCCGGGCTCCGCTGGGGCGGCCATCAGATGCGCTCCGCCAGCTGGCGCGCCCAGGCCAGCACCGCCTGCACCCGGTCGGCGTCGGGGGCTTCGCAGTAGAGACGCAGCAGGGGCTCGGTGCCGGAGAAGCGCAGCATCAGCCAGTGGCTGGGGCCCATCCGCAGCTTGACGCCATCGGTGCGGTTCACTTCCAGCACCGCCGCTCCGGCCACCTCCTGGGGCGGATCCTGGGCCAGCAGCGCCTCCAGCCGGCGGCGACTGGCCATGTCCGGCAGACGCAGGTCGAGGCGGTCGTAGACGCTGGCGCCACCGCAGCGCTCCTGCAGGGCCGCCAGCCGGGCCCCGAGGGGCAGCCCCCCCTCCACCAGGGCCTCGATCAGCAGCAGCGCCGCGAACAGGGCATCCCGCTCCGGCAGGTGGAGGCCGAAGCCCACCCCGCCCGACTCCTCGCCGCCCACCAGCACGTCGCTGCTGAGCATCTCGGCGGCGATGTACTTGAACCCCACGGGCATCTCGATCACCTCCCGGCCCAGGTCGGCCGCCACCAGGGCCATCAGATCGGAGCCGCTCACGGTCTTGACGACGCGGCCCCCCAGCCCGCGGGCCCGCGCCAAGTGGTCGATCAGCAGGGGCATCAGCAGCTGGGTGCTGCAGAAGCGGCCCTGCTCGTCCACGGCGGCGATGCGGTCCCCGTCACCATCGAAGACGATGCCCACCGCGGGCCGGCCGGACGCCGTGGCCTGGCGCACCTCGGTGATCAGCTGCTCCAGGTAGGGCGCCAGCGGCTCGGGCGGGTGGCCGCCGAAGAGGGGATCCCGCTCCCCCCGGATCTCCCGGATCACGCCGGCGGCGGCCCCCGCCTCCCCCAGCAGGGCCGGCAGCCCCCCGGCGGCCGAGCCGTGCATCGGGTCGACGATCACCTGCAGGCCGGCGGCGGCCAGGCCCGCCACCAGGGCCGGGGCGTCGACCTTGGCGCCGAGGCCCGCCAGGTAGGTGCCCATGGCATCGAACCGTTCAGTGTCGCCGGGGATCGGCACCGTCAGGCCCCCGGCCGCCAGGCGCCGCTCCACCCGGGCGGTGAAGTCACCCTCCACCGAGCCGCCGAAGGGCCCCTTGATCTTGAGGCCCAGCCATTCCGGCGGGTTGTGGCTGGCGGTGATCACCAGGGCCCCCAGGGCGCCCCGCTCCACCACCGCCCAGCTGCAGGCCGGGGTGGGCACGGGGGTGGCGGCCAGCAGGGGCACCAGATCGGCCCCCCGGACGGCGGCGGCGATGGCCTCGGCCAGCTCCGGGGCCAGGAAGCGCCGGTCGTAGCCGATCACCACCTCCCGGCTGGTGAGGCCCTCCGGGGCGCTGGCGGCCAGTTCCCGGGCGGCGGCGGCCGCCACCGGCAGCAGCCGCTCCATGGTGATGTCCACCCCGAGGATGCCCCGCCAGCCATCGGTGCCGAAGTGGATCGGTCCGGCCTCGAGGGGCAGGGGGGCGGAGGCCATGGGCGGCGCGGAGGCGATGGAGGGGCAGGCCGGTCGTAGCAGGCCGGCCGCTCCGGATGGCCGCGGCGGGTGCCGGCCTGATGGCAGGCCACCGGTCCCCCTAGCCTGCACCCCATGCCCCAGACCCCGGACGCCGCCTCCCCCGGATCCCCCGTCCTCACCGACCGCCTGCTGCGCAGCTGGGTGCGCTGCCGGCGGCGGGCCTGGCTCGATCTCCACGGTGCACCCAGGGAGCGGCTGTGGAGTGCCCACCGCGCCCTGGCCCTCGATGACCAGCTGCGCAGCTTCCAGAGCCTGCTGCCCCAGCGCCCCGGCCATGGAGAGGCCGCCTGCCGCGACGGGGCGCCCGGTGTGGTGGGGCTCAGGCTCGCGGGAACCGGCCCCCGGGGCCTGCGCCTGGAGGCCCACCCGAGCCTGCTGGAACGGGTCGAGGAGCCCAGCCGCTGGGGGGCCCACGGCTACCGGCCGGTGCTGGCCCGCCAGGGCCGGCGCCTCACCCGGGAGCACCGCCTGCAGCTGGCCCTGTGGGGGCGGCTACTGGAGGAGCACCAGCGGGCCCCCGTGCCCCATGGGCTGGTGGTGGCCGGCGCCGACCGGGGGCTGGAGCGGGAACGACTCGCCCTCGGCCCTTCCCTGCAGCGCCAGCTCGACGAGAGCCTGGAGCGCCTGGCCCTCGACCTGGCCCGCAGCGAGCCGCCGCCCCTGGTCAGCGACCGCAAGAAATGCACCCTCTGCAGCTGGCGAGGGGCCTGCGATCGGGTCGCGGCTGCCGAGGGCCACCTCAGCGAGGTGAGCGGCATCGGCGGCAAGCGCCGCGAGCTGCTGCTGGAGCTGGGCATCACCAGCCTCGACCAGTTGGCGGCCGCCGATCCGGAGCGGCTGGCCGAGGACCTGGCCGTCCACAGCGAGCAGCACCGGGAGGTGGCCCCCCGGCTGGTGGCCCAGGCCAGGGTGCAGCGGGAGGGCAGCCCCCAGCGCAGCGGCGAGGGGGCCGGCCCCGCCCTGCCGGAGCTCGCGACGGCCCCCGGGGTGCTGCTCTACGACATCGAATCCGACCCCGATGCCCGCGACGACTTCCTCCACGGCCTGGTGCGGCTGGAGCGCGGCGCGGACGGCCATTGGCCCGGGGCGCCGGGGCCGGGGGAGAGCCTGGGGAGCTACCAGCCCCTGCTCGCCCTGCAGGAGCACGGCGAGGCCCTGCTCTGGCGGCGGCTGAGCACGCTGCTGGCCCGCTATCCCGACTGGCCCGTGCTGCACTACGGCGAGACCGAGTCGGTCGCCCTGCTGCGGCTGGCCGAGCGCCAGGGGGCCAGCGAGCGGGAGCGGGAACGGTTGCGGGCCCGGCTGGTGGACGTGCACCAGCGGCTGCGGCGCCACTGGCTGCTGCCGGTCAACAGCTACGGGCTCAAGGCCGTCGCCGGCTGGCGGGGTTTCAGCTGGAGCCAGAAGGGGGTCGACGGCGCCCGCTGCCTTCTGTGGTGGCGCCAGTGGCGGGAAGGCTCCGGCGGTCCGCGGCGCCCCAGCCGGCGGGCCCTGGGCCGCAAGCTCCAGCGGATCTTCCGTTACAACCAGGACGACAGCCTGGCCACCTGGGCGGTGGTCCGCTGGCTGCTGGATCAGGACGCGGCCTTGCCCCCCGGCCCCACCGGCGGCGGCTGAAACGCCTCCGGCAGCGAAAGGCACAGGGGCACCCCAGGGGCCGCCCCGGCCAGCAGCTGGCTCTCCTCCAGCCAGGCCTTGCGCACCAGGGCCAGGCCGATCCAGCCCCCGTCACCGGGGAGTTCCAGGCTGGAGGTGATCAGGCCGGCGCGGCCCCCGGCCCCGTCCAGCAGGGGCGTGCCCGCAGCCACGGCATCGGCGGGAACAGCCCCTTCCGGGACAGCCGTGGCCCACCAGCGGCGCAGCTGCTGCTTCACCCCGTCGTAGGTGGCCAGCTTGGCCAGGGTCTCCTGGCCCACGTAGCAGCCCTTGTTCAGGCTCACCCGCCCCGCCAGGCCCAACTCGAAGGGGTTCACCTCCTCGTTGATCTCCCCCGGCGCCGCCGGCAGACCCTGCCGGAGCCGCCAGCGTTCCGCCTCCAGCGGCTCCAGGGGGCGCCGTGCGGCCAGGGCGGGGGGCAAGGGGGCCTCGGCGGGCAGCAGCAGGGCCTCCCCCAGCCGCCAGCCCGGCGATCCCTCCAGCGGGGCCCAGGTGCCGGCCGGCAGGGCCTCCGGTTCCGGTGCCCCCAGCGGCTGGTGCAGGACGGCCGCCGTCACCGGACCCAGCCGCACCTTGTCGGCGGGGAACAGCACCCGGTCGAGGGCGGTGCGCACAGCCGCCGGATCCCCGTCGACGATCACCAGCCAGGCCCCGGCGGCGTCCACCAGCACCTCCGCCACCGCCCGCAGCCGGGCCGTGGGGCTGATGCAGCAGGTGCCGAGCCACTGGCCCGGGCGAGCCCCCTCCAGGGCCTGGCTGGTCTGGCCGTGCAGCACCCGCAGGGTGTCTGGGCCGTCGAGCCGCAGCAGCCCCACCGGCCGCGACCAGCGGCTCCCCTGCGGTGGCGTCCAGTGCCAGGGATCGGCCGCAGCCGGCGTCGGGTCGGGGGAGGGGGCCATGGCGGAGCGGGTGGCGGGGGTCAGCCTGTCGTGGGGTCAGCCTGCCGCGCCGTCCAGCCCGGCGGCCGTGGCAGCCACCTCCTCGAGCAGGAACAGGCTGCGCAGGTCGAGGCCCGCTTCCTCCATCGCCTCGGCTCCCCCCTCCTGGCGATCGACGATCGCCACCACCCGCTCCACGGCGTAGCCCGCCTCCTGCAGCTGGGCCACGGCCTTGAGGGCCGAGCCGCCGGTGGTGACCACGTCCTCCAGGACCGTGATCCGGCTCCCGGCCGGCGGCAGGGGGCCTTCGAGCCAGGCGCCGGTGCCATGGCCCTTGGCTTCCTTGCGCACGATCAGCGCATCGAGGTCGCGGCCGGCCAGGGCGGCCTGCAGGGCCACGGCGCTCACCAGGGGATCGGCCCCCAGGGTGAGCCCCGCCACTGCGGCGGCTTCGCCCTCCACCTGCTCCAGCATCAGGCGGCCCAGCAGGGCCAGGCCGATGCCGCTCAGGCTCACCGGCTTGCAGTTGACGTAATGCGGGCTGCGGCGGCCCGAGGCCAGGGTGAAGTCGCCCAGCCGGTAGGCACGCTCCGCCAGCAGGGCGAGCAGGGCGGAACGCTGTTGGCTGGGGCTGGAGGGCAGGGTGACCATCGACGTTGGGGGGGCGGCGTTGGGGGGGCGGCGTCGCAGAGGCGGCCGGTGCGGAAGCCCATGGATGGGCGAGAGCGTCAGAGGTCGCTAACCTGCGCTCACATCGCCCGGGAGCTGGGCCCGTAGACCCCATGACACCACCGATCCTGGCAGTGCCTGCCCCCCTCGCTGCGGGCCTCACCGCCCTGCTCCCCTTGGCCGTGCTGGCCCCCGCCCTGGCCGGGCCCGTGCTCTGCACCACGACCCTCGAAGCCCCCATGCCCGGCTCGGTCGGCACCGGGCCGGTGGAGGTCACCCGCTGCGGCGTGACGCGCTCCGCCCCCGAGCTGATGGAGCAGCGCTTCTACAGCTTCTCGGCCCCCTTCGCCCAGGGCGTCAACCTGCTGCACCAGATCACCGATCCCCTCGGCCTTTCGATCCCCGGCCGGGACGGCGGCAGGATCGTCGCCTTCGGCTTCCCCGACCAGAACATCGTCTGGGACGGCACCGCCATCGAGAACACCGCCTCGGTGATGCTCTCCGAGCAGAGCGGCCTGATGCCCCAGCGCACCGCCGACATCACCAACGGCTTCAGCACCAGCCTCGGGACGGGGGCCGCCACCCCCACCTACGTCCGGCCGCCCGCCGGCACCACCTGGACCCCGCCGATCCGGGGCCTCTGGTGAGGCCCTCGCCCGAGACGGCGCCGTCCCCGGGGGTCTAGCAATCTGGTGAATGCAGCGAACTCATAATTCGCCTTAGGCGAGTTCGATCCTCGCGACCCCCATCCCCTCACTCGCCCCACATCCGCAGCAGGTTGGTGTAGCTGCGGGTGAGCAGGTCGAAGATCTCGTCCTTGCCCTGCTTCTGGTAGAGGGAACGACGGGCGGTATCGAGTTCGAACAGGAGTTCGCGCCGGTCGCTGCGGCGGACCCGGCTCTGGATCCAGCCCAGGGCCACCAGCCGCTCGCCCCGGGTCACGGGATCGACCCGATGCAGCAGGGAGCTCGGATACACCAGGGCATGGCCGGCCGGCAGGCGCAGGGCGCTCTCGCCCCCCGGATCCTCCAGCACCAGCGCGCCGCCGTCGTACTGCTCGGGTTCGCTCAGGAACAGGGTGAAGGAGAGGTCGGAGCGGCCGCCGACCATGAAGGCATTGTCGACGTGGCGGCCGTAGCCCTCACCGACGCCGCAGCGGCTGAAGCGCAGGCTGTGCAGCCGCACCGGCAGGGCCGCCGCCTGCAGCAGCGGATGCTGTAGCAGGTGGTCGCTGAGGGCGGAAGCGAGGGTCTGGTTCAGGGAGGATGCCGGCTCCAGCTGGCGGTTGCGCTTCACCTCCCGGGCGTGCCATCCGGCCGTTTCGGCCCCGTCTCTCCAGGGGGCGTCCTCCGCCAGCAGGGCCAGGCGCAGCTCGCCGACCTGGCCGCTGCTCAGCAAAGGTTCAAGACGGAACTGCATCCTTCGGCACTCCGCTGCCCCAGAATTCTCGCCCCATCCATCACGGTGCAGGCCATGGCCCGATCGAGCATTGCCCTGTTCCTCGTCACCACCGGACTGATCACGGCCACCATGGGCTGCGCCCAGTCCCCCGGGTCGAAGGACCAGGAGGGCGGCGAGAACGGCGTCAGCGCACCGGCCCCGGAACGGCCGGCCGCCGGGGCACCGGAGGGGGCCGACAGGGACGGCGACCGGGATGGTGACGGTGACGCCGGCGAGGGAGGAGAGGGGGGTGAGGGCGGCGAAGGCTGAGCCGGGCGGCGGGGCCTAACCTTCAGCCACGACACCCCACCGATGCGCTTCCTGGTCCTGGCGATCCTGTTGGCCCTGCTGGCCTTCTTCGCTGCCGGGGAGCTTGCGCTGATCCGTCTCCGGCCCAGCCGCGTCCAGCAGCTCGAGGAGGCTGACGAGCCCGGCGCCCGTTCCGTCGCCCGGCTCCAGCACCGCATGCGCAGCGTCCTGGTGGCCACCCAGCTGGGCGTGGTGCTGGCGCTGCTGGCCATGGGCTGGCTGGCCAGGGGTCTGGCGGAGCAGGTGGCCGGCTGGATGGGCTCGGGGGAGCAGGCCTGGATCGATGCCGGGGTCTTCCTGGTGCTGGCCCTGCTGGCCACCCTCCTGGGCGGTCTGGTGCCCAAGGCCTGGGTGCTGCACCGTCCCGAGGGCTCGGCCCTGCGGCTGGCACCCCTGCTGGAGTCGCTCACCCGCACCCTGGCACCGTTGCTGCTGCTGATCGAGCGCTTCAGCGGTGGTCTGCTGCGGCTGCTGGGGCTGCCGCGCAACTGGGATGAGCTGGTGCCGGTGCTGTCGGCCGGGGAGCTGGAGACACTGATCGAGAGCGGCAGTGTCACCGGCCTGATGCCCGACGAGCGCAGCATCCTTGAGGGGGTCTTCTCCCTGCGGGACACCCTGGTGCGGGAGGTGATGATGCCGCGCTCCGGCATGGTCACCCTGCCGCTGGATGTCACCTTCGCGCAGATGATGGAAGCGGTGCATGCCAGCCAGCACGCCCGCTTCCCGGTGATCGGCAGCTCCCTCGACGACGTGCGCGGCATGCTCGACCTGCGGCGGCTGGCCGAGCCGATCGCCCGGGGCCTCCTCCACCCCGATACGGCCTTGGCCCCCTGGATCCTGCCGGTGGCGCAGGTGCAGGAAAGTGCGTCCCTGGCGGATCTTCTGCCGCTGATCCGCAGCGGCCAGCCCCTGCTGGTGGTGGTGGATGAGCACGGCGGCACCGAGGGGCTGGTCACCGTGGCCGACCTCACCGGCGAGATCGTCGGCGAGGACGACAACCCCCTGGAAACGGCCCAGGACCTGCTGCCCCTCGTCGACGGCACCTGGTCGGCGGCCGGGGATCTGGAGATCGTCGAACTCAATCGCCAGCTGGGCCTGCAGCTGCCCGAAGCGGACGGCCACCACACCCTGGCCGGCTTCGTGCTGGAGCGGCTGCAGCACATCCCCTCCCCCGGGGAAGGGCTGCGCTGGCAGGGCGTCCGCATCGACGTGCTCACCATGGACGGCCCCCGCATCGAGCGGGTTCAGATCACCCTCGCCAGCACGGACGGAACCTGATCATCGATAATGCGCCCACCTGCTCCGCCCCTGCCATGAACCCAGTGCGCGTGGGTGTCATCGGCATCGGCAACATGGGCTGGCACCACGCCCGGGTGCTGAGCCTGCTGCGCGATGCCGAACTGGTGGGCGTCGCCGACCCCGATGAGGCCCGCGGCCGGCTGGCGGTGGAGCAGTTCGACTGCCGCTGGTTCCCCGCCTACGAGGAGCTGCTCGGCGAGGTGGAGGCCGTCTGCATCGCCGTACCCACGCTCCTGCACCACCGGGTCGGCATGGCCTGTCTGCAGGCGGGGGTGCACGTGCTGATCGAGAAGCCGATCGCGGCGACCCAGGAGGAGGCCGCCGACCTGATCGGCGCCGCGGAGGCGGCGGGCCGCCTGCTGCAGGTGGGCCACATCGAGCGGTTCAACCCCGCTTTCCGGGAGCTGCTGCGGGTGGTGGCCAACGAGGAGGTGGTGGTGCTCGAGGCCCGGCGCCACAGCCCCAACGCCGACCGGGCCAATGACGTCTCGGTGGTGCTGGATCTGATGATCCACGACATCGACCTGGTGCTCGAGCTGGCCGCCTCCCCGGTGGTGCGGCTGGCGGCGGCCGGCGGCCGCAGCTCGGATGGCCCGATCGACTACGTCAATGCCACCCTCGGCTTCGCCAATGGCGTGGTGGCCAGCCTCACGGCCAGCAAGATGGCCCACCGCAAGATCCGCAGCCTCAGTGCCCACTGCCGCAGCAGCCTGATGGAGACGGATTTCCTCAACCGCAATCTGCGCATCCACCGCCGCTCCCACGAATCGGTCAGCGCCGACCACGGCGAGCTGCTCTACCGCAACGACGGCTTCATCGAAGAGGTGAGCACCACCTCGATCGAGCCCCTCTACGCCGAACTCGAGCACTTCCTCCAGTGCGTGCGCGGCCGGGAGACGCCGGCCGTGGATGGCCTGCAGGCCTCCCGGGCCCTGCAGCTGGCCGACCTGATCGAGCAGTGCGTCGAGCAGCCCAACCTCTGCATGGCCCTGGAAGCCCCGATCTAGACACCCGCCGCCGGGATCATCGCGGCAGGGGCCGCGTCCCTGTCGGCCAGCTCCTGCAGGGCCAGCAGCTGCCAGCGGCGGCAGTCGGCCGGGGAGGAGCGGTAGAAGAGATCCCAGGCCTCCGCCTTGTGGGGGCCGTAGGCCTCGCTCGGCACCTCGGGATGGCGCTGCTGCCAGCCCACCCGCACGGCGTGGCCGATCACCACGTCCAGGGCAAGATCGTCGTCGAACTGGACCTGGGGGTTGGCGGCCACGAAAGCCATCAGGGTGAGCAGGGTCTCGATGCAGAGCCGGCGGTACTCCGGCGCTTCGATCTTGCTGAGCAGGTGCTCCACCAGGATCGCGAAGTTCTTCTCCCCCGGCGTCTTCTCGCGCAGCAGGGGAGCGCTCTCCAGCCGGTTGCGCCGCTCCAGCTTGTCGCCGATCACCAGGCCCCGGCAATGGTGCAGCAGGTCCCAGATGCCGGGATAGAAGTCCTTCGGCACCCGCTGCAGGGCCCCGAGCCGCATGCGGTGCTGCAGCCAGCTGCCGTCCTTGGGCAGTTCCGCCAAGGGGTCGGGCACCTCCCAGCGCACCCGCCCGCGCAGGTGCAGCTGCTCCTTGCGCTGCAGGGAGGCGCGGGCGTGCTCCACGTCGGCCAGCACGGCCCGCAGCCGGCGGCGGATGGCATGGGGCGGCAGGGCGCAGAGGGCCTCGAAGGCCTCGCTGGGGCTGAGGTTGGCCTCCCCCGCCAGTTCGCCGGTGAGCAGCAGCAGGAACTGCCCGAGCTGCAGGGTGAGGCTGCCGCTGAGCAGATCCACGTCGGAGCGGGCCAGGGCGTCGATGGCCAGCAGCAGCTCCTGCTGCAGCATCCATTCCCGGCCGTCCTCACCGCTGAAGCGCCGCACCATCGCCGCGATCGCCAGGCTGCCCTCCGGATGGCTCAGCAGCGAATCGCGCGTGTAGTTGCGGCCCACCACCACCTGCTTCTGGCGCAGCAGCAGGTCGGTGAGGGCATCCTCCAGCTGGGGGTGCACCAGACCCATGGCACCGGCCGCCCGGCGCACCACGCTCCAGTCGGCGTCGGCCAGGCCGCGGCGGTAGACCTCCTCCAGCAGCACCATCAGCCGCACCCCGGGGCCGCTGCGCGGGCCCTGCAGGCGGGCATTGGGGCCGAGCCGGCGGCTCAGCAGCTCCAGCACCTCGGCCTGCTCCTCCAGGGAGCGGCTGGCCCAGAGCCTGTCCACCAGATGGGCCAGGGGCACGTCCTCCAGCTCCTGCTCCTGGCGGGCGGTGAGCGGCTGGTGGCTGGCGCTGGGCGGCAGCAGGGTGTGGCCGTCCGGCACCAGATCGCAGGCCGCCAGCGCCTGGGGCGGCAGGTCGACCAGGCTGGCCAGCGGCACCAGCTCCTCCAGCGACACCAGGCGTACCGGCACCGAGCCCAGCTGGCCCTGCTGCAGATCGCGGCCCAGGCTGAGGAAGGCGTCGGGGTCGCGGCGGAAGGGGCCGGCGGCGACCGGCACGAGCAGCACCGGGGCGCCGGAGCCCCGCCAGTGGCGCTGCAGCACCCGCACTTCGGTGGCCACCGTGTCCACCAGCACCTGGGCATCGTCGGCCAGATAGAAGGTGTCCTCCTCCAGGACCGCCGGCAGGAAGCCGATCAGCTCGCCGTCGTGGCGGTAGAGCCGGGCGGTGGCCTGGGTCTCCATGCGCACCGGCGGGTGACCCGATAGGCCCAGGCGGCCGTTGGCGCCCACCGTCGCCAGGCGCCGGGCCAGCTCGCGGGAACTGGCCACCCGCAGGGGGGCCGCCCCGTCCGAGGGCCGCCGCACCGGCAGGCCGGCCTCCGCGAGGGCCGCGGCAATGGCGTCGTCGGCCGGAGCCAGGGCCACCAGCACCTCCTCGGCCCCCGGCGGGCTGGGGTGGCGGCGCCCGCAGGGATCGAGATCCTCGGCGGTGATCAGGCCGTGCAGCAGCAGATCCGACAGCCAGGTGAGGCTCTGGGTCCAGAGCAGGGGGACGTTCTCGTTGGGGACACGGATCTGGGTGCCGGGCTGGCGCCGCTCGGCCTCGATCAGCCGCTCCGGCACCAGGTAGAGCTCCGGCAGCAGCGCCTCCCCGTCGACCGTCACGCTCAGCTCCTGGAGCTGCTCCCGCCAGCGGCGGGCTTCCTCCCAGCGGCCCTCGCAGCAGGCGGTGATCAGCTCGTAGGCCAGGAACAGGGGCCACTCGCACTCGATGTGCTCGAACTGGGCCAGTTCCTCCCGCTCGTAGTGGAGCCGGGTCACGTCCTCCAGCACCGTCTGGTGGCCGTCGCGCCGGAAGCGCTTGTAGCCGTAGGACCCGGCCAGCTCGCTGCGGATCTTCTCGCGGGTGCGCGCCACCAGCGCCGGATCCTCCACGGCCCAGGCGGGGTAGCCGATCACCGACAGGCAGGCGCTGTCGGCCTCCTTGCTGGCCGACTCCCGCGGCAGCAGGCCGCGCAGGGCACGCCGCAGCCGCACGATGGCGTCATGGGGGATGGTCAGGCAGCTGCTGCCGTCGCCGTGGGGGCCGTAGAGGTCCAGACCCACGAGGGTCTCCAGGGCGGCCTTCACCAGGCCGATCGAGCTGGCGTTCCGCTCCGGCTGGCCGTGGTTGCCCTTGTCGCCCCGCTCCCAGATGCCGTAGTCGGCCACCCGGTAGGCCCGGGCCACGTAGTAGACGAGGTTCTGGAGGAAATCGCGCTCGTGGCTGGTCTGCACGATCACCAGGCCCGAGCGGGTGAGCTGGGCGAGCTGCAGCAGGAACAGGGCCGTGGCGTCGAGCTGCAGATGGCCCCAGCCGTCGTCGGCCACCACCGGATCCCCCGTGGCGGTGTCGAACTTGGCGTGGATGGCGTCGAGGCGCTCGAGGCTGGTCTTGAAGCGCTCCACCTTCGCCGACTGGCGCATCATCGAGCGCATCAGCCCCCGCATCAGCTGCAGCACCCGCTGCTCGAGTTCGAAGCTGCGGCGGCAGGGTCCCGCCAGGCGCCGGTGGGCCAGGGACAGGCCCCAGACGCACTGGATGGAGTAGACGCAGTCCCGCACCCAGGCGTCGCCGTAGTTGCCGTGCACGGTGCTGGCGGTGCTGGCGGGCAGCAGACCGGTGATCGGATGCTGGCGCCGCAGGACGACGTGCTCGATGCCGCGGTCGAGCCGTTCGAGGAGCTCCCGGGCCTCCGCCGCGTCGGTGGGAGGGGCGGGCGGATCGCTCACGCCCCTGTCGCCATTGCTCGCCGTGCTCATCATGGTCGCGTCAGGACAGGGCGTGCCGGTGGCGGCGGCCGTGGAACCAGGCCATAGATTCTCCCCGCCGTCGTTCCTTCCCATGGCAGCCCTCGCGACCACGCCGGTCCGTGCCCGCGTCCTGGGCATCCCTGTGAATGTAAGCAACGACGTCTTCCGGGACGCCGTGGACCTGCACGCGGCCGGCGGCGGCCAGATCGTCACCCTCAATGCGGAGATGACCATGGCGGCCCGGGCGGACCCCGCCCTGGGGGCGGCGATCGAGGCGGCCCGGATGGTGATCCCCGATGGGGCCGGTGTGGTGTGGGCCCTGGGGCGCCAGTCGCACCGGGTGCGCCGCGCCCCGGGCATCGAGCTGGCCCGCCGCCTGCTCGACCATGCGGCCACCCATGGCTGGCGTGTGGCGCTGGTGGGGGCGAGTCCGGCGGTGATGGATCAGCTGCGCGACCGCCTGCTCCACGACCTTCCCGGGCTGAAGCTCGTCTTCAGCGTCCACGGCTACCAGAGCGAGGAGGCCTGGCCAGGGCTGGAGCGCCAGCTGCTGCAGTGCCGCCCCGATCTGGTGCTGGTGGCCCTGGGGGTGCCGCGCCAGGAGACCTGGATCCAGGCGATGCCCGAACCCCGCAGCGGCCTCTGGATGGGGGTGGGCGGCAGCTTCGACATCTGGGCCGGCACCAAAAAGCGGGCCCCCACCTGGATGGGGGCCCTGCATATCGAGTGGCTGTACCGCCTGATCAAGGAACCCAGCCGCTGGCGGCGGATGCTCTCACTGCCGGCCTTCGCCTGGGCGGTTCTGCGCGAGCGCCGCTGAACGGCTGGATTGCAGGAACGCCGCTGATCAGCGGAAGCCGACCGAGGCCTGCCAGACGAAGGCCAGCAGCAGGAAGAACAGGGGAATGATCGGCAGGATGTCCACCAGGGGGCCGAAGGCCTGGTAGGCCTCGGGCAGCTGGGCGAGGGTGTGGGGGGCGGAGCCGGCCAGCAGGGAGAGAGCCATGCCTGGAGGAAAAACCATTGCTATGGCCGGAACCTACCACGTGTGAGCGGCCGGGGAGCCGGGCTCCCAGGGAGCGAAATCCTCTGCAAAACAGCCTTCGCTGATCGCCCGCGCCATGGCCGACGTGAAACGCAGCAGGGTGGTGAGGTTGTGCAGGCTCAGCAGGGTGCGGCCCAGCAGTTCGTCGCTGCGGAACAGGTGGTGCAGGTAGCTGCGGCTGTGGTGCCGGCAGGCCAGACAGCCGCAGCTGGGATCCAGCGGGCCGTGGTCGTGGCGGAAGCGGGCGTTGCGCAGGTTCCAGCGCTCGCCCCCCACCAGGGCGGTGCCGTGCCGGCCCAGCCGGGTGGGCAGCACGCAGTCGAACAGGTCGAAGCCGTTGGCGACCGCGATCGCCATCTCCCGCAGGCTGCCCACCCCCATCAGGTAGTGGGGACGCTCCTGCGGCAGCAGGGGACCCACCTGGCGCACCACCCGGTGCATCTCCTCGGCGGGTTCGCCCACGCTCACCCCCCCCACGGCGATGCCGGGCAGGTCCATCGACGCCACCAGCCGCGCCGAGGCCTCGCGAAGATGGGGGAAGCAGCCCCCCTGCACGATCCCGAACAGGGCCTGGTCGCCGCCGCCGTGGCAGGCGACGCAGCGCTCCAGCCAGCGGTGGGTGCGCCGGCAGGCCTCGGCCACCGCCGCCTCCGTGGCGGGGTAGGGCGGGCACTGGTCGAAGGCCATCGCCACATCGGCCCCCAGGGCCCGCTGGATGGCCATCGAGCGCTCCGGGGTCAGGTCGATCCTTGAGCCGTCCCGGGGAGAGCGGAACACCACGCCGTCGTCGTCGATCCGGTTGATGGCATCAAGGCTGAACACCTGGAAGCCGCCCGAGTCGGTCAGGAGAGGGCCCTCCCAGCCCATGAAGCGGTGCAGCCCACCGGCCTCCGCCACCACCGTTTCTCCCGGCTGCAGATGCAGGTGGAAGGTGTTGGCCAGCACCATCTCGGCCCCGGTCTCCCCCAGCTGGGGCGTGCTGACCCCCTTGACGGTGGCGGCGGTGCCCACCGGCATGAACCGGGGGGTGTGGACGGTGCCGTGGGGGGTGGTGAAGCAGCCGCAGCGGGCCCGGGTGCGCGGGCAGCGGGCGGTGATCGTGAAGTCGAAGGCGATGAGGCCGCGGCGGCTCAGCGCAGACGCTAGGCGCCGCTGCTGCGACGCTGGCCGGGGTTCACGCCGCCACCCCCACCGCCGCCGCCCTGCCCATGCCCCGCCTCAGCGCTCCACCGTGGCTGCGGGATCTGGCCGGGGCCTGGATCTTCTATTCGGTGCTGCCGGCCTGGCCGGCGCCGGCGCCCCGGTTCGAGCGGATCGCCCGCTTCGCCCCCTGGATCGGCGCCGTGCTCGGTGCGCTCCAGGGCCTGCTCTGGTGGGCCCTTCAGGGGCGGGTGCCCCTGCTGGCCCAGGTCGTGCTGGTGCTGGCGCTCGGTCTGTGGCTGAGCGGCGGCCTGCACATGGACGGCGTGATGGACAGCGCCGATGGTCTGGCGGCGGGGGACCGCTGCCTGGAGGCGATGGCCGACAGCCGGGTGGGGGCGAGCGGCGTGCAGGCCCTTGTGCTGGTGCTGCTGCTGCGGGCCGGGGCCCTGGCGATGCTGGGGCCGGCGGCGCCGATGGCACTGGTGTGGGCCGCGGTCGGCGGGCGGGTGGCGCCCCTGCCCGCCATGGCCTGGTTCCCCTACCTGCGGCCGGGCGGCAGCGCCGGGTTCCATCGCGACCACGGGGCCGGCCTGGCGGTGGAACTGCGGCCCGCCCTGCTGCTGCTGCCGCCCCTGCTGCTGCTGCCCTGGCCGGGCCTGGCGACCTGGCCCGTGCCCGCCGGAGTGGTGGCCCTGATTCCGGCCCTGGTGGTGCCCCTGGTCCTGGGCCGGCGCCTCGGCGGCCACAGCGGCGACAGCTACGGGGCCTGCGTGGAGTGGAGCGAATCGCTGGGGCTGCTGTTCATTGCCGCGGTGCTGACGGCCTGGGCAGGCTGAGCCGGAAGGCGTTGCCCTGCTCCGGCAGCGCCCCATCCAGCTTCCGGGGCGGCACCACGAGCGCCAGCTCGCCCCCCAGGCTGCGGGCCAGATCACGGCCGAGGGCCAGGCCCAGGCCGGTGCCGGGCAGGTCCTGCCCCCGGGTTCCCCGCACCCCCCGCCCGAAGATCGCCTCCCGTTCGTCGCCGGCAATGGCCGGCCCCCCGTCCCAGACCGTGAGCTGGAGCCCCCCGGCGTCGCTGGTCCAGTGCAGGCCCACGGCGGCGCCCGGGGGGCTGTAGCGGAAGGCGTTCTCCAGCAGGTTGGCCAGGATCTCCGCCACGGCTCCACTGTCGCCGCTCCAGTCCGGCAGGGTCAGGGGACCGTGCCACTCGCGCCCCTGCAGGGTCGCGGTGGCGGCCGCCCGCTGCAGCAGCGGCTCGAGCGGTCCGGCCAGGGGCTGGCCCTCGGGGCCGCTCAGCAGGGGCGGCAGCAGCAGGGGCTGGGGGGAGACGGGGGCGGCGAGCCGTCCCTCCGGATGGACCAGGGCGCTGATGGCTTCGACATAACGGTTGATCTGGCGCTCCTCGGCCAGCAGGCCCTGCACCAGGGAACGGTCGTTGTGGTCGGGCCCGAGGCGCCGCAGCAGCAGCTGGCCGAAGGTGCGCAGGGCCGTGAGCGGGTTGCGCAGCTGGTGCAGCAGCAGGCCCAGCTGCTCTTCGCGCTCCGCGAGTCGCTGCCGCAGCTCCCCGCCCTCCAGATCCAGCCGCAGGGCCTCGGTGAGGGCCAGGGCCACGGCCTGGAGCCGCTGGGCCAGCGGCTCCGGCCAGGGGTTGCGGGCGGCCTCCACCTGCAGGGCACCGAGCAGGCGCTGGCCGTCCCGCAGGGGCAGCCAGCGCCGCTGCTCCGCCGGCACGCGCAGGCGGCTGACACTGTCCACCGCCGGCAGGGCCCGCTCGTCCGGGGGCCAGTGGCCGACCGGCAGCAGGGTGGGCTGGCCCGTTTCCCCCTGCTGGGTGACGTAGACCACCAGGGAGCGGACCTCGGGGCAGTCGATGAACTGTCCCAGCTGGAACCCCACCAGGGCCAGAAACCGTTCCGAGACAGGCATCACCGGCTGCGGACCGGATCCGTCCGGAAATTTTTCAGGAGAGGCGTGTCGAAACGCAAAAAAAGTTTTAAGATCTTGGTAACGACCACTACTTCGCGGTCCTCGGACGGGCGGAAAGTTGCAGTCGTAACGGCCAGCGTTGCGCTTTGCCCGCAACCAAGGCTACAGCAGAGGCAGCTGCGCACCGCCTCTGTCCCGGCCATGACCTCCTCCGGGAGCCGGCCGGCGTTACTGACGGTGATCCTCTCCGACCAGCCCCAGGTCGACAGTCGTATGGACGTGGACCCGCCACCTCTGGGTGGTCGGTCCTCCCTTTCGTTCGTCGCCGGCCCCCGCCGCCGTCGCGCGTCTGCAGCCCCCCCCCCCAACTCCACCTTTCGGTCTCCCTTCACCGGGATCCATGCCATGTCCAAGAAGCGCAAGCGGATCAGTCGCCGTCGTCTCGCAGGTCAGCGGGTCCTCGCCCATGTCCCGACCTTCAACCTCGAAACCGGCTCCCACAAACCGGTGACGGCAGCCCGCCGCTACATCGCCGAAACGGAGCTGACGGCTCCGGCGATCCTCAACGTGCGCCGCAACGAGCACACCACCGACCGCTTCTTCTGGGGGGAGAAGGGCCTGTTCAGCGCCCAGTACGCCGAAGAGAACCACTTCCTGTTCCCGTCCCTGCGCCTGATCGTCGACACCATCGGCGAGGAGGTGCTCTTCGAGGGCCTCGAGTCCCTCGCCTCCGACGACTGGGAGGAGATGGAGGAGTACGAGTACGCCTTCGTCTGATTCCCTCCCGGCGGCTTCTGGTCAGCGTCCCTGCCAGCCCCTGACCAGGAACTCCCGCATCGGGGCGATCAGCTCGGCATCGATGCTGTGACCGCCTGGGAAGGCGATCCGTTGCACCGATCCCCCGGCCTCGGCGAGCGATCGCTCCAGAGCCACACTGGCCGCGAACGGCACCACCGGATCCTGCTCGCCATGGGTGAGCAGGATTGCCGTGCATGGTGTCTGTGGCTGCCAGTCGGGATGGGGGTAGCCGCTGCAGGCCACGAGCCCCGCCAACGGCAGGGGATCGCCGTCGTCCGGGCCGCCGCCGGTGGCCACGTCGATGGCCATGGCCGCCCCCTGGGAGAACCCCAGCAGACAGGTGTGCTCGAGCGGCACCGACGTGCCCAGGGCCAGCAGCCGCTGGCGCAGGGCCCGACGGGCTTCGGGCAGCTGGGGCCACTCGGGCTGCTGCAGGTCGTACCACTGGCGGCCCAGGCCGGCCGGATGGGGCAGGGGGGCCCGCAGGGCCACCACGCTCAGGCCGATGCTGGCCGGATCGGCGCCCAGCAGCACCGGCCCCAGATCGAGCAGGTCATCGGCATCGGCCCCCCAGCCGTGCAGCAGCACCAGCCGGCTGGCGGCCTGGCGCGGGCCGGCGAACAGGGCGGTGCTGTCGTCTTCGCCGGGCGGCAGGTCGGCGAGGGGATCCGTGGGCACGGTGGGGGTCGGCGATTGCTGCGTAGGTTGGCTCCTCCCCCGCCCTTTCCGCCGTCATGGCTCCCACGGCCCTTCTGAGCGTGTCCGACAAGCGGGACCTGGTGCCGCTGGCGGAGGGGCTGCTGGCTCAGGGCTATGGGCTGCTCTCCAGTGGCGGCACGGCCGCGGCCCTGGCCGCCGCCGGCCTGCCGGTGACCAAGGTGGCGGAGCACACCGGCGCCCCGGAGATCCTCGGCGGCCGGGTCAAGACCCTCCATCCCCGCATCCACGGCGGCATCCTGGCCCGCCGGGATGACCCGTCCCACCAGGCTGACCTCGAGGCCCAGGGGATCACCACGATCGATGTGGTGGTGGTCAATCTCTATCCCTTCCGCGCCACCGTGGCCGACCCCGCCGTGAGCTGGGAGACGGCCATCGAGACCATCGACATCGGCGGCCCGGCCATGGTGCGGGCCGCCGCCAAGAACCACGCCGATGTGGCGGTACTCACCGATCCCGACCAGTACCCGGGCTTCCTGGAGGCCCTGGCGGCCGGCCAGGTCGACGCCACCCTGCGGCGCCGGCTGGCCCTGGCGGCCTTCGCCCACACCGCCGGCTACGACGCCGCCATCGCCGCCTGGATCGACGGGCGCCTGGCCGACGGGTCGGGGCAGCCCCTGCGGCTGGAGCTGCCCCTGCGGCAGGTGCTCCGTTACGGCGAGAACCCCCACCAGGGGGCCCGCTGGTTCGGCGAGTCGGGCGTGGGCTGGGGGGCGGCCCGCCAGCTCCAGGGCAAGGAGCTCAGCTACAACAACCTGATCGACCTGGAGGCGGCCCTCACCACGGTGGCGGCCTTCGGCTATGGCCCCGGCGCCGAGCCGGCGGCGGTGGTGATCAAGCACACCAACCCCTGTGGCGTCGCCATCGGCGCCGATACCGCCGAGGCCCTGCTGCGGGCCCTCGATGCCGACCGGGTCTCCGCCTTCGGGGGCATCGTCGCCCTCAACGGGCCGGTGGATCTGGCGGCCGCCGAGCACCTGGCGGGGCTGTTCCTGGAATGCGTGGTGGCGCCGTCCTTTGCCGAAGAGGCCCGCCAGAGGCTGGCGGCGAAAGCCAACCTGCGCCTGCTGGAGCTCGACCCCGCCGCCGTGGCCGGGGCCGCCGGAGCCCTGCAGCTGCGCAGCGTGCTGGGGGGGGTGCTGGCCCAGCAGGCCGATGACGGCCCCGCCGATCCCGACAGCTGGGAGGTGGTGAGCGAGCGCCAGCCCAGCGCCCAGGAATGGCGGGATCTGCGCTTCGCCTGGCAGGTGGTGCGCCATGTGCGCTCCAACGCCATCCTGGTGGCCCGGGAGGGCCGCACGCTCGGGGTCGGGGCGGGCCAGATGAACCGGGTGGGCTCGGCCCGGCTGGCCCTGGAGGCGGCCGGTGAGGCTGCCCGGGGGGCCGTGCTGGCCAGCGACGGCTTCTTCCCCTTCGATGACACCGTGCTGCTGGCGGCGGAGCACGGCATCCGGGCGGTGATTCAACCCGGCGGCAGCAAGCGCGACGCCGATTCGATCGCCGCCTGCAACGCCAACGACATGGTGATGGTGATCACCGGCCGTCGTCACTTTCTGCACTGAGGGCACGGAGAAGTTGTAACTTCGATGCACTCGCAGCCGGCCCTGGCCCGGTGGAGTTCCAACGCGTCATGTTCGCCGCCCTTCCCGCTTCGATCGCCTTCGCCCTCAACTTCGCCCACCCCGTGCTGATGTGGGTGCTGCTGGGTCTGGCCGGCTACGCCATGGTCCTGGGGATCAAGGCCAAGAAGACCCGCACAGCCACCGCCGAGGACCGCAAGGAGCTGATCAAGGGGCAGTTCGCCAAACGCCATTTCCAGTTCGGCAGCCTCGTTCTGGCGCTGATGGTGCTGGGCTGCATCGGCGGCATGGCGGTCACCTACATCAACAACGGCAAGTTGTTCGTCAGCCCGCACCTGCTGGTGGGGCTCGGCATGCTCTCGCTGATCGCCCTGGCGGCCTCCCTCTCGCCCCTGATGCAGGCCGGCAACCTGATGGCCCGCAAGGTGCACGTGGGACTCAACATGACCCTGATGACCCTGTTCCTGTGGCAGGCCGTCAGCGGCATGCAGATCGTCAACAAGATCCTCACCGCCCCCGCTCCCTGAGCCCCCGCCCCCTCAGCTCCGCTCACTCAGGGAGGGCGGCTCAGAACTGGGCCCGGCGCCGCGGCGGGCAGGGGATGCCGTGGCTGGCATGGAAGTCCTCCTGCACCTTCCAGGTGAGGCGGCGGGAGATCTGCCGCACGATCTGACGCAGCAGATGGTCGCCGCTGCTCTGGATCAGATGCTCCGGCAGCAGGGAGAGCATGCCGGGCAGACGCAGCCAGACCGCCAGGTCGAGCTGCCAGCGCACCAGGGTGTGCAGCATCACCCCGTCCACCTCCTCATGGGAGACCTCGGAACCGCTGGCCTCGTCGAGGCGCAGGGAGGCCGCGAACTCGACGTCGTAGAGCCCCCTCAGGGCCGCGTCGGAGTCCGGCAGGGGCACGGTGACGATGCGGTAGACCCCGGCGGCCTGGGGGAGCAGTTCGAGGCCGATGGTGGGCTCCACTTCGAAGCCGAAGTTGCCGAAGCGGCCGAGGGTCAGCACATACCCCTGGCTGCCGATGGGCTCCACCGTCATCGGGGCGGCACAACGGCGGAACCAGCCCTCATGGCGGTCGAGGTAGGCGCCCACCACGGTGGCCGGAGCCCGCATCTCCATCAGGTCGGCGAAGGCGCTGGCGTAGCGGCGGATGGCAGGGTCCGCCCTGTCGCGCAGCGGCTCGCTGGGGGTGGCCCCGGTGTCGTCGGGACCCTGGTGCAGGGAGGAGCCTGCCGCCATCGTGGTCTGGGGCGTGCGGTGGGTCAGAGGGGAACGGCCAGAAAGGACGGGGGTTCTGATCTCCCGGGCGGCCCTGGGGGGAGGAAAACCTTTCGTGAATGTAAAGCCACCCGATCGGCCCGGACCCGCGCCGTTGCCGGTCCGGGGTGGGGCTCACTCCTCGCTGAGGCCCACCAGGCGTTCGATCACGTCCTCCACGACCCGGTCCGGGGTGGAGGCGCCGGAGGTGATGCCCACCCGCACCGGCCCCTCCGGCAGGAAGGGCTCCAGGATCTCGAGCTCACCGCCCAGGGGCTTGTGCTCGATGCGGTTGCCCGGCCCGATGCGCTCGGGAGTGTCGATGTGGAAGGAGCGGATGCCGCGGCTGACGGCGATCTCCTGCAGGTGGGTGGTGTTGGAGGAGTTGTAGCCGCCGATGACCACCATCAGGTCGAGGGGCTCGTCCACCAGGGCGAACATGGCGTCCTGGCGCTCCTGGGTGGCATCGCAGATGGTGTTGAAGGCGAGGAAGTGCTCGTCGAGCTCGGCGGGGCCGTAGCGCTGCATCATGGTCCGCTCGAACAGGCGGCCGATCTCCTCGGTCTCGCTCTTGAGCATGGTGGTCTGGTTGGCGACGCCCACCCGCACCAGATCCCGGTCGGGATCGAAGCCGGGGGAGCAGGCGTTGGCGAAATGGCTCATGAAGGCCTCGCGATCGGTGGCCCCCTGGCCCCGCTCGAGGATGAAGTCGCTGACCATGCGGGCCTCGGCCAGGTCCAGCACCACCAGGTAAGTGCCGGCGAAGGAACTCGTGGCCAGGGTCTCCTCGTGCTTCACCTTGCCGTGGATGATCGAGGTGAAGGCATGCTTCTTGTGCTTCTCGACGGTGTTCCACACCTTCGAGACCCAGGGGCAGGTGGTGTCGACGATGTGGCAGCCCCGCTCGTTGAGCAGCTGCATCTCCTGCACGGTGGCGCCGAAGGCCGGCAGGATCACCACATCCCCGGTGCCCACCTCGGAGAAGTCCTTGACGTCGTCGTCGACCGGGATGAAGCGGACGTCCATCTGGCGCAGATGGGCGTTGACCGAGGGGTTGTGGATGATCTCGTTGGTGATCCAGATCCGCTCGCTGGGGTAGTGGCGGCGGGTTTCGTAGGCCATCGCCACCGCCCGCTCCACGCCCCAGCAGAAGCCGAAGGCCTCCGCCAGGCGGATCTTGAGCCGTCCGCGCTGCAGGACGTGGCCGTTCTCCCGCAGGCTGGCGATCAGGTTGCTCTGGTAGGCCTGCTCGAGGCTGCCCGCGACCTCGTCGCCCAGGCCGAAGCCGCGGCGGTTGTAGCGATCCGAGTGGTGGAGGGAGCGCTTGAAGGCACGGGTGTCCACAGGCAGGTACCGGGTTGTGCCGACTCTATGGGGGTCGGCGGTGGGACGGGCGAAAAAAAACCGCGGCGTGAGCCGCGGTCGGTTGCGGGAGCAGGCCCCGGGAGTCAGTTGGTGGAGGCGACGAAGTCGGGATAGGCCTCCATGCCGTGCTCGCCGATGTCGAGACCCTGCACCTCTTCATGCTCTTCGACGCGGATGCCGCCGGAGACCGCACCGAGCACGCTCCACACGATCCAGGCGGTGATGATCGTGAAGATGGAGAAGACGAAGGACCCCAGGATCTGGATGCCGAGCTGGCTGAAGCCCCCGCCGAGCAGCAGACCCTTGTCGGCGTTGAACAGGCCCACCGCGAGGGTGCCCCAGATGCCGCCGATGCCGTGGACGGAGAAGGCACCCACGGGGTCGTCGATGCCGATCGAATCGACGAAGCTGACGGCGTAGACGACGATGGCGCCGCCGATGAAGCCCACGACCCAGGCGGCCCACATCGGGAAGCCGTCGCAACCGGCGGTGACAGCCACCAGGCCCGCCAGGATGCCGTTGATGGTCATCGTGAGGTCCGGCTTGCCGGAGTGGATCTGGGAGAACAGGGTGCCGGCGATGCCGCCGCCGGCGGCGCCCAGGGTGGTGGTGACGGCGATGTAGGGCACCAACTCATTCATCGCCAGGACGGAGCCGGGGTTGAAGCCGTACCAGCCGAGCCAGAGGATCAGGCAGCCGAGGGTGGCGATGGCCAGGTTGTGGCCGGGAATGGCCTGCGGCTTGCCGTCGATGTATTTGCCGATGCGGGGGCCGAGGATCATGGCGCCCACAAGGCCGGCCCAGGCGCCGACGGTGTGGACCACGGTGGATCCGGCGAAGTCGATGAAGCCGAGTTTGTTGAGCCAGCCTTCACCCACATTCCACTGCCAGGAACCGGCGATCGGGTAAAGAACGCCGACCAGCACCAGGGAGAAGATGACGAACTCGTTGAACTTGATGCGTTCGGCCACCAGACCGGAGACGATCGTGGCGGCGGTGCCGGCGAATGCCACCTGGAAGAGGAAGTCGACGCTGGGAACGAGCTTGCCTTCGGTCACCATCTCGGCGGTGACGGTGGGGTCAAAGAAGAACCCGCCGAACTTGAAGACCCCTGGGATGACCCAGGAGGCGTTGTACATGATCTTGTAGCCGATGAACCAGTACGCCGTGGCGGCCAGGGCGAAGACGATCAGGTTCTTGGCCAGGATGTTGACGGCGTTCTTCTGGCGGCAGAGCCCGGCTTCCACCATGGCGAAGCCGGCGTTCATGAAGATCACCAGGAAGGCCGCGATGGACAGCCAGAGGTTGTTGATCAGGAAGGCGGGAGTGAGCTCGGGCAGTTCGGCCGCGTGGGCCGACAGGTTGAACACGCCCAGGATGAACAGGGCCAGAGGCACACAGGCGAACCAGGTGAGGCCGGTCCGGGAGGAGAGACCACGTACCTTGCGCATTAACAGGGCCGGGGCCTCCAGCAGGCTGGCCTCGCTGAGACTTCTCGGCGGTCGAACCTTGTGCGGGTGACTTGAATCGATCATGGGAACGTGGTGAAGAGAACGTTCGACTTCTGACGCCGGAGTAGGCATCAACAAGCTCCGACTATCCATGACGGACACCCGTTCCAATGTCTGATTCGCTACCAAATCAACCGGAGGCCGCCGCGCCCTCCGGCAGGCCGGGACAGGGCCAATCCTTAAAGGATGCAAAGAAATCCTAGAAATGTTCAGAATGGACAGTGCAGAGGCGCTAGAAATGCATCAGGGAAGCCCCAGCGGTCTCCCCGTCTCCGCCTTTGTCCCCATGGCCCGTTCCGCCCTCTGCTACCGCGGTCTCCGCTACGACCACACCCACGACGAGCTCCCCTCGCCCGCCCCGATCGACCACGTCTACCGCGGTCATCACTACGACGCGCCGCTGCGGCACCAGCCGTCGCCGGTGGATGGGGCCCTCGACCTCATCTATCGCGGCACCCACTACCACCATCACCAGGCCTGAGCGGCCAGGCCCAGCCAGGTCACGGCCGCGGCATCGAAGCTGAAGCGGCAGGGCAGCACGTCCACCCCGGCCGCCGCGGCGGCCCGGAACAGCTCCCCGTAGCGGGGGTCGGCGCTGTCCCCCGGCGCGAAGCGCGTCACGTCGCCGCGGCTCAGGCATGGCACCAGCACCGCCCGGGCCCCGGGCACCAGGGCGGTGAGCTCCACCAGGTGCTTCTGGCCCCGTTCGGTGACCGTGTCGGGGAACAGGGCCAGGTCGCCGTCGCTCCAGGTGGTGTTCTTCACCTCCAGGTAGATGGGCCGCGGGTCGGCGGCGCCCTCCGCCGGTGTCAGCAGCAGGTCGATCCGGCTGCGGCGCCCCTCGCCGTAGGGCACTTCGGCACGGATGCTGCCGATGGGGCCCAGCCAGGGCTCCAGGCAGCCTGCCTCGATCGTGGCCCGCACCAGCCGGTTGGGCAGGGCCGTGTTGACGCCCACCCAGACCGGGTTGCCGCCGTGGCCGGGCACCTCGGCCTGCTCCCAGGTCCAGGCCAGCTTGCGGCTGGGTGAGGGGTCGTGGCGCAGGCGGACCCGTCCGCCCGGCCGCAGCACCCCGGTCATCGGCCCGGTGTTGGGGCAGTGGGCCGTCACTGTGCGGCCATCGTCCAGTTCCACGTCGGCCAGGAAGCGCTTGTAGCGCTTCAGGAGCACCCCCTCCACCAGCGGACCGGTGGACAGCACGGGCACGGCATCGGTCGCTGGGGCCATGGGGTCGAGTGCCCGGGGGGAGCCGGCCATACTGCCGTGCGTTCCGATGGGCAGTGCCCCGCCGCCATGGCCCGATCCCTGCGCCGCATCGCCCTGATCGTGGGGGCGGCCACGGCCCTGAGCAAGGTGGCCGGCCTGCTGCGCCAGCAGGTGATCGCCGCGGCCTTCGGTGTGGGCGCGGCCTACGACGCCTACAACTACGCCTATGTGCTGCCGGGGTTCCTGCTGATCCTGCTCGGCGGCATCAACGGCCCGTTCCACAGCGCCATGGTCAGCGTGCTGGCCCGGCGGCCGCGCCACGAGGGCGCCCACGTGCTGGCCAGCATCAACACCCTGGTGGGGGCGGGGCTGATTGTCGTCACCCTGCTGCTGCTGGTGGCCGCCGATCCGCTCATCGATCTGGTGGGGCCTGGCCTGGACGCCGAGCGCCATGCCCTGGCCGTGCTGCAGTTGCGCTGGATGGCGCCGATGGCCCTGTTCGCCGGTCTGATCGGCCTCGGCTTCGGCGCCCTCAACGCCGCAGACGTGTTCTGGCTGCCCTCGGTCAGTCCCCTGCTCTCCAGCGTCGCCGTCATCGGCGGCATCGGCCTGCTCTGGTGGCAGCTGGGCAGCACCATCACCCTGCCCGCCACGGCCGTGATCGGCGGGGTGGTGCTGGCCGCCAGCACCACGGTGGGGGCGATCCTGCAGTGGCTGATCCAGCTGCCGGCCCTGGCCAAGGAGGGTCTCAACCGGCTGCAGCTGGTCTGGGACTGGCGCGACCCGGGGGTGCGGGAGGTGCTGCAGGTGATGGGTCCGGCCACCCTCTCCTCCGGCATGCTGCAGATCAACGTGTTCGTGTCCCTGTTCTTCGCCTCGGGGATGCCGGCGGCGGCGGCGGGCCTGGGCTACGCCAACCTGCTGGTGCAGACGCCCCTGGGCCTGCTCTCCAACGTGCTGCTGGTGCCGCTGCTGCCGGTGTTCGCCCGGCTGACGGCGCCGGAGGACCGGCCCGAACTGGTGGCCCGGATCCGCCAGGGCCTGATGCTCTCCAACGCCACCATGCTGCCCCTGGGGGCACTGATGGTGGCCCTGGCGGTGCCGATCGTGGCCCTGATCTACCAGCGCGGCGCCTTCGACCGCGGCGCGGCCGATCTGGTGGGCCAGCTGCTGATGGCCTACGGCATCGGCATGCCGGCCTACCTGGGCCGCGACGTGCTGGTGCGGGTCTTCTATGCCCTTGGCGACGGCAATACCCCCTTCCGCTGGTCCCTGGCCGGCATCGGCCTCAACGCCGTGTTCTGCTGGGCCTTCACCGGTGGCCCCACGCCGGGCTGGGGGCTCCAGCTGCCCATGCTCAACGCCGGCGCCGCCGGCCTGGTGCTGGCCACCGTGGCGGTGAACCTGATCACCTGCGCCGGCCTGCTGCTGGCCCTGAGCCGCCGGCTGGGGGGCCTGCCGCTGCGGCTCTGGGCCGCCGACAGCGGCAAGCTGCTGCTGGCCGCCCTGGCGGGCGGGGCGGCCTGCTGGTGGCTGTCGCTGGAGGTGGCCTGGCCCCCGGGGCTGGGGGGGCTGCTGCTCCAGAACACCCTCTGTGCCGCCCTGGCGGTGGGCCTCTACGGACTGTTGGCCAGCCTCGCCGGCGTGCCCGAGGCGGGCCAGCTGCTGCGGATGGTGCGCCGCCGGGCCTAGGGAAGCCGCACCTGGCGCTCCTCGCGCACCTGGACCGGAATCTCAAGATGGGAGCGGCCGATCATCTGGGGGCCGTCGATGGAGAAGATGCGGGCCTCGATGCCGAAATCGCGGAAGGCGCTCTCCAGCTCCTGGATCAGGGCCTTCTCCACCTGGGCCTCCGCATCGACCACCTTGCCGATCAGACGCCCGCCGAGCCGGCCGATGCGCTGGCGGACCACGTCACGGGCATTGGTGACTTCGATGACCAGCACGACCCGCCTGCGTGGGGCGTTACCCTATCGGTAGAACGGGCGTCTGGCCGCGGGCGTCAGCAAAAGGGTTGCAGCACGTCTTCGAGATCGCGCAGCTGGCCGGCGGGCACCAGGCGGGCCAGGGGCAGGCGCGTCGCCCCGCCGCCGATGGGCACCTGCACCGCCTCCAGGGCCTGGCGCGCGCAGACCTCGGCGCCCTGGTCGAGCCGGGCGGCGCATTCGATCGCCAGGATCTGGGCCAGGCCCGCATCGCCCAGATAGAGGTGCCAGCCGGCCACCTGCACATACAGCCGGTCGGCGATGGCCCGTGTCAGTTCCTCGAGATCGGCGGCGGCAAGCGTCATGGCTGGGTCTCGGGGCGTTGCACCACCACCACGCTGCCATGGACCAGCAGCAGGACAGCCCAGCCGATTGTCAGCCAGCCGAGGTGGGACCAGGGGTGGCGCAGGCCCTGGACGAACCAGAGGCCGCTGTTGACGGCGGCGAACAGGGCGGCATGGAGGGTCAGGTTCACGATCCGCTCGAAGTGCCGATAGGTGGGATCGTCGGGATCGGCGGGGCCGTACCAGCGGATCGGCATGGTGGTGAAGACCGCCGCAGGCGGTGGTTGGGCTCTGCTGCGGACCCTATCGGGCCGGGGGCGGCGGGGGCGTTGTTGACGGATCGGCACCCCGTGGGGTGAGAATGACCAGGCAGGCGCTTGTAGCTCAGCGGATTAGAGCATCTGACTACGGATCAGAGGGTCGGGAGTTCGAATCTCTCCAGGCGCGTTCCTTCCCACACCGCCCCCCGGGGCGGTTTTTTTCTGCCCGCGGGTGCTTCCGGGGCCTGTGGGCCGGGCCCGGCCAGGCCAGCGGCGTTTGCCTACGATCGGTTTCTCACCGAGTAGCCCCATGGCGGACCGAGCGGATCACGGCCCTGCGCACCCAGCTGCGTCCATCGACAGCCCCCTGGCCAGCGGCGATCCGGCCATCGCCGCCCTGATCGAGAAGGAGCTGCGGCGTCAGCAGACCCACCTGGAGCTGATCGCCAGTGAGAACTTCGCCTCCCGGGCGGTGATGGAGGCCCAGGGCTCCGTGCTCACCAACAAGTACGCCGAGGGCCTGCCCCACAAGCGCTACTACGGCGGCTGCGAGCACGTCGACATCATCGAGGACCTGGCCATCGCGCGGGCCAAGCAGCTGTTCGGTGCGGCCTGGGCCAACGTCCAGCCCCACAGCGGCGCCCAGGCCAACTTCGCCGTGTTCCTGGCCCTGCTGCAGCCCGGCGACACGATCCTGGGGATGGACCTCTCCCATGGCGGCCACCTCACCCACGGCTCGCCGGTGAACGTGTCGGGCAAGTGGTTCAAGGCCGTCCACTACGGCGTCGACCCCGAGACCCACCAGCTCAACTTCGACACCATCCGCCAGCTGGCCCTCGAGCACCGGCCGAAGCTGATCATCTGCGGCTATTCCGCCTACCCCCGCACGATCGACTTCGCCGCCTTCCGGGCCATCGCCGACGAGGTGGGGGCCTACCTGCTGGCCGACATGGCCCACATCGCCGGCCTGGTGGCCTCGGGCGTGCACCCCAGCCCGGTGCCCCACTGCCACGTCGTCACCACCACCACCCACAAGACCCTGCGGGGCCCCCGGGGCGGGCTGATCCTCTGCAACGACGAGACCTTCGGCCGCCAGTTCGACAAGGCCGTCTTCCCGGGGTCCCAGGGGGGGCCGCTGGAGCACGTCATCGCTGCCAAGGCCGTGGCCTTCGGTGAGGCGCTGCAGCCCAGCTTCCGCACCTACAGCCAGCAGGTGGTGCGCAATGCCCAGGCCCTGGCCGAGCGGATTCAGGAGCGGGGCATCGCCGTGGTCTCCGGCGGCACCGACAACCACCTGGTGCTGCTCGACCTGCGCTCCATCGGCCTGACCGGCAAGCTGGCCGACCGCCTGGTGAGCGACGTCAACATCACCGCCAACAAGAACACGGTGCCCTTCGACCCGGAGTCGCCGTTCGTGACCAGCGGCCTGCGCCTGGGCAGCGCCGCCCTCACCACCCGCGGCTTCGATGCCGAGGCCTTCCGCGAGGTGGCCGACGTCATCGCCGACCGGCTGCTCCACCCGGAGGATGCCGCAGCGGAACTGCGCTGCCGCGAACGGGTGGCCTCCCTCTGCGGCCGCTTTCCCCTCTATGGACGACAACGTGAGCTCCAGCACGCCTGACGGCCCCGTTCACCCGTAACGTGTCGCCTTCAGGACCGCACTCTTCCGGCCCGCCGTTGTGACCCTCGCCTACAGCCCCAACGCGGCGGCCCTGCTCACAGCCACCGCGGCGGCCCTGCTCACGGCGCTGATCGTGCCTGTGGTGCGGAGGCTCGGTCTGCGCTGGGGGCTCGTCGACCCCCCCGACGACCGCAAGCAGCACACCGGCCCCATGGTGCGGCTCGGCGGCATCGGCATCGTGGCCGGCTTCAGCCTCTCGCTGGCTTGCACCTGGACCTTCGGCGGCTTCGCCGACCTGCCGCCGGACAAGGACCAGCTGATCTGGACCACCCTGGCGGGGGCCCTCTGCTTTTTCGTGATCGGCCTGGCGGACGACCTGTTCGCCCTGCCCCCCCTGCCCCGCCTCTGCGGCCAGGTGCTCGTGGCCGCGGCGGTGTGGAACCAGGGGGTGCGCATCGGCAGCATCGACCTGCCCTTCGGCCTGGGGAGCTCGGTCGCCGGTCTGCCCCTGCCGGAGGGGCTGAGCCTGCTGGCCACGGTGGTCTGGCTGGTGGGGATCACCAACGCGATCAACTGGCTGGATGGCCTCGACGGGCTGGCGGCGGGGGTGAGCGGCATCGCCGCCGTCGGGCTGCTCTCGGTGAGCTTCAGCCTCAGCCAGCCCGCCGCCGGCCTGCTGGCGGCGGCCCTGGCCGGCAGCTGCCTGGGCTTCCTGCGCCACAACTTCAACCCGGCCCGCATCTTCATGGGGGACGGGGGTTCCTACTTCCTCGGCTTCGCCCTGGCGGCGATCAGCATCGTCGGCCCGGCCAAGCGGCTCACCAGCGTCAGCCTGCTGCTGCCCCTGATGATCCTGTCCCTGCCCCTGGCTGACATGTCGGCGGTGATCATGGGCCGCCTCCGGGCCGGCCGCTCCCCCTTCTACCCGGATCGCCGCCACCTGCACCACCGCCTGCTGCGGGCCGGCTTCAGCCATCGCCGCACCGTGGTGCTGATCTATGCCTTCACCCAGTGGCTGGCGTCCATCGCCCTGGTGCTGGCCAACGCCGAGATGCGCTTCCTCTGGCTGGCGCTGGCCACGGCGGTGCTGATCGCCGTGCTGGTGGTCTGCCGCCGCCAGATGCAGGAGGAGGCCAAGTGAGCGGGGCCCCCGGCGACGCCGGGGTGGAGGTGCTCTGCATCGGCACCGAGCTGCTGCTGGGCAACATCGTCAACGGCAATGCCCGCTGGCTGGCGGAACAGCTGGCGGCCCTCGGGGTGGTGCACCACCGCCAGCAGGTGGTGGGCGACAACCGGGAGCGGCTGATCGAGGCGGTGCGGCAGGCGGCGGGGCGCTGCCGGGTGCTGGTCACCACCGGCGGCCTGGGGCCCACCCCCGATGACCTCACCACCGAGGCGATCGCGGCGGCCTTCGGCGCCGACCTGGTGGAGCACGGCGAGATCTGGGCGGCGATCCAGGCCCGGATCACGGCCCGGGGCCGCACCGTGGCCCCCTCCAACCGCAAGCAGGCCCTGCTGCCGCGGGGGGCCCAGGTGCTGCCGAACCCCACCGGCACGGCGCCCGGGATGATCTGGACCCCGGTGCCGGGGTTCACCGTGCTCACCTTCCCGGGTGTGCCCAGCGAGCTGCGGGCCATGTGGCACGCCACCGCGGCCCCCTGGCTGCGGCAGGCGGGCCTGGCGGGCGGGGTGTTCGCCAGCCGCATGCTGCGCTTCTGGGGGGTGGCCGAGTCCGACCTGGCCGAGCGGGTGCACGACCTGCTGGCGCTGGAGAACCCCACCGTGGCCCCCTACGCCGGTGCCGGGGAGGTGAAGCTGCGGGTCACGGCCCGGGCCGCCGATGCGGCCGCCGCCACCGCCCTGCTGGCCCCGGTGGAGGAGGAGCTGCGCCGCCGCACCGGCAGCAGCTGCTTCGGCGCCGACGGCGACAGCCTGGCCTCGGTGGTGCTGGCGGCCCTGCGGCGCCGGGGCGAGACCCTGGCGGTGGCGGAGTCGTGCACCGGCGGGGGCCTCGGGGCCGCCCTGGTGGCGGTGCCGGGGGCGTCGGAGGTGTTCCTCGGTGGGGTGATCGCCTACGCCAACGCCGTCAAGCAGGCCCTGCTGGGGGTGCCGGCGGCGGTGCTCGAACGCCATGGGGCGGTGAGCGACCCGGTGGCCGAGGCGATGGCGGAGGGGGTGCGCCACCTCACGGGGGCCACCTGGGCCGTGGCGGTGACGGGCATCGCCGGACCCGGCGGCGGCAGCGACGGGAAGCCGGTGGGGCTGGTGCACATCGCCGTGGCCGGGCCCGATGGCTGCCGCAGCGAAGCGGTGCGTTTCGGCAGCGGCCGCGAGCGCGGCTGGATCCAGACGCTGACGGTGGGGGAAAGCCTGAACCGTCTGCGGTTACGGCTGAACACTGGGGCGATCTGAGCCGGCCTGATCGGAACATCTGCTGCCGCGGCCGCCATCGATCACGAATCCTGAGGCATGGACTTTTCCCCCCGGCCTGGCCCTTTTCCCCCGAAAGCAGGGACGTTTTCCACAGGTGGCGGCGGTCGGGCCGAGCTGCCGGAGGGGTCCTGGCTCCGGGCTGCGGGAAAGGCCTCCCCCCCTTGACCATGTCCCCCGGCAGGTACCGCCGCGGCGGCCACCCCCGGGCGGCGGCCGGGAAGCCGCCCCGCGCCGGGATTCTCAGCGGCGGTCCCTTGGGACCGGCCCGGTGTGGGGCGCTTTGACGCGGGGGGCGGCCCCATGGCCTGATGGGGGGGACCGACGACCAGCGCCGCATGAGCCAGATTCCCGACCACGCTCCCCGCACCGTGAGCATCGAGAACCAGATGCCGGAGGACCTGTTCGAGGCGATGCGGGAGTTCATCCGGGTGCACCCCCAGTGGGACCAGTACCGGCTCATGCAGGCCGCCCTCGCCGGTTTCCTGGTCCAGCACGGCAGCCACGACCGCGCCGTGGCCCGCCACTACCTCAACGGCCTGTTCCGCCGGGAGCCCGCCCCGGTGGATCACCCTCCTTCTAGGGTGGTTTCTGACCGTTCAGATCCTTCCTCTTGAGCGCCGGCACCCTCTACGACAAGGTCTGGGAGCTGCACCGCGTCGCCGATCTTCCGGGCGGGGCCACCCAGCTGTTCATCGGGCTGCACCTGATCCACGAGGTCACCAGCCCCCAGGCCTTCGCCGCCCTCGATGATCTGGGCCTGTCGGTGCGCCATCCCGAGCGCACGGTCGCCACGGTCGACCACATCGTGCCCACCACCTCCCAGGCCCGGCCGTTCGCCGACCCCCTGGCCGAGGAGATGCTCGCCACCCTGGAGGCCAACTGCGCCCGGCATGGCATCACCCTCCACGGCCTCGGCAGTGGCCGCCAGGGGATCGTGCACGTGATCGCCCCGGAGCTGGGGCTCACCCAGCCCGGCATGACCGTGGCCTGCGGCGATTCCCACACCTCCACCCACGGCGCCTTCGGTGCCATCGCCTTCGGCATCGGCACCAGCCAGGTGCGTGACGTGCTCGCCAGCCAGAGTCTGGCGATGGGCAAGCTCAAGGTGCGCCGGATCCGGGTGGAGGGGACCCTGCAGAGCGGGGTCTACGCCAAGGATCTGGTGCTGCACGTGATCCGCACCCTGGGGGTGAAGGGCGGCGTGGGCTACGCCTACGAGTTCGCCGGCCCGGCCATCGAGGCCCTTTCGATGGAGGAGCGGATGACGCTCTGCAACATGGCCATCGAGGGCGGGGCGCGCTGCGGCTACGTCAACCCCGATGCCGTCACCTTCGCCTATCTCAAGGGGCGGCCCCATGCCCCCGCCGGCGAGGCCTGGGAGCGGGCCGTCGCCTGGTGGAGCGCCCTGGCCTCCGGTCCCGACGCCGTCTTCGACGACGAGGTGGTGTTCGATGCGGCCACGATCGCGCCCACCGTCACCTGGGGCATCACGCCGGGGCAGGCCATCGGCGTCGACGAGGCCGTGCCCACCCTCGAGCAGACCGACAGCGATGAGCGGCCGATCGCCGAGGAGGCCTACCGCTACATGGACCTGCGCCCCGGGGCGCCGATCGAGGGACTGCCGGTGGATGTCTGCTTCATCGGCAGCTGCACCAACGGCCGCCTCAGCGACCTGCGGGCCGCCGCCGCCGTCGCCCGCGGCCGGCAGGTGGCGGCGGGCATCAAGGCCTTCGTGGTGCCGGGCAGTGAGCAGGTGGCGGCCGCCGCCGAGGCCGAGGGTCTCGATGCGGTGTTCCGCGAGGCCGGCTTCGAATGGCGCGAGCCGGGTTGCTCGATGTGCCTGGCCATGAACCCCGACCGGCTGGAGGGGCGCCAGATCAGCGCCAGTTCCAGCAACCGCAACTTCAAGGGGCGCCAGGGTTCCGCCACCGGCCGCACCCTGCTGATGAGCCCTGCCATGGTGGCCGCGGCGGCGGTGAGCGGCCACGTGGCCGACGTGCGCCGCTTGATCGCCACCCCGTCCTCCCCTGAGCCCGCCGCCACCCCAGCATGAGCGCCACCCCCTTCCCGGCCGGACCGATCCAGCAGTGCCAGGGCCGTGCCGTCGTCGTGCCCGGCGACGACATCGACACCGACCGGATCATTCCGGCCCGCTATCTCAAGTGCGTCACCTTTGACGGGCTGGCCGAGGGGGTCTTCGCCGATGACCGCCGCGAGCGGGCCGGCGACCACCCCTTCGATCGGGCCGACAACCAGGGCGCCGCGATCCTGGTGGTCAACCGCAACTTCGGCTGCGGCTCCAGCCGGGAGCACGCCCCCCAGGCGCTGATGCGCTGGGGCATCCGGGCGGTGATCGGCGAGAGCTTCGCGGAGATCTTCTTCGGCAACTGCCTGGCCCTGGGCATCCCCTGCCTCACTGCCGACCATGCCACGGTGCTGGCCCTCCAGGCCGCCATCGCCGCCCATCCCGGTGCCCGGCTGCAGCTCGATCTCGAGCCGCCGCGGGTGGTGCTGGAGGCCGATGGCGAGTGTCTGGAATGGCCCCTGGAGCTGGCCCCCGGCCCGCGTCGCATGCTGGTGAGCGGCGAGTGGAACGGCACGGCCCAGCTCGTGGCCCACGACGCCGAGCTGCGGGCCACCGCCGGCCGGCTCCCCTACCTGGACGGCTTCGTCGCCGCCTAGAAGGGGCGCTGCAGGACCCCCTGGGTGGGGTGGTAGGGGATGAAGGGCGTGCCCGGCCCTTGGAAGTTGAAGTCGTTGAGCCGCACGCGGATGCCGCCCAGGCCGTCGTAGGGGCTGTAGTACACGCCGATCTCGTAGGAGCGGCGCTGCCAGCGCAGCTCCAGGTAGGAGCCGGTGACATCGCCGTAGAAGCCGGAGTTGGGATCGACGTTGAAGCCGATACCGCCGCTGAAGACGAGCGGCCCCACGATCTGCTGCGACAGGCCGATGCCGACCGTGCCCAGGTCGACGGCCCGGTCGAAGTTCAGCGGGCTCTGGCCCTGCCGCAGGGTGATGCCCCCGGTGATGGTCAGCTGGGTGTAGTCGAAGAACGGCTTCTCGAAGCGCCCCAGGGTCAGGGTGGGCCCGCCGGAGAGTCCGATCGTGTTCTGGTTGGTGCCGTCACTGAAGTAGGCGGCCACCCCGAGCAGGTTGGCGTTGAAGCGCAGGCCTGGAACGATCGGCACCGGTGAATTGGCCAGCGAGACCACCGGCGGACTGGTGGTGGGCTTGCCGGTCCAGATCGGGTAGGAGAAGTTGAACGAGCCGATGGCGTTGGCGCGCCACACCTGCAGCAGATCGGTGCCGGTGGTCGGGTTGGCCTGGAAGTTGCCGACCCCCATCCGCCAGTAGTAGCTGCGGGCCAGTTTCCCCCAGCTGGGCAGGCTTCCCTGCTGCTCCAGCGAGACGCCGTAGGCGGAGTAGACGTCCTGCTCGCCGAGGGAGCCGTTCCAGGTGCGGAAGCGGTAGGCCCCGAAGAGGCGCATGGTGCTGAAGCCCAGCACGGGCACCTTCACCAGACGGGACAGGTCGCCGAAGCTGCGGGTGCCGTTGGCGAAGTTGTCGGGATTGAAGGTGGAGATGGAGAGGCGGGCATCGGCGTTGAAGCCGAGCACCGGCCCGGTGAGGCGGGCGTCGAAGCCGAAGTAGTCGCCGGTCTTGGCCGGCTGCTCGACGATGTTGGTGGAGCCCGGTGGCGATCCCGGCAGCGGGTAGGCGTCGGTGTTGCCGGTGTAGAGGCGCTGGACCATCACCTGCGGCTGCAGGTTGAGGAGCCCCTTCTCGCCGATCTTGATCGGGATGTTGTAGCCGAGGAAGAAGCCGTCCCGGTCCTCGCGGTCGTTGCCGATCACGAGGGGATTGCTCACCTCGTCCTGCTTCTGGATGCGGCGCTGGCGCGCCACCCGGATCGGCAGGCGATCCTCCAGGCGCAGCGTGTTGCGGCGCGCCTTCACCAGGGTGTCGCCGTTGGGCAGCAGGGTGATGACCACCTTCTCCGAATCCATCCACGACTGGGCCGGCGTGAACGGGTCGTTGGTGAAGCCCACCCGATCCCCGGAGAGGGTGTTGGGGGTGATCTTGAGGCGCCGGGCCTGGATGCGCCAGCGGCTCACGGTGCCCTTGATCAGCTCCTGGTTGCCTTCGGTGGTCTGGTCCTTGAGCTGCTCGGGGCGGGTGGTGCCGAAGTCGTTGGCCACCTCCGGCGTGGTGAACTCCCGCGGAAAGCCGAAGCGCCGCTCCGCCTTGAGGCTGCGCTCGAAGGTCACGTTCTCGACCCGCTGGGGGATCCGGCCGATGGCCTCGCGGCGCAGCCGTTCCTGATGCCGGGCGTTGCGCCACACCCCGCCCTTGTCTTCCGGCGGTTTGACGGGTGGGGTCGGGGCCGGCTGGCCGCTGGTGCCGGTCCAGCCCGGACCCATCGTCACCTGCTCGAGCTGCTGGGCCAGCCCGTCGGGCTGCTCGCTGGCCAGGGGCGGGGCCTCCGGACAACCCTGGGCGGGCGGCACCGGCATCGGCTGGCTGGCGGGCTTGTCGGTGCCGAAGCGGTAGCGCAGGCCCACCAGATAGGCGTTGCTGCCCTCGCTCACGCCGCTGAAGGTGCCGTAGGCCCCGGAGCGGTGGTGGATGCGGCCGACGGCCGACCAGCGGGGCGTGACCAGGGCCTCCACCTCGAAGGCCAGATAGTTGAGCAGGCGCGCCGAGTTCTGGCGGAAGGTCTGCTCGTAGTTGCTCTTGGCGGTGAGGACGCTCAGGCCCTCCACGAAGTAGACGTTGAGCCAGGGCCGCAGCCACAGGCGCAGGCCGAGGCCGCCGGTGAACTCGCCGAAGCTCTGGCCGGGGGTGTCGGAGAAGGGGACGGCCTGGTTGAAGCCGCCCCCCGGCTGGGCGCTGGCCCGGTGACCCAGCAGGTTGGCATCGAACTCCAGCGACAGGGGCCCGGCCTGGAAGAGGCGACGCTGCAGGCCGATGCCGCCGAGGTATTCGGGCCGGAAACGGCCGCTGAAGGTGAAAGTGTCGCCGAATTCACCCGCATACATCTGGCCGGCCCAGGTGGTGACGGCCCAGGGGTAGGGATGCCACACGGGCACCGCCGGATAGGAGGGGGTGCAGCTGATCGGCTCCGGCGGCGGCAGGGGCTGGGAGGCCTCGGCCTCGAGGTCGAAGTCCTCCTTGGTGCTGTCGAGATCGATGACGCCATAGACGTCGTCGATCTCCCCCACCCCCTCCAGCAGGGCATAGCGGAGGCGGCTGCCCTGCAGGTACTGCTGGCCGCGCTGGAAGCGCACGTTGCCCACCGCATAGAGGGTGCGGGTGGTGGCCTCGAACTCCAGCCGGTCGGCCAGCAGGCGGCCACCGGCCAGGCGGGCCATGACGCTGCCGGTGGCCACGAAGCGCTGCAGCTGACCGTCATAACCCTGCTGGTTGGCGGTGAGCTCCAGCTCCAGGGGCATGGCGTCGCCGGCCGGTGCGGCCTCCAGACCCAGAACAGGTGCTGGTGGGGCGGCGGGGTCGGCCGGGGTGGGCTCCGCTGCGGGATCGGGCTGGGGCGTGACCGCCAGGGGGCGACGCCTCGGGGACGGAGGCGCAACGGCGGGTGCCGGATCGGCGGGGGCCTCGACGCCGGCCTGGGGATCGGCGCCAGGCGCGACCTGGGGCTCGTCGTCGAAGGGATCCGGGGTGGAAGCGGCGCCGGGGGTGGCGGGCGCCGCCGAAGGGAGCTGGGCCTGGGCGGCCTGAAGCCTGGAGGGTGCGTCCGGCCGTGCCTGGGCCGGTGCGGCCGTCAGCGTCAGCCCAGCGGAGATGCCCAGCCACAGGACCAGCCCGGGGGTCAGGCCTGCAGGGGCCTGGGGACGTCCCGAGCGGGGATGGAGCACCACAGGCAGCGCATGAGCGGCAAGAACGCGGCCGATCCTGCCATGGGAGTTCGGGGGCGTCCCCCGCGGCGGTCCGGTTGTCCGGACGGGTGGCGGGCGGAGCCGCCGCCGAAGGGGTCAGTCCTCCAGGTCCTTGCGGCTGGGGGAACGGGTGGGATCGCTGGCCAGGAAGCCGAAGACGAAGATCCCGATGAAGAAGAAGACGACGGAGTAAACCGAGATCTTGAGAGCGAGCATGGTCTGTCCGGCGGGTGACAGGGAGTGACAGGCGCCGGTACGGGTCTCGATGACCCCTCGGCAGCCGCATCATCTTATGGGTGGTGGTTGGCCATCCAGGCTGTCCGATGCCGTTTGGCGGGGGCAACCGGCTCCGATTGAAACGTTTCGGTCACGTTCCCCATGCCCCGGCCCCTGGATCTCCAACCCCTCTGGCAGGCCGACCAGCCCGGGGGCGGAAGCGGTCCGGCGCTGGGGGGGGAGTGGGGGCTGCGGCATCGCCCCGACTGGGCGGCCCGGGGCCTGATCATCTGGCCGCGGGGCGGCCAGTGGTGCCGTCTGCGCCTGCGCTGCCCGTGCCCGGAGGGCTGGGTCCCCCTGGCGGCGGGGGCCCGGGCGCGACTGGCGCTGCGCTGGTGGGCCGACAGCGCCGAGCTGTGGGTGGATGGCCAGCGCATCCACAGCGGCGATCTGTTCGACACCGCCTGCCGCTGGCCCCTGCCCGAGCGCTGGTGGCGGGGGGAGGTCCTGGATCTGGAGCTGCGGCTGCGCAGCCCCCTGCACGACGACGGCGCCCTGATCAGCAGCCGCATCGAGCTGGAGCCCCTGGATCCGGCCGATCCCCTCGGCCTGCTGGCGGCCACCGCCGCCGAGCTGCGGGAGCTGCGCCGTGAGCACCGCCGCGACGGGGCGCCGGGGGAGGGGGTGCTCCAGGTGCTGGGCCACGCCCACCTCGATCTGGCCTGGCTGTGGCCGGTGGCCGACACCTGGCAGGCGGCGGAGCGCACCTTCGCCTCCGCCCTCGATCTGATGGAGCGCTTCGAGACGCTCCACTTCGGCCACTCCACCCCGGCCCTCTACGCCTGGCTGGAGCGGCACCGCCCGGCCCTGTTCGCCCGCGTCCGCCGGGCGATGCAGGCGGGTCGCTTCGAGCCGCTCAACGGCCCGTGGGTGGAGAGCGACTGCGTGCTGCTCTCCACCACCTCGCTGCTGCGCCAGTTCCAGGAGGGCCAGGCCTACAGCCTGCGCACGTTCCCGGAGTGGAGCCACCGGCTGGCCTGGCTGCCGGACAGCTTCGGCTTCGCCGCCGGCCTGCCGGCGCTGGCGGCCGCCACCGGGGTGCGCTGGTTCTGCACCCACAAGCTGGCCTGGAACGCCACCAACCCCTTCCCCCACCGGCTGTTCCGCTGGCGCAGCCGCTGCGGGGCCGAGGTGCTGGCCCTGATGACGGCGCCGATCGGCACCGACGGCGACCCGGTGGCGATGGAGCGCTACCGGCTGCAGTGGCAGCGGGCGAGCGGCTGCGCCGACGCCCTCTGGCTGCCCGGGGTCGGCGACCACGGCGGTGGCCCGACCGCCGAGATGCTGGAGCAGCTGGCGCTCTGGCAGGACCAGCCGGCGGCGGCCGGCCAGCGCCACGGCACCCTGCGCGCCTATCTGGAGCCGTTGGAATCGCTGGCGGGGCAGCTGCCGGTCTGGCGCGACGAGCTCTACCTGGAGCTGCACCGCGGCTGCCCCACCAGCCGGCCCGACCAGAAGCGCCACAACCGCAGCCTGGAGCGGCTGCTGCGGGAGGCGGATCTGGCCGCGGCGCTGTTCGGCCGGCCGGCACCGGCCGCCAGCGACGACTGGCGCACCCTGCTGTTCCAGCAGTTCCACGACATCCTGCCGGGCACGGCGATCCCGGAGGTGTTCGAGCAGGCCGAGCCCCAGTGGCGGGGCGCCCGCCGCCGGGCCGCCCGCCGGCGCGACCGGACCCTGCGGCGGGGCCTGGCGGCCGCGGCGACCAGCGGTGGGACGGCCGCGGCGACCAGCGGTGGGACGGCCGCGGCGCCCGCCAGCGCCGCCGAGCCCTGGTGTGTCGTGCAGCTGCAGCCGCTGCCGGCCCAGTCCCGCACCCTGCGGCTGCCGGCCGGCGACTGGTGGCTGGCGGCGGCGGACGGCGAACGGCGCCTGGCCGGCCAGCCGGCCCCCGGGGGTGGCCAATGGCTGCAGATCCCCGCCCTCGAGGGGGTGGAGGTGCGGCACTTGCGGCGACACCCGGCGTCCGCCGGCAGCGGCGGCGCTGCGGCGACCGGGGCGGTGGCGGCGCCCGTGGTGGGGGCGGTGCGGCTGGAGCGGGTCACCGGCGGCGAGCCGGACCGCTGGCGGCTGGGCAACGGTCTGGTGTCGGCGCTGATCGGCCCGGCGGGGGTGGAGCAGCTCTTCGATCGGGACGGCATGCCCCAGCTGGCGGGGCCGCTGGCCTGGTGCCGCTGGCGCGACCGGGGCGAGTTCTGGGATGCCTGGGACCTGGCCGCCGACTACCGCGAGCACCCGCTGGCCTGGATCTGGGAGGGGGTGCCGCAGTGGCTGGAGACGGGGCCGCTCTGCGCCCGGTTCGTCTGGCGCGGGCGCTGCGGCCAGAGCCCGGTGCGCCTCGATGGCCGCCTGCTGGCGGGCAGCCCCTGGCTCGAGCTGGTGCTGGGCACCCAGTGGCGGCAGCGCCACGAGCTGCTGCGGCTGGAGATTCCCCTGGCCGACCCGGCCTGCCGCTGGGCGGCCGACACGGCCGGCGGGGTGATCGAGCGGCCGGCCACGGCCCGCACCGCCCGGGAGCGGGCCCGCTGGGAGGTGAGCGCCGTCAGCTGGATGGCCGCGGTGGGCCCGGGCCGCGGCGACGGGCTGGCGGTGTTGCTCGACGGCCCCCAGGGGGTGTCGGCGACGGCGGAGCGCCTGGGGGTGTCGCTGCTGCGGGCACCCACCTGGCCCGATCCCGGCGCCGACAACGGCTGGCAGCGGCAGCGGCTGGCCCTGCTGCCCTGTCCCGGCGGCTGGCGGGCGGCCGCGGCGCCCCAGCAGGCCACCCGGCTGCGGGAGCCCCTCTGGTGTCGGCCGATGGAGCCGCCCTCCGCAGCAGGCGCCGAGGCCGGGGGGGCGGCCGACACGCTGTTCCCGTCCCTCGGCGAGGACCTGCAGCTGGTGGCCCTGCGGCCCCTGCCGGCGGAAGGAAGCGCAACGGACGACGGGGCCGAAGCGGGCGGGGTGCTGCTCAGCGTCCAGAACCTGGGGCCCTGCCGGCGGCGCTTCTCAGCCGGACCCGACTGGACCGTGCTCGGGCCCTGTGACGCCCTGGGCCAGCCCCAGGCGGCCGGCGAAGGGAGTCCGCACCCGGACGAACAGGGGACCCAGCCGCTGGCCCTCGGCCCCTGGCAGCTGGGGCACTGGCGCCTGCGGCGAGGGCCGGCGGGGAGCGCGGCGGCTCAGTCGTCGTGATCGTCGAAGGGGTCGGTGAGGCCCTTGGACGGCGGCCCGAAGGCGGTGTACACCCCGAAACCGGTCAGGGCCAGCAGCACGGCGAGGACCGCGAGGGCCACGGAGAGGGCGGGGGAGGTGCTGGCGGCGGGATCCATGGAGGGGTCTCAGGCGGGGGAGGGGTCGCGGGGCCGGGGGGCTTCCGTCACAACTCTCGACAGCCCAACTCGGTGCGGCCGGCAAGACCCTTACAGTAAGCACCGCGATTCCGTGCCCGAGAGGTCCGAGCTGCCATGGCCCAACGCACCCGTCTGGGAAACCTGCTGCGCCCCCTGAACTCCGAGTACGGAAAGGTGGTGCCCGGCTGGGGCACCACCCCCGTGATGGGCGTGTTCATGCTGCTGTTCCTGGTGTTCCTGCTGGTGATCCTGCAGCTGTACAACAAGTCCCTGCTGCTCGAGGGCATCAACGTCAACTGGAACGGCGTCGGCTGATTCCTCTCGCCCCCTGTCCATGAACATCTTCGGCATCGGTCTGCCCGAGATGGCGGTGATCGCCGCCATCGGGTTGCTGGTCTTCGGACCCAAGCGGCTGCCCGAGCTCGGCAAGACCCTGGGGCGCACCCTGCGCGGCTTCCAGTCGGCCTCGCAGGAATTCGAGAAGGAGTTCCGCACGGCGGTGGGCACCGAGCAGCCGATCGACATCTCCGGTCCCCCCGCCGCCATCACGCCGGCCGCTGAAGCTCCTGCCGGCGTGACACCTGTCGTCACCGAAACGGCAACGCCGGCGGCGGCGGCCGAGGAGAGCGCCGCCCCCTCCACCGGCCCCTCCAGCTGAGGGCGGCCATCCGTTGGATCTGCAACTGCTGGTGGGCCTGGGCAATCCCGGCCCCCGCTACGCCGACACCCGCCACAACGTCGGCTTCATGGTGCTGGAGCGGCTGGCCCGCGCCGGTGGCGCCAGCTTCCGCAACCAGGGCCGTCTGCATGGGCTGCTGGCCGAGACCGGCCAGGGGGACAGGCGGCTGCGGCTGCTGATGCCCCAGACCTTCATGAACGACAGCGGCCGCTCGATCCGCGCCGCCCTCGACTGGTTCCGGCTCGAGCCCGCCCAGATGCTGGTGCTGGTGGACGACATGGACCTGCCCCTGGGGCGCCTGCGGGTGCGGGCCGCGGGCGGCGCCGGGGGGCACAACGGCCTGCGCAGCACGATCGCCCACCTGGGCAGTGAGTCTTTCGCGCGGCTGCGGATCGGCATCGGCGCGCCGGGCGAGACGCCCGAGGAGCGCCGGGCCCGCACCGTGTCGCACGTGCTGGGCAAGTTCTCCGCCGCCGACCGGCCGGTGCTGGAGACGGTGCTGGAGGAGGTGGAGGCGGGCATCGACCTGATCCGCCGGGTGGGGCTGGAGAAGGCCGCCAACCGTCTGAACAGTTTTCGTGCCGATCCGCCGCCATCCTGAGAGCATCGACCGCGTCCCGTGAGCCGCCTTCCCGCCACCACCGCCCAGCTGCGGGTGCTGCGCCAGAGCTTCAGCCCCTGCCTGCTGGAGGGGGAGATCAGTGCCGGCGGCTTCCAGTGGCGCTTCCGCTGGGCCTTTGATCGGGGCGAGCTGCAGGTGGAGCCGTCCCTGGGGCGGGCCCTGATCCAGGACGCCCTGCTGCGCTTCCTGCTCAAGGCCGACTACCAGCTCGAACCCGGCGGCGACTACGTGTTCACGGTGCGGGCGTCGTTCTGATTCAGGGCCCCGCGGCCGCCAGGCACCGCGGCAGATCCCGCCCCAGCCGGCGCTCCAGCAGCAGCTGGGCCACCACGTCGTCGTAGTCGCGGGGGGGCTGGCGCAGGCCCAGGGGGAGGAGCCGCCGCCAGCCCCGGGCGGGGAACAGCTCCCAGTAGCGGCGCCGCGCCGCCAGGGTGGTGCCCCGCTCATCCACCAGCTCCACCGGCAGCAGGGGCTCCAGACGCCGCCGCCAGGGGCCGCTGCCGGTGCCATCGCCGATCACCACGGCAGCCAGGGCCTGCTGGCGGTGCCACTGCTCCAGCCGTTCCCAGGCCGCCTCCGGGGGCAGCACCAGGGCTTCACGGATCTCGCGGCGTTCGGGGTCGGTGAGCACCAGGCCGCACTTGCTGCGGCCGGGATCGAGGCCCGCCAGGGGGCCGGGGGCCCCCAGGGGTCCCGCGCTCACGGCCGCCCCGGCCGGGTGGCGCCGGCGCCGCCCGGCCGGAGCCAGCGCAGCTCCACGCTGATGGGGTCGGGGGTGTCGGCGTTCTGGAGGGCCACCGCCTCGAGATTGGCGGTCACGCCGGCGGGGCGTTCGCTGAGTTCCCGGGCCAGGGCGTTGATGCTGGCGGCATCGAACTGGAGGCCGTTGGCCAGGGTGCCCTGGCGCTGGACCTTGGCGAAGGCGGCGGCCAGCAGCAGGTTGAGGCGGCTGCGGACGGCTTCGGGATCGCGCACGTCGGGCTCGAGGGAGGTGCGGGAGAGCACCTCCCCCTGCTCGACCACCTGACGGTTGGGGCGCAGGTCTGGGAAGGCCAGCACCTGGGCCTCGCCCCGCAGCACGTTGGCGGCCGAGCGGATGCTGACCACCCAGGTGCCGGGGGTGGCGAGCAGCGATTCCAGCCGGGTGATGTCGCTGCGGGGCACCAGCAGGATCTGGCGGTTGGGGGGCTGGCCGGGCAGCAGCAGCTGGAAGGCGGCCCGGTTCGACTCCTGCAGCAGGGCATCGATCACCTGCTTGGCCTGGTCGGGGCGCTGCAGCTGCACCTTGGCGGTGGCCAGGGGCTGGCCGCTGGCGATCACCACGTCGCCGCGGCGCAGGGCGATGACGTTGGTCTCCAGGTCCTTGAGTTCCTTGGCGCCGGCGGCGATGCGGCGGCGGACGCTGGCCAGTTCGGCCTCGGTGCGGCGGATCTCGGCGTCCCGGCCCTGCACCTCCCGGCTGAGCCGGGCCCGCTCGGCCTCCAGCCGGGCGCGCTCCGCCTGCAGGGGCTGGAGTTCACGGCGCAGGGTGTCGACGCGGCGCTCGGCGGCCAGCAGCTGGTCGCGGGCGCGGCGCTGGCTGGCCAGGGCCTGGTCGCGGCGGCGCTCGGCGGTGATCAGATCGAGGCGGCTGCGCTCCAGTTCGCCCCGGGTGCGGGACAGTTCCCCTTCATTGCGCTTGAGGGCGGCGCGGCTGTCCCGCAGGCGGTCCTGGATCTGGTCGAGCTCGAAGAGCCCCACCCGCAGGCGCTCGCTCACCAGCAGCATCAGCCCCAGCGATACGGCACTGATCAGGCTGCCGGTGAGCACCGTGATGACCACGGCGGTCTTGCGGGGCCGCAGGTTGAACAGGCTGAGGCGCGCCTTGCCGACGCGGCTGCCGAGCCGGTCGCCCAGGGTGGAGAGCACTCCGCCGAGCACCAGGAGCGCGAGGATCAGCAGCCAACCCGACACCGTCTGCGCCTCGGTTTTGCGGTCCACCAAGTATCCCTGCTGGTGGCCTCGCGGCACCCGGCGGCGACCGCCCGATCAGCTGAACCGCTTGGCCAGGGCGATGGGATCGAAGACGGTGATCTTCTTGCGGTCGATCTGGACCAGGCCGTCGTTGCGCAGGTCGCCCAGCAGGCGGGTGATGGTGACGCGGGTGGAGCCGATCGCCTCGGCAATGGCCTGGTGGGAGAGGCGCAGGTCGATGGTGATGCCCTCGGTGCCGGGGACGCCGAAGTCGCGGCAGAGGACGAGCAGGAAGCTCACCAGCCGGGAGGACATGTCCCGGTGGGTGAGGGTCTCGATCATGGTCTCGGTCTGGAGGATGCGGGAGGAGAGGCCCTGGAGCAGCAGCAGGCCGACGCTGGCGTCCTGCTCGATGGCCCGCCGCACCGAGGTGGCCGGGGCCGTGACCATCTCGACCCGGGTGAAGGCGATGGCGTGATAGAAGCGGTCGGAGCGCTGGCCGGTGAGCAGGGAGAGCACCCCGAACAGGCTGTTCTCGCGCAGCAGGGCCACGGTGATCTCCTCGCCCGACTCGTAGACGCGCGAGAGGCGCACGGCACCGCGCCGCAGCAGGTAGACGCGCTCGGCCGGGTCGCCGGGGAAGAAGATCGTCTTGCCGCGCTCGATGGTCTCGACGCTGCTGCCGGCCAGGCCGCGGATCACGTCCAGCAGGGTGGTGGCCATGGTGCCGGGGGCGCCCATGGGGGTCACGGAGCCGGGGGATCCGCTGGATGGGCTGCTGGGGTAGCGGCTGAAGCCACGCGTAGCGCCGACCATCAAGGCGTGGCGATTGGTGATGAACCTATGGATCGGTCTGGCCGATCCATGTAGCCAATGACACTCTTTAGCCGGTCGTCCGTGCGGCTGCAACCACGCTGGGCCCGGCCGGCGCCCCAGCCAGGGCCTGGCGCTGGGCCTCCTGCAGGTCCCGCAGGCCCGGTTCGGCCAGATCCAGCAGGGCGTCGAGGCGGGAGCGGGAGAAGGGGGCGCCCTCGGCGGTGCCCTGGATCTCCAGCAGCCGGCCCTGCTCGTCCATCACCACGTTGAGGTCGACCTCGGCGCGGGAATCCTCGGAGTAGTCCAGATCCAGCAGGGCCCGGCCATCCACCAGGCCCACCGACACGGCCGACACCTGCTGGCGCAGGGGCGAGGCGGCCAGCACGCCCTGGTGCTGGAGGCGCTCCAGGGCGGCGGCCAGGGCGATCCAGGCGCCGGTGATCGAGGCGGTGCGGGTGCCGGCGTCGGCCTGGAGCACGTCGCAGTCGACCAGCAGGGTGCGCTCGCCGAGGGCCTCCAGGTCGAGGGCGGCCCGCAGGCTGCGGCCGATGAGGCGCTGGATCTCCTGGGTGCGGCCGGAGAGCTTCATCAGTTCGCGGCCCTGGCGGCTGGGGGTGGAGGCCGGCAGCAGGCGGTATTCGGCGCTGAGCCAGCCGCTGCCGGAGCCCTTGCGCCAGCGGGGCACCTCGGGATCGAGGCAGACGCTGCAGAGCACGCGGGTGCGGCCGGCGGCGAAGAGCACCGAGCTGAGGGCGAAGCCCATCGGGTCCCAGTCGACGGCCACCGGGCGCAGGGCATCGGCGGTGCGGCCGTCGTTGCGGGGGGCGTCGGCGGGAGTGGTCACGCGGCCTTTGGCGGAGCCGGGCCAGCGTAGGTGGCGCCGGTGGTACGTCTGTTCCCAGCCACTACCGATGGTGTGCCGGGCTGGCGAGGGCCGCTACATTCGGGAGGTGAGCGGCCGGGGCGATCCGTCCGGACCTTTCACACCAACGCTTCCGTGGGGTGTCCATGACCGCCAGCCTCATCGACCCCGGCCACCCCCGGCGCACGGCCGCCCCGGCGCGCACCGAGCCGCTGGCCCTGGTGCCGCCCCTGCGGCTGGTGAGCCAGCCGGAGGGGCTGCTGCAGATCCACACGGCGCCTTTCCGGGGCAGCTTCGCGGCGGTGTTCAGCCAGGCCCTGCGCAGCGCCGGGCTGGGCAGCCGGGTGCTGGTGAGCCAGTTCCTCAAGGGGGGCGTGGAGCAGGGGCCGGCGGGCAGCCTGCGGCTGTGCGGCCGGCTGGAGTGGCTGCGGCCGGGCACGCCCCACTGCCTCGATGGGCCGCCGGGCTCGCAAGGGGAGGAGGGGGCCACGGCCGAGGAGGCGCTCGAAGCGGTGGCCGAGGTGTGGGAGGTGAGCCGCGAGCGGCTGCTGAAGGGGGATCTGGATCTGCTGGTGCTCGATGAACTGGGCCTGGCGATCGCCCTGGGGTATCTGCCGGCCCCATCGGTGATCGAGGCGCTTGAACAGCGGCCAGCCCATCTGGATGTCATCCTGACGGGCCCCTCGATGCCGGCCAGCCTGATGGCGATGGCCGATCAGGTCACCCAGTTGCGCCGCGGCGGCTGACGCCATGCTCAAGAACGACCACTGGATCAACGAACAGGCCGCGGCCGGGATGCTGGAGCCGTTCCAGCCGACGCTGGTGCGCCACCTGGATCCGGAGGGCCGAACCGGTCCGGTGCTGAGCTTCGGGTGCTCGTCCTACGGGTACGACCTGCGGCTGTCGCCGAAGGAGTTCCTGATCTTCCGCCACGTGCCCGGCACGGTGATGAACCCGAAGCGGTTCAACCCGGCGAACCTGGAGCCGGCGCCGATGCACAGCGATGAGGACGGCGATTACTTCATCCTGCCGGCCCATTCCTACGGGCTGGGGGTGGCGCTGGAAAAGATGAAGGTGCCGTCGAATATCACCGTGATCTGCCTGGGCAAGAGCACCTACGCGCGGCTGGGCATCATCGTGAACACCACCCCGGCCGAAGCTGGCTGGGAGGGCCACCTCACCCTGGAGTTCAGCAATTCCTCCGGCGCCGACTGCCGCATCTACGCCGGCGAAGGCATCTGCCAGCTGCTGTTCTTCGAGGGCGACCCCTGTGCCACCACCTACAACGACCGCCAGGGCAAGTACCAGCACCAGCCTGAGCGGGTGACGCTGGCGAAGGTTTGAGGGAATTGGAGGATGGATCGGATAGGAGAGGGAAGGAGACTCTGTAGCGAAGCGGACAGTTGGTTATCGGGTCCGTCTAAGTCGCTTGCTTGGGTCGGGGCTCATGGGCTAATTGGTTGTGGCGAGGGTGGTTTGGCAGGATGGCCTGCTAAAGATCAACTTCTTATGCGGCTGCGGGCCTGGGGTGAAGGTGGTTATCGGAACCGCCCAATAACGGGTTAGGCATCTATGGCGAGCACGGACGACCAGTGGGAACGGTTTCTCGATCCTGATGTGGTTCGACCGTCCTTGTTTCTGGCAACGATGTTCATCACGACGTTCGAGATCCTCAAAGACTCAATCGTGGAGGATGTTCGCGGCTTCTACACAAACGTCGTCATTGAGCGTGGGCCCACGATCTCGGATGAGTACCAATCAAAAGTTCTTTCTAAGAACAAGAGCCCGCTGTATGCGTCGCTTCAATGGCTGCGTGAGAACGATGCCATTGACGAAGAAGACTTGACCACCTTTGAAAAGCTGAAGAGCACGCGCAATCAACTGGCGCACCAGCTTTTCGCTGTAGTAACTGGTCAGGTCGAGTCAGCGCACGAAACGCAGTTCGAAGAACTGGTGGCGCTGCTGCGGAAGATTGGCGTATGGTGGGTGGTGAATGTCGAAATCCCGACCAATCCAGACTTCGATGGGGAGGAGATTGACGAGGCGGGCATCGTTCCCGGTTCTGTCCTTTCGCTGCAAATGCTTATCCAGGTGGCATCAGGAAACACTGAGCTTCTGGAGCATTGGCGAAAAGAGCGGAAGAGAGTTGAGTAGATGCCTAACCATTCCATCGAGGGGAAGTCCAACCGGCAGTGCCGGTCGGCCACCCTCATGTCAAACGTTGGGCGTCACGATCAAGCCCTCATTCCCACAAGCGCAAAGACGATTACCAACTGTAATGAATGACCCCATCGGACCGCATTCAAACACAAACTACCTCAAATCCGCAGTTGCAAAGCTCTATGGCGACGAAGACGATTTCATACTTTTTGGTCTAACAGGCCGTACAGGTAGTGGATGCAGCACCGCGGCGAGGCTAATTCAGTCGCCGAAGAACCAGATCAAGCACAGTCTGTTTAACGGCAACGCCCCTGAGTCAAACGAGCAGCGGAAGGAGCGGATTGTTTTTCGGCACTTTGCCGCGACTTGGACCCCGTTTCTCTTAATCCAGGTCAGATCGATCATAACAACGTTCCTGCTTGACGAAGAGATCGCCAAAGTAAGCGAACACTTCTCCCATCTTTTGGTTAATGACGAACTCAAGGCCAAGTTCGAAAAACTGCTTTCGGAACTTCAAGAATCCTACAAGGCACTCTCAACTCAACAGGACACTGGAGACCCGACTAAGTACTACACTCACACGCTTCCAGAGCAATGCGAAGTTCTTAAGTCTGCCCTTGGGGAAAGCGCGTTTGTTAGGCTATATCAAGAAGTGGGCCAGAATCTTCGCCTTTCAGGCAGTCCATGTACACGCGAGATGGTTGAGGGCAAGTTTTTCACAATCGCGGAACGTATTAATTTCGTTGTCAAGCAAGTACACGCGTTTCAACAGCAACGAGGAGACAAGACATTTATCGTTATCGACGCTATCCGCAATCCTCTTGAGGCCATCTTTTTTCAGGATCGGTATGCATCCTTCTTCCTAGTCGCAGTGTCGGCTCCAGAGGGAGACCGCATCAGGCGACTGCGCGCACAGCACTACTCGGAAGAAGACATCGCGTCATTGGACAGGACAGAGTACACGCCGCACGATCTGCACGAACCCGACTTCTACTCAGTTCAAGACATTCAGGCATGCCTTCAGCGCGCAGATCTGTACATCAGCAATCCTGACGTATCGTCAGAGGTCAATAAATATCAAACCCTGGCGAATCAACTGATTCGCTTTGTATCACTCATCCGGCGACCCGGAATAACGACGCCTAGTGCGGTGGAACGGTGTATGCAAATCGCCTACACTGCGAAACTTAACTCTGGCTGCATATCACGCCAAGTCGGCGCAGTGGTCACAGACAAGAATTACTCAGTGCGCGCAGTAGGCTGGAATGACGCGCCTCATGGTCAAGTACCGTGCAATCTCCGTAACCGCGATGACCTGATTGGCGGGGTCGATTCAATAGCCTACAGCCAGTTCGAACGGACTGACGGTAAGTACTTGGATCACTTCAAGGAGAGTACCGCGAGATTCGCCGGCATCGAGCTTAACGGCAGAAACAATTCGTTCTGCTTTAAGTCTGAGTATAATTCGTATACTGGTGACAAGAATCAGGTACACACAAGATCTCTGCACGCCGAAGAGAACGCTTTTCTTCAGATTTCAAAGTATGGCCTCGCTGCGATTGAGGGAGGAATACTATTTACCACCGCAAGTCCATGTGAGCTGTGCGCCAAGAAAGCCTATCAACTTGGCATCACCGACATCGTCTACATTGACCCGTACCCAGGAATCGCGCTTACCCATATTCTGAATGGTGGGGTTAATAACCCTAAACTGACTCTTTTTTCGGGCGCCATCGGCCGAGCATTTCACAAGCTCTACTCGCCAATAGTCGCTTACAAAGATGAGCTTAACGCACTCATCCAATCGTCCAGTGATGCCTAACCTCAAGATGCAGAAGACGGGAGCTCGGGGTGGGGGCGATGCAGGAATTCTCGCCCGCTTCTGATCTTGGCGTTAGGCATCAGAACCGACGCGCAGCGTTGCCTCAACCCAGAAGGCGGCCTCACCTTCCCGACACCAGCCAGCCTCGCAACTGGTTCCCCGCGGCGGGTAGCTAATCGACTATGCCTGTGGGAACAACGGAGACAGCGCCTCGGTAGCGTTCGCTCCAGATCACAGCACATCAGAACAGTTTGTGAAGCGCACAATTTTCTATTCTTGGCAGTCAGATCTGCAGGGCCGCACCAATCGAAATTTGATTGAGGATGCCCTTAAGCGTGCCATTCGAGCTATTGCTCGCGACCAAGATGCGGGCGTCGAACCTGTTCTAGATCGCGATACTGCGAACCTTGCGGGAACCCCCGACATCGCTCAAAGTATCCTCGCGAAAATCGCTACCGCCGACATCTTTGTAGCTGATGTAAGCATTGTCAGCGAACACCAACAAGGGCGGCCCACCCCTAATCCGAATGTATTGATCGAACTTGGCTATGCAGTGGCTGAGCTAGGCTGGGAAAATGTAGTCCTTGTGATGAACAGCGCATACGGTGGCCCCGAGCAACTGCCGTTTGATCTGCGAGGAAGAAGAACGGTTGTCTACGAGATGCGCGACGACGAAGCGCCCGCTGAAGCACGTGGACTACTGCAGGGTCGTCTTGAGTCATGCCTTAGGGGCACCCTCAGTGCTGGCGTCGCCCACAGTTTACCCACGGGCCCAGACGCTGCCTTGTGGTGGGGTCGGTGGCACTTCGATCCCGCGCATGCAACTGGGGGGCGGCTGTTCATCCGAGAGACTGGCGCTACCGGCTTTTTGTTTGAGCTTGACGTGTTCAACGGAGCTCATCAGGGCCGCATTTCCTCCTACGCTCGCATCCTGTCTGCAGATTTAGCTTATTGCCGTGTGCCTAACGGTCCTGAGCAACCCGATGGAGAACTTGTGTTCCGGCGCGGATGGCAACAGGGTGCGAGAACGATCTCCATCGAAGAGGCGGCGAGATGTTCCTACTGGGGCGGTATGCGCGCGAACTTTAGTGGGGAATTTCGGTGGCAGTTGGAGCCATGGTTTCAGCGTGGATATCTCAATGAACTGGAGTTGGCGAGGTTATATGGCTTGGTTGGCGAAGGTTGGGACACACTGAAAGGATGCACTGCGGATATGCATGAAGAGCAATTCGGCGCTGATGAGTCAGTCCGTGTTATTCGTGGAGGCGTGGCAGGCCTGTACACCATCATGGAAAGCATCGTCATGCTTGGTGACGCAGGGCGCATGTGGGTCGCTTACATCGATGACACAGTTGTTCGGTATTTCACCAATGTCTTCGAGGACAAGCACAAATTGCCGGCAGCGATCGAGGCTTGGCGTGTGAACCTCCAGAATAAGGAGGTCAGATATTGTGAGCCCGCCAAACTGACAATCGGTGATGATCACTCTGCTGGCATAGAAGACGATTTAGGAGATCTAGAGCCACCGACGAGAACTGTGTCATCTAAGTGGAGGCACTGGATCAATCACAGGTTTCGGCGACGCCGCTAGGCACCAGTGTCCGCATTCTCACGAAGCCATCGCAGCCGCGCCACAGTGCGGCTGCGATGGCTTCGCGTTAAACGCCAAGCAATTTGTGAATCGCAAAATACTAGAAGTTTCTGGGCCGCACACTGATGCCTACCCCTCGCTCAACCGGACCCATTTCGGGATGCGGCTAAAGACCCGCCATTTCATTCTGGACCTTTAGCCACATGCCGCAACGGTTCGGTTAGCGCAAACGGTTAGGCACTTATGCTGGGAAATAGCCTGAGTCAAGTCAGGTTGAACAACATGACCTTCATTCTTAATGGATTCTAGGTCTCTTGACGACTTAACAATAGAAGAACTTGCAGCGCTCCCGAAATGGGCAGTTCCACCAAGGCTTCAGAAAAGGTTGGAGGATGCTTTGGCCGCTGAGAATCGGGATCGAATCATAAACGCTGATGATGAAGTAGTGCCTGAAACCTTTCATGATCCCAGGGGCTATTGGTCGGCTAGAACAAGAGATACAAAAGGAAGCCAGGATGCGCCATTCGATCAAACTACCAACAGCGATGATGGCTCTCAAGTCGGGCCAAGGGGCGGCAGATATCGAATTCGCTTCAATTCTGATGGCAAGCCCTATCGCCAGTACTTCTGATTATTTGCCTCATTGCTTCTTTCTGAATGAGGTGGGCAATGTTTAGACTCGAGAAATCCCTTGAGTTGCGATTCTAAGATGAATTGCTGACTATCTGCGATCTAAGGTGTGATGGTGAAAGCTTGGCCATCTACTCAGGAGTTGCAGTATGAACCGTGACATGAATCTTGCCCGTGAGATACTTGTTTGGGCCATAGAGCAACCACACGGTTACGTCGATGGCAATCCGGAGATCCCCGGACACACGGAAGAAGAGGTGGCGTATGATATCTACCTTCTGCGTCAAACTGGAATTGTAGACGCAGCCGTTAGAACTGTCATCGGTCTTCCAAGCCCCAAGGCCATACTGAATTCGGTAACATGGTCTGCGAATGACTCTGCAGACGCCCCACGCGATGATGTCATATGGAAGAAAGCCACCAGAACTGTGCTTGAAGAGAGGGCCTCTTTTACGTTTGATCCACTAAATTACTGGCTTAGGATCGAGGCCCAACAGCCTCTTGGTCTACCTCTTGGACTATAGGTTCAGCGATTAATGCCCAACAAGCCCCTGGAGTGGACAGGCCGCCGTCGAGTCTGCTTCGATAGCAATAGCCTCTTGCCTGCCACTCAGGGGCAGCTTTAGTAGCATCTGAACTTGACAATTCTGGGCGGTGCAGGCAAGCTGCTAATAGAAGCTGCTTTTCTGTGCTTTATTTGTTATGGGAGTTCATTCAATGGATCCTGGGGTTATGGGGAAATCTTCCGCAGCCAGTCAAAGATAAAATCATTGATCTTGTTGTCGAAAGTTTCGATCAGATTCTCCGAGCATTCTATCGCAGTCAAAACAATGACGATCAAGCCTAAAAGCTTCAAGGAGTTCTACGAGTCGCAAGAGAATCCAGATCTCACTGCACCCCCTGGCATCGGTTCAATCGCAATGGCCGCTTCAGGAATTGCAGCATGCTTGGCCGGTACAGTACTGACCACTGGTGAACAGTTTCCAGATGAGTCTAGAGATGAGTTTGGGAACAAGGTCAGTGAAATTGCACATTCTCAGGAGTTCATTGCTCAGTTTAGTAACGAGGTCGGCGTACCTCTTGCCAGTGAGTCAGAGGACCAGTTCGTGCAAAGGGCTAAATCAGCCATGGCAGATTTGCTTCGCAAAAAACTCAGATAGAGATAGTATCTTTTGCTTGGTTAAAATGCTTCTAGCATCCACATGCAGAAGGCGGGAGCAAGTGATACGCACTTTGCAAAGATGTTCTTCCCGCTTCTGATCTGGAGGGTTATCCAGATGGGAGCCATTTAGCAATGAACCTTGGGCGAATCGAAACTGAGCGTAAGAGCGGGGCAGAGCAGCTGCACGTGAATGGCGCACCGCTGGGTGTCTCCTTGCAGCAGTTCTGGCAATGGTCAGGATCTGATCTCATCAGCAACTCGCAACGCGGGATCCTTGCTGAGTTTCTTGTGGCACATGCGCTGGGCGTCGATGACGGTGTACGTACAGAGTGGGATGCCTATGATCTGCGAACAGACTCCGGCATCAAGGTTGAGGTCAAGGCTTCGGGCTACGTCCAGTCCTGGGCGCAGGAAAAGCTCTCCAGCGTTGGCTTCGACATGGCTCCCAAGCTCAGCTGGGATGCCTCCACGAACACTTCTGCAAAAGAACCAGCCAGGCCAGCGGACGTCTACGTTTTCGCCATTCATGCTCACATCGACCAGGCATCGATCGATCTGCTCAACGTGAATCAGTGGGAGTTTTACGTGCTAGGCACGCCCCTTCTCAACCAAGCGTGCAGTAGCCAAAAGAGAATTTCCCTAGGCGCTCTTCAGAGCCTCTGCTCAAAGGCGGTGCCATTTGGGGACCTCGGCGACGCCGTTGAACAGGCAGCTGGTCGTTAGCCATCTATTCTAGAGGGCACTGCCTCACATCAAGATCCAGCGGGTGGGTCTGATACTGCAAGCTGCACGTAGGGTGCTTCTCCCCGCTGCTGATCTTGAGCGATAGCTCGGCTGTCGAGACGATAGATTGTTTTGCTTAGATATTCAGTAAGGGATCCCTCGAATGGCCTTGAAACGCAACAATATCTTGCTGGCAGTGACTCAGGTGGATATTGCAACTTGGTGAGTGTGCCGACCTCGATCTCAAATTACATCCACACACCTTGAAAGCCCGAAATCCATGCGCGGATGAGTCCTGAGCACAGGACGCACGGCAGCTTCGCAGCAATGGGCAACTTCGTTCATCCGCGCGGAGGACTGCTGAAGACCGCTTCCAACCAGTCGTAAGCACGCTGATGGAACAGTGAACGCGCCGTCTCCTCGCAATGGCCGCCGGCGCCTTCGGCTGTGGTGAAGCGCACCAGGGTCCGGGGACACTGCAGCGCGGCATGCAGCTGCTGCGCGAAGCGCGCGATCGGATCGCCTTCCGCCCAGGCCACCAGCGTGGGGCAGCGGATCTGTTCCGCGCGCCCCCTGAGGCTGTAGTCGCCGGCGATCCGGACGTAATCGGCGACGGAATCGAGGCCATGCATCCAGAGGGCCCGCTGGAAGGTCCAGTGCAGGGATGGATTGGAGCGGATCTGGCCCTGCAGGGCTTCGAGATCGGCGGGGGCGATCTCTGGCAGGCGTTCGCGCACGGCAGGCGGGAGCGGCAGGTTCGCCCGCAAGGCCTCGAGGAGATCCCACTGGCCGGGGTCGGCGATGCAGGCCGCCAGGCGGTGCTCCCCGCTGGCTGCTCGGGGCGCCAGATAGCCGCCGAAACTCCAGCCGATCAGCGCCATCCGCTGCGGGTCCACCTCCGGGCGGGAGAGCGCGTAGTCGACAACCGGGCGCACCACGTTCTCCCAGTCGGGGCGGAACACCAGGCCCTGGTGGATGAGGGGGCGGCCCTGGCCGGGGCCGTCGAAGGTGAGGCAGTGGTAGCCGCGGCGCACGGCGGCCACGGCATGGGCAAAGTGCGCCTCATGCACGGTGGCGTCGTAGCCGTTGGTGGCGATCACCGTGGGGCGCGGCTGGCCCGAGTCATCGGCACGGTGGAAGTAGCCGGGCGGCGGCTCTGGCAAACGCCTCAGCCTCACGGTCGAAGGCCTACACCAGCCGGTCGTCCACCGGCGCACCGAAGAGCGGCAGATAGGACGTGCGGTAGTCGTTGCTGGCCCGCAGGTAGGCCTCGCGTGCACTTACCGCGTGGCCGGCCGCGGCACAGGATTCGGCGATGCGAAACACACGGTTGCCGGTGGCGGTCCAGGCCCGATACCAGCTGTCCGGATCCGCGGGCGTGATCTCCGCAGCCGTGACGAAGCACTCGCCGAAATCAGCACCCCCATAGAGCGCGTGCGACAGGGCTCGGACGGCTAACTGTGTAGTGCCACCAGGTTGTTCCGGCTGACAAAGGGGTGTGAGGCCGACAGGGTTGTGGTGCGACCCAACAGTCCAAGACCTCAGACCCTATGCATACACACCCCAATGCCCGCCTGACACCGATCGGTCGTGAACGCCTGATCCGGCAGCACCTCGATGAGGGCAGGAGCCTTGCCCAGCTGGCCACTGATCACGGGATCAGTGAACGGACGGCCCGCAAGTGGCTCGCTCGTTTCCGTTCAGGCGGGCCAGCGGCACTGGCGGATCGACGCAGCGTGCGCCGCAGCCAGCGGCGGACGCTCGATCCGCAGCAACTGCAGCAGCCCGTAGAGCTCAGGCAGCAGCGCTGCACCCTCAGGAGGATCGCCCGGCTGCTGTTGGTACCGATCAGCACCCTGGCCCGGGCGATGCGGCGCCTGGGGCTGAACCGGCTGCGCAACCTCGATCCCCTAGCGCTTGCGCTTCTGCTAAGCAGTAGCCACCGGTGCAGCGGTACCAGTGGGAGCAGCCCGGCGACATGATCCATGTCGACATCAAGCAGCTGGCCCGCTTTGAGCGTGTTGGCCACCGGATCACCGGTGATCCGCGTAAGGGCTCCTCACCCGGCGCTGGCTACGAGAAGGTTCACGTGGCGATCGACGACGCCACCCGTCTGTCCTACGTCGAGGTCCTGCCCGACGAGAAGGGCCCGACCACAGTGGGCTTCCTGAGCCGTGCGGTGGCCTGGTTCAACGGCCAGGGAATCGAGTGCCGACGGGTGCTCAGCGACAACGGCTCGGCCTACTGTCCGACGACAATCTGGTTGAGGGGTCGCGCCAAACAGGTTGACCGCTCTTGAGGGGCTGCGCTGAATCCGGTTGCCATGCGCAGGGCACCGGGCCATGCCTGCTCCCCTCACCGCTCAACAGAT